>CAZALU010000051.1:0-22232 GCA_964486075.1 uncultured Verrucomicrobiota bacterium
GCTTGCCCCCGCCAATACTCAAATGTGAGGATGAATTGGAACCGCTGTATCCACCTTAATGGGTTGGCATTTCTATCGCGGATCTGCTAGCATTACGCCATGAACCTGAAAGACGCCAAACAGCGCATCACTATCTTGTGCGAAACTCTGGAACGGCATAACCGTCTCTATTATGTCGTCAATAAACCGGAAATCTCCGACCGCGACTACGACCGGCTGTACCAGGAACTCGAGCATCTGGAAACGCAGTTTCCGGAACTGGCGACACCGGATTCTCCCACCCGGCGCGTCGGCGGTGCGCCACTCAAGGAATTCTGTCAGGTCCAGCACCGGGCGCCCATGATGAGCCTGGCCAACACCTACAGCCGTGACGAACTCCTGGCGTTCGATGAGCGTACAAAAAAAATGCTTCCCGGAACGAAATTCACTTATGTCCTGGAACCCAAGATTGATGGCGCGGCCATTTCCCTGCGCTATGAACAGGGTCGGTTGGTTTGCGGCAGTACTCGCGGTGACGGACGGGTGGGGGATGACATCACGGATAACTTGCGCACTATCCGCTCCATCCCTCTGCGCCTGAGGGCGGATTTGGCGCCAGCCGTGCTGGAGGTCCGGGGTGAAGTCTTTATGACGCGCGAGGGGTTCCTTGCGCTTAATCGGGAGCGGCAGAAGGTGGGCCAAGAAGCCTTCGTCAATCCCCGCAATGCCGCGGCTGGATCCTTGAAACAACTGGACCCCCGGATCGTGGCCCGGCGTCCGCTGGATGTTGTTCTCTACGGTGTCGGCGAGTGCGCTGACATTGCATTCCAAACGCACCGCGAGCTGATCTCCGCGCTGAGTCAGTTCGGCCTAAAAATACCGTCGCGTTCCTGGGTCTGCGAATCTATGCCGGAGGTACTGTCCGCTTTGGATGAATTGAAGGAGATGCGTCACGATTTTCCATTCGAAATGGATGGCGGTGTGATCAAGGTGAATGAAAGATCGCTTTACGATGTTTTGGGCACGACTGCCAAAAGTCCGCGTTGGGCCGTGGCTTTCAAGTATGAGCCGGAACGTGCAGAGACCCGCTTGAACTCGATCACGGTCCAAGTTGGGCGTACTGGCGTTCTAACTCCGGTGGCGGAACTTGAGCCGGTTTTCCTGGCCGGATCGACCATTAACCGGGCGACCCTGCATAATATCGATGAAATCCAGCGCAAGGATATTCGCGTAGGCGACCGGGTGTACCTCGAGAAAGCCGGCGAAGTGATCCCGGCGGTGGTGGGCGTTAATGCTGCCGTGCGCACCGGCCAAGAACGCATCTTCGGGATGCCGTCGAAGTGCCCGGTCTGTGGCCAGGAGATCACGCGGCTGGAGGGCGAGGTGGCCTATCGCTGTGAGAATCTTCAATGCCCGGCCCAGCTCAAACGCTGGCTGCGCCATTTTGCCGCGCGCGGCGCCATGGATATCGAGGGGCTGGGTGAGGCGCTCATCGAGCAACTCGTGGATCAAAAACTGGTCAGTGATCCGTCCGATCTCTATTTGTTGACGCCAACGCAGCTCGGCGGGTTGGAGCGTATGGCCGAAAAATCGGCACAGAACCTGATCGAAGGCATTGCCGCCAGCAAAAAACGTGATTTTTGGCGTGTAATTTTTTCCCTGGGCATCCGGCAGGTCGGCGCCAAAATGGCTCAAACTCTGGAACAGAATTTTGCCGACATCGATCAGCTCGTGGGATCCGATATCGATCAGCTGCAGCTGATCCGCGATATGGGGCCCGTGGCCGCTCGGAACATCGTCGAGTATTTCGTCAATCCCCACAACCTGGCGCTGATCAAGCGTCTGCAAGAAGCGGGCGTCAACTTCAAGCGCTTGGCTTCGGCTGCGGGGATGGGCGCCCGGCTGGCAGGCCGGGCGTATGTCCTGACCGGCGCCTTATCACAGTTCACGCGGGAGCAGGCGGAGCAGGAAATCCGACGCCAGGGAGGGACAGTTACATCCAGCGTATCGAAAAAAACTTCCGCTGTCATCGCCGGGGCAGAGCCCGGCTCAAAGCTGAAAAAGGCCCACTCCTTGAATGTTCCAATTCTCGATGAATCCGCTTTCCTGGAATTGTTGAACCTGAAGATTGCACAATCATAGTGCAATATTTACTTTCGCCTCAGGGCTGAGTTAGTTCAGGGTATCTCGGAATGTATCCCCAAAAGGCGGATTCCAGGAGCTTTGATAGGTGACCAGGCCAGCAACGATGCGCGGCAGCGGCCGAGGTTCGTATGCGCCGCCAGCGTGCGAACCTTGCAGGAACGGATGGTGAACAGGTCAGGGAAAGCCTCCGCCGCGTAAGGCGTGATTTTGGCATTCGCCATCGGCCAGTCATCGGATAGAGCGCGCCCCCATCTCCAGTTGGATGGCCGGACGGACGTAGGTCATGCCATCCGACATCTCGGTGGACGGATATGCAAAGATCACGGTTTGCGGATCGGCAGTATCCAGTTCCACAGACTGAGTTTGCCCCGATAAGCAGCACGGAACGGATCGGCAGACCAGCGTTCTGTGCCAGAAGACCGGACTGCCTCTGAATCTGGATCGCCAGTTCATGTCGGGATGGTACAGACTCGGGGAGTGCTGAAGACAATCCTTGAAAATCTTGCGCCCAACAATTATAGTTTCCCCGCAATAGACTTCTGGACTTTGAGACTCTCCTATGGCACTACTCAGCCTAAATCATGTGAGCTTAAGCTATGGCGGACGACTCTTGCTCGATAACGTGGAACTCCACATCGAGCGCGCGGATCGTATCTGCCTGCTCGGTATAAACGGGACCGGCAAGACTTCCCTGATGCGAGTCCTTGCAGGAGAAGTGGCGCCCGACACAGGGCAGGTGATCCGACCCTCCGGCCTGCGCGTAACGTGCCTGCCTCAGCAGGTGGCGGCCGGTCTGTCGGGCAGTGTCCTGGATATCGTCTATCCTCATCATGCGAGCGCTACGCACCATCACGGTCTTCTCGAAGCCCGGCAGATCATGAGTCGGCTGGGTCTCGATCCGACCGCCGAATTCGCCTCGCTGTCCGGCGGCACTCGACGCCGGGTACTGCTTGCCAAGGCTCTCCTCGGCCAACCGGACGTGGTGCTCCTCGATGAGCCCACCAACCATCTGGACGTGGATTCGATCGCGTGGCTGGAGGCCTTCCTCCTGCGTCACGTCCGCACCTTCCTCTTTGTCACGCACGACCGCTCCTTTCTCCGCCGGCTGGCCTCGCGCGTCATCGAACTCGATCGCGGCGTGCTCAGCGACTGGAATTGTGACTATGACACCTTTCTGGAGCGCAAGGAACAATCGCTCCAGGCCGAAACCAGGCAGTGGGCACATCTCGATCAGCGCCTGAAAAAGGAGGAGGTATGGAAACGGCAGGGGGTTAAGGCCCGGGCCGTACGCAATCAGGGACGCCTCCGCGCCCTGATGGCGCTGCGCGACGAACGTCGCCAGCGGCGGGAACGCAGCGAATCCGTCCAGATGGTCATCCAAGAGGCCGAACGAACGGGACAAATAGTACTCAAGGCCGAACAGGTGTCGTTCGGATACGCCGAACGGGATCGGCTGCAGGCGGCGGAGCCCGTGGAACCCGGCGCGTGGCTGATCCGCGATTTTTCCACCGTCATCACGCGCGGCGACAAAATCGGGATTCTTGGACCAAACGGCTGCGGCAAGACAACCCTACTGCGCTTGCTCCTCGAAGGCGAACCCGCAGAGGGAGCACTGACTCCGCAGAAGGGCCGTATTGCGCACGGCACCAAGCTCCAGATCGCCTATTCCGACCAACTCCGCGCGCAGCTCGACGACAATCTATCGCTGGCCGACAATGTTGCCCAGGGTCATGAATTCGTGACGATCGATGGCGCGCAGCGGCATATCATTGGATACTTGCAGGATTTCCTTTTCGCAGCCGACCGGGTGCGCCAGCCAGTCCACTGCCTCTCCGGTGGAGAGCGGAACCGACTGCTGCTCGCCCGTCTGTTTGCCCAACCATCTAACGTGCTCGTACTGGATGAACCGACAAACGATCTGGATATTGCCACGCTGGAGTTGCTGGAAAACCAATTGGACGCCTATCGCGGAACAGTCCTGCTTGTCAGCCACGACCGGACGTTTCTGGACAATGTGGTGACCAGCGTGCTGGTTTTTGAAAAACACTCTCTCGAGCGGCCGGGCGAATGGCTACGACCGGACCAGGGTTGGCACATCAACGAATACGTGGGCGGTTATGAAGACTGGACCAGACACCGGCTTCTAGCGTCCGTCACGGATCCGGCAGGCAAGAAGGCTCAGCCTCCACGCGAGCGGTCAGCCAAGATAGCCACGAAGAAGCGCCTGGCCGACTGGGAGAAACGCGAGCTGGCGGAATGGCCAAAAAAAATCGACACACTGGAAGCCGAGCAGAGACAGTTGCTCACTACCATGGCCGATCCGGATTTCTATCGCCGGAACAATGACGAGACTCTTGCACGCGCCAGTCAACGCTCCGTTGAACTGATCTCCGCGCTGGCAGCGGCCTATCAACGCTGGGAAACGCTGGAAACTATTGCGGCGGCGGCAAGTTCCTAATCCAGCGCATGCCCCAGCGGAGAGACCAGAGCTGTGCATGTGCTGATTTCCTACTCGTTAAAAGAATGAGCATTGGTACCGGGTCCCGTTCCAGCGCAGCGCCGGCAATTGATCTAAAGGTTGGTGCCCTGACCGACCCGCTTTTGTCTTGCCAGCGATGCGTCCTTGGTCTAATTTTCAGCTATAGCTCTTGAGTCATGGATGGTGTCCTCCGTGACCTTATGTTTTTTTCATCTGCCCATATAGTACAGCGGTGATACGTACCTTTTTTATTTGTTTATACGTTTTAACTATCATCTCAACACTTTATGATAAACGTTTGGAAGGGTGGCTGAGTGGACGATAGCACCGGTCTTGAAAACCGGCGCGCCGTAAGGCGCCGTGGGTTCGAATCCCACCCCTTCCGTCTTTGCCCAGGCGCCACGGCGGACACGTTCGCCAGGGATATAAATGTACTACGTCTATGCCTTGAAGAGCCTGGCCACACAGAAGCGCTACATTGGCAGCACGGCTGACCCAAAAGAACGTTTTGCCAGCCAATCATCTCTTTATCCGCAAGCACACGTATCGCGTGGCAAGCGCAACGTTTACTGTGCCATAGGCGTGGTTAATTGATCGAACTGTTCTGGTGTCACGTAACTCGAGGCCAGGGCGGCGGCACGGATCGAAATGCCTTTTTCGCGAGCTGCCCGGATGATGTCCAGCGCATGCGCGTAGCCGATGGCGGGGGTGAGGGCTGTGACGGTGGCAGTGGTGGAGGCCGCCACCCAGCGTCGGCATTGCCCTTCGTCAGCCTCCAGTTCGGCGATGCACTTCTCGCGGAAGCAGTCACAGGCGCGCCGCAGCAGGTCGAGATTCTGAAACAGCGTATGCGCAATCAGCGGCAGGAATGGATTCAACTCCAGAGTGCCGGACGCGGCGGCCAGGGTAATGGCCGCATCGTTGCTCATGACCAGCATCGCCGCCTGGGCAACGGCTTCCGGGATCACCGGGTTGACCTTGCCGGGCATGATGGTCGAGCCCGCCTGCCGCGCGGGCAGTTTAATCTCGGCCAAGCCCGCTTCCGGCCCACTAGCCAACAGGCGCAGGTCCGTCGAGATTTTCAACAGTGAGACGGCCAGGGCCTTCAGGATTCCCGAAACCTCGACGAATACATCGGTGTTCTGGGTGCCCTCCACCAGGTCCTCATGCTGGACAAAGTTGATGGCGGTCAGATCCCGCAGTTCCTCTACCACGCGCAAAGTGAATTGGCGCGGCGCTCCGAGCCCGGTGCCGATCGCCGTGCCGCCGAGATTCACATGGTGCAGTCGCTCCTCGCATTTGCTGATCCGCCCGTGATCGCGCTTGAACGCCTCCGCATACGCGCCCATTTCGCGGCCCAGCGTGGTCAGCACCGCGTCCTGAAGCTGGGTCCGCCCGACTTTGACCACATGCGCCAAAGCTTTTGCTTTTAATTGGAAGGCCTCGTGCAGTCGGAGCACGCTTTGTTCCAGACCACGGAGCATACTAATCGCCGCCAGCCGGAGAGCGGTGGGAAAGGTGTCGTTGGTAGATTGGTGCCGGTTGACATCCTCCAGCGGGGAAATGACAGCATACTCGCCGTGGGGGCGACCAAGGATCTCCAGCGCCCTGTTGGCCAGAACTTCGTTGATGTTCATATTCGTTGAGGTGCCGGCGCCGCCTTGTAGACTGTCCACAACGACCTGCTGCGAAAGCAGCCCAGTGCTCATCTCGCCGCAAGCCTGTTCGAGCGCCGCAGCTTTGGCGCGCCCCTCGGTGTCATCCGGCCATACCCCGAGCTGGCGGTTGGTTCGTGCACAGGCCAGTTTCACGGCACCGAAGGCCAGGATCAGCTCGGCATGCACCGGATGGCCGGCGAGATCGAAGTTCTCAATGGCCCGCATGGTATGAATCCCATACAGGCAGCCTGCGGGCAATTGCCGACTGCCCAGCGCATCGGTTTCGCAACGCAGGTCGGGGCTTGATGAAGATTGAGATTTAGCAGGATAGGTCGTGATTTTCATTTTGCATCATCCACTATAAAGGTTGGCGTCGCACAGCGCACAGGCCGAAACTGAATTTAGATCGCATCGCTGGGTTAAGCTTATCCCCAGCCGATCGTCAGAGCAAGTCCTATTTCATTTCGTTTTTGCAGGCTTGACCTCCAGCCCGGTATTCATAGACTACTTCTATTTGCATTAAGCCGAGAAAGGACCCTGCCATGCAAAACACCGCTCGTCGTACGATAGCCTTCTCCCTGCCATGGGATCATGCACCCATCGACATTTCCTCTGTTTTCGCCGACGAAAAACCCGCCGGCCGACATGGCTTTCTCGAATGCCGTGACGCCCGCATGATTTTCGAAGACGGGACGGAAGCGCGTTTTTGGGGCACGAATTTTAATAGTGCGGCCAATTTTCCATCCCATTCCCACAGTGAAAAAGTCGCACGTCGCTTGGCCCAATTCGGTCTCAATATGGTCCGGTTCCACCAGTTGGACGGCGACTGGTCCACGCCCAACATCTTTCAGTTCAGCAAGGGCCCGCGCCTGGCTGACACCCGCCATCTCGACCCGGAAAGCATGGACCGCCTGGATTACCTGATCCACTGCCTCAAGCGCGAAGGTATCTACATTTATTTTGACATGCTGACCTACCGCCGCTTCCGCAGCGGCGACGGCGTGGCGGCGGTGGAACAACTTGGCAACGCCGCGCGTCCCTATTCCAATTTCGATCGGCGCTTGATCGATCTCCAGAAGGAGTTCTGCACGCAAATCTGGACGCATTTCAACCCGTACACCGGTCTGGCATACAAGGCTGATCCCGCGATCGCCCTCAGCGAGATTGTCAATGAAAATGAAATTTTTTCCCACCTCAAGGGACTGATCGAGCCCTACCGCACCCAGCTTGAGGAGCGTTATCTGGCCTGGCTGAAAGCTAATAGCCGGCCGACTGCCGCCACGCCGGTGGATTTCAGCGTTATCAGCGCACAGAGCGTTGAATTCCTGCTCGAATTGCAACAAGCGTATTACACCGAAATGAAGCAACACCTGCGCGGGCTGGGGGTGCGCATCCCCGTCACCGGCACCAACTGGGCCAATGGTGGTGCGCCCAGCCTGGCCGCACAGGAGCAGTTCCCATTTACGGACAGCCATACCTACTGGTACGGCTGGGGCTGGAAGCCTCATGAAAAACGGCTCATGAACGACAGCATGCTCGGCGTGCTGGACCCCTGGTACCGATCCCTTAGTTGTATGCGTTTGCTGGATAAGCCTTTTTTCGTTTCCGAGTGGGATCACCCCTGGCCAAACGAGTGGCGCGCCGAAAGTCCCCTCCAACTCGCCGCCGTAGCGGCTCTACAGGGCTGGTCAGGTGCCACAATCCATACCTATCGCTATGATTGCCGCGAGCAGGTGGACATGATCGCCTCGCCAATTACCGCAGATGCCCTGGCAGGCGTGCCCTACCGTGGCGGCGTCTTCGATACCTTCAACGATCCGGCCAAGTTCGGCCTGTTCTACCATGCAGCGTTGATGCTGCGGCGCGGCGACGTGCAGGAATCGTCCAACGCCACCGAAGTGGCCCTGGCAGGACTGTGCACCGCCGATAATCCGAACACCGCCGTCCCCTCCGGATTTATCGGTCCCTGGCATATCTCCGCCCTGGCGGGAGCAAGCGAGATCAGCAAGGTGGGCATGCGTCTTCCCGGCGCTCCCGCGCGGGCGCTGAAACAAACGGAGATCGACGGGGTGATTGTCCCCCCGGAGGCTCAGGAGTTGCGATCCGACACCGGCGAACTATATCGTAACCTGGCCGGCCGCTACGGCACAATCGACACCCCACGCACCAAGGTGGTCTATGGTTTCCTGGGTGTTCAAGGCGAGCTTGCCCTCCAGGGTCTGCGCGTACGCTGCAAGAGCGATTTTGCCGTAATCGCGCTCAGTTCACTGACCAGCGCCAGCCTCGATCAGACCGATAACATACTCCTCACAGCGGTAGGACGCGCCGATAACAGCGACGTCGAATACAACAGCAATCACACCATCCAATACCACCGGGGGCATGGCCCGATTCTGGCCGAGGTGATCGAAGCCGAGATCGAACTGGATACCAGCGTGACCGGCCTGCAGATTTCAGCCGTCAATCCCGAGGGCATGCTGATCGGTCCGGTGGCTGAAAAGAACGCGAACGGCAAGCTGCACTTCAGCCTGGGCGGTGATTTCCCCTCGATCTATTACCTAATTCAGAAAGTATAGGAACACAATGAAAACACGTCTGCGTCAAATGCTCCGCTTGACTGTTATCCTGGGCCTGCCACTCCTCATCGGATGCAGCGGACCCGGCGCTGCGCCAATGCTCAAGGTGAGCGATCTGGGTTTGACTCTGGAGCTGCCGCCCGGCTGGCAAATGGAACGAGGCAATCCGCGCCTGATGTTTGATGTTAGTGATCCGGATAATCGCTTCGGGCTGATCGAAGATTACCCGTCCGAAGGAAAATCTCTAGAGCAGCAGATTAAAGAAATGACCCGGATGGATGCAGCTTCAATCCGCTCGCGCCAGTCCTTGGCTATCGGAGGATACCCGGCAGTGGAGTTGATTTCCGAAGCGGAATTCGCTCTCATTGAAGTGGTTGTGCTCAAGGATGACCGCATCATTCGCGTTTCATTCCGCGTCGAGCCGAATGTTTTCCCCATGCAAGCAGCGGCCTTGCGCAAATCTCTGCACTCAATCCAGTTCCCAAACTAAAACGGGCTATGCCCACAACTCAAGTTTTGTCAAACTGGTTTAGTAGACCCGAGCCGCCATGCCTCTGGCGTAGTAAAACATACCCAATTCATCGCGTCCCATACGGGACGCGATGATATTATCGAACACCCAAGCCGGCGCTGCAGCGCCGGCCTATTGTCATTTAGTCCCGCTGGGACGAAGCATTGACAAACAAGTTCGGCGAAAGTGTTACCCCAGCCGGACATTTTGTGAAACAGGCCAAAACATCGCGCATTTTCAGACGCTTTATTCAACCGTTCCGCAGTTGAATCCGTAATAATGCGAATTGCTGTCCCCGCCAAGGCGCGCTTGCAATGTCCTATAATTTAATGATATGTTTACAGCAAAACATTTTAAGGGAAGGGGTGGGGGATGGATGGAACTTTCGAGACGAGACTGACTGTTATTCGCGAGCGCGTGGCGCAAGCCTGCGCCCGCGCCGGACGCAACACAGAGACCGTCAATATTCTACCGGTCTCCAAGACATACGGGCCGGACCAAATCCGCGAAGCCGCGGCCTGCGGGTTGACGACTTTCGGCGAAAACAAAGTCCAGGAAGCGAAACAGAAAATCTCGTTATGTCCCGGGCACCTGGCCTGGCATCTGGTTGGGCACCTGCAGACCAACAAGGTCAAGGATGCGGTGCGTCTGTTTGTGATCATCCATTCGGTTGATTCCCTCAAGCTGCTGAGCGCCATTGAGGCCGCCGGCGCAATTACCGGGCGCGTTATGCCCGTTTTTCTGGAAGTGAATGTTTCGGGCGAGAGCTCTAAGTTCGGCTTGGCGCCGGATGATGTGCCCGCTATCCTGCATGCCGCGAATGACATGCAGCGGGTGGAGGTTGCCGGGCTGATGACGATTCCGCCGGCGGCTGAAGACCCGGAGCATGCGCGCCCGTATTTCAGGCGCTTGCGCGAATTGCGGGACAGCTGGCGGCAGGCCACGGGCTTTGTGCTGGATGAGCTATCGATGGGGATGTCGCACGATTTCGAGGTGGCCATCGAGGAAGGAGCCACGTGGATCCGGCTGGGAACAGTTTTGTTCGGATCCCGACCGGTCCGGCCTTAGTGCCTTATCTGTCAGCAAGCGCTATACAAAACAAGACAAATTAAAAACGGGGATGTACCACGGACACAGAGACACGGAGATCGATCTGTAGGCGTGATTTCCTTCCATCTCCCCACAGAGTGTTGCGCGCATTTTGCGTCCGGCAGCTGTTGGATGCAAAATGTGCGCAACGGCGGATCGGGAGAGAAAACGTGGAGAAATTCTTTCTCCGTGCCTCCAGCGAAGCGGGTGGTGAAAGGCTTGGGTTGCGGGCATAGCCCGCTTTGGTGGATTAAAAGGATAATACGGATGAAAAATAAGGTCTTGGCATTCATCGGCGGCGGCAACATGGCCGAAGCGCTGGCGCACGGCATCCTGCGCGCCAGACTGTTGGCGCCGTCCCGGATGCGCGTGGCGGATCTGAATGCGTTGCGCTTGAAATGTTTTAAAAAGAATTTCAAGATCGCTGGCTACCGGGAAAACGCGGCGGCGGCGGCGGGGGCCGACATTGTGCTGCTGGCGGTGAAACCCGCGGTCGTGCAGGAAGTCCTGGCGGAACTGAAAGACCTTTTTTCCCGGCAGACACTGGTGGTCAGCATTGCGGCCGGGATTCGGACGGCATTTATCGAGGCTTCGTTGAAACGGGGGGTCCGAGTTGTTCGGGTCATGCCGAATACCGCAGCCCTGGTGGGCAAGGGCGCTGCCGCGTTCTGTCTTGGACGCCGGGCGACTAAGGACGACGCGCGCCAGATCGAGGCTATATTCCAGGCGGTGGGAGTTGTCGTTCGCGTACGGGAAGATGCTATGGATGCGGTGACGGCGCTGAGCGGGAGCGGACCGGCTTACCTGTTCTATCTGGTGGAGTGCATGCAGGCGGCGGCAGCGGAAATGGGCCTGGCCACTGCCACGGCCCGCACCCTGGCGGTGGCCACGGTGGAGGGCGCGGCGCACATGCTGGCGGAAACCGGATTGGAGCCCGAAGAATTGCGCCGACGAGTGACGTCCAAAGGCGGCACAACGGAAGCCGCCTTCAAGGTCTTACAGCGACACCAAGTGCTGAAATCGTTTGTCGCCGCCATGCGTATGGCGCAGAAGCGTTCGCGGGATTTATCAAAATAGAGGATCTATGCTTAAAAAAATGATAGCGATCGCCGGCGTCTTATTGCTGCCGCTGGCAGCATTAGCGGAAAAACCCGAACTTTGGTTTCCAGTGGGCGAAAAGTTGACCTATAAAATAAGCTGGGGCCCCTGGACCGTGGGCTACAGTACGGTTTGGTCCGAATGGATCGAGGAGAACGGGCGTGACCTGCTGGCCATTCGTCTGCGTAATCGTTCCACCAGTGTGCTGAACAAGCTCTTTCCGATAGACGATTTTATGGAAAGCATTGTGGACCCGACCACTTTCCTCCCGCTTCGTTTTTATAAGAGCCTAAGCGAGGGCCGCTACCGCCTCAAAGAAGTGACGACTTTCGATTACCAGAAAAAAATGGCCCACTGGCAGCACTTGCTGCGGGATAGCAAGGAAGATTTTGCGATCGAGTCGAATACCCGGGACTTGTTGAGCTTTATGTTCTTCATGCGGGGCCAAGCATGGGATGAATACAAGGGCTATCATTTCCGAGTGATGGCCGATGAAAAATTGTACGATCTCTATATAAGCCCCTCCGGCTTCGAAGAAATAAACCTGCGGGAATATGGAAAAGTCCGCAGCTTGAAACTGACGCCGGAAGCCGCGTTCCAGGGTTTATTTGTGCGCGTTGGCCGCCTGGAAGTGTGGGTCTCCGATGACGATCGCTGTATCCTGACCAAGGGCACGGCCGTCGTCCCATTCCCGATCGGAACGATCCGGGTCATGCTGGGCCAGGTGGAAGGGCCGGGGGATGATTTCTGGTCCGATATCTCCGCGATGAACCATTGATTGGCCTCTGTAAATAGCGCATGTTGAATTATCCGGGAGATGCTCATGAAGATGACCCTTAAGACCAAGATTATCAGCCTCGTTGTCGCGGCAGCCTTGATCCCCAGTCTGGTCATGCTTCTGCTCATGATGCGCCTGGAAAAAAAGATTACTGCAAAGGCCGGCGAGGAGCTCAACCTGCAGGCCAAACTTAATATCGCCCAGGTTGCCCGCGATGTTCACGGGCTGTGTCAGACGGCCAACGATATCATCCAGGCCAATATCAGTTGCGATCTGAAAGTCGCCCAGGATATGCTGACGAAAGCCGGGCCGGTGACACTGGGCCCTGAAATGGTCGAATGGGAAGCCGTCCATCCGGCTACCCATCAGACTTCGAAGGTGGCCTTGCCCAGCTTCATGATAGGCGGGGTCTGGCTGGGGCAGAATTCTGATTTCGCTACGCCAACTCCATTGGTGGATGAAGTGACCCGTTTAATCGGCGCTACCTGTACGGTGTTTCAACGCATGAACGAGCGAGGGGATATGTTGCGTGTGGCCACTACGGTCCCGGATAGTAACGGCCAGCGCGCGATCATGACCTATATTCCGGCCGCCGCTCCTCAGGGCGAGCCGAGCCCGGTCATGGCGGCTATCCTGAAAGGCGAATCCTATCGCGGATTGGTCTACATCCTTAATGCTCCTTATCTGGCGGCTTACGACCCGATCAAGGACGTCGATGGCCAGGTGATCGGCATGCTGTATGTCGGCGAGCATATCGAGGGCGTGCAATCCCTGCGGCGGGCGATCATGAACGTCAAGGTCGGTAAAGAAGGCGGCTATGTGGCGGTGGTCGGGGGCAAGGGTGATCAACGCGGGAGCTATATCATCTCCAAAGAAGGCAAGCGCGATGGGGAATCGATCTGGGAAACGCGCGATGCGGATGGTAACTATTTTGTGCAACGCATGATTAATAATGCGTTGCAAGCGCCGCCAAACGAATGTTTATTTGAGCGCTATCCATGGATTAATCCCGAGCAAGGCGAAACAGCGCCGCGCTCCAAGTTATCCGCGAATATATATTTCGCCCCGTGGGACTGGGTTATTTTCGCCAGTATCTACGAGGATGATTTTATAACGGCCCAGCAGGAAATCGGGAAATCGTTCGAACGCCTGACCTTGGAAGTACTTGGCGCCGGGCTGCTGGTGCTGCTGTTGGCGATGTTGTTCGCGTTGGTTTTAGGTAATCGTATGACGCGTCCGCTGGGGCTGATCATCGGTGTGATCGGCAAGGTGGCGGGCGGCGATGTGCAAGGCGCACGGACATTCCTGGCCGCCGATAGCGAGCGCCGGCACGCGGCGGGGTTTGCGCAAGGGACGGATGAGATTGGGCAACTGGTCAGGGGCCTGGACACGATGACCGCCAGTCTTGACGGCTTGATCGGGCAGGTTCAGCAGTCGGGTGTTCAGGTCACCACCTCGGCTTTGCAGATTTCAGCGTCTGCCCGGCAGATCGAGGGCACGGTGGCGGAACAGGCGGCTTCGACCCGTGAAGTCAGCGCCACCAGCAAGGAGATTGCCTCCACTTCCGAGTCGCTCGTGCATACGATGGACGAAGTGGGGCAAACGGTGGCGCAGACGGCGGCGACGGCGGAAACGGGCCGGACCAACTTGAGCCGCATGGAATCCGCCATGCGCCAGTTGATCAAGGCCACATCGTCGATCTCTTCGCAACTGAGCGTGATCAACGACAAGGCCAATAAGATTTCCGGGGTCGTCACGACGATTAACAAAATCTCGGATCAGACAAACCTGCTGTCGCTCAACGCGGCGATCGAGGCAGCAAAGGCTGGCGAGTATGGCAAAGGTTTTTCGGTGGTGGCCCGCGAAACGAATCGTCTGGCGGACCAGACCGTGATTGCCACCCAGGATATAGAGCGCATGGCCCGTGAAATGCAGTCTTCCGTGTCATCCGGCGTGATGGAAATGGATAAGTTTGCCGAGGAAGTGCGCCAGGGCGTGCGCGAAGTGGCCACGATCAGCGAGAGCCTGGGGCAGGTTATTGACCAGGTCAAGACGCTGGAGTCCCGGTTTGATTCGGTCAAGGACGGCATGCGCAACCAGTCCGAGAGCGCCCAGCAGATCAGCGAGGCGGTCAACCATCTCTCCACGGCGGCGGACCAAACCCGCCAATCGCTGCATGAGTTCAACCAGGCGACCGAACAACTGACCAGCGTAGTCCAGGGGCTGAAGCATGAAGTGTCCCGCTTCAAGATCAGCGGAGAGTCGTGAGCCGGTCACGAAGGAGGACATTATGCTGAAACGACAAAGCATCGCTTTTCAACTTGCCCTGCTTATCCTGAGCAGCGTTGTAATCGTGTTCACGATCATGTTCGGATATGATTATCATATTTCCCGGGCCATGGTGATGAAAACCGTCGATCAGGATGCCCGGAAGGTCGTCCGTGCAACGCTCCAGCAGATTGAAAACGTGCTGTCCTTGGTCCAGAAAGTTGCTCAAGGCATGACCCAAACGGTTCAAAATATGCCCGGCGCCAGCCAGGACCTGGAGCGCTACCTTAAGTCCGTGGTTGAAAATAATCCGGAGGTCTACGGTTCGGTAATCGCCTTTGAGCCCTATGCCCTGGTGCCTGATTTGAAGAGCTTTTGTCCGTATTATTATAAGCCGGCCGGCAAAATATCCTACCGTGATTTGGGTGACGCGTCCTATGATTACTTGAAGTGGGATTGGTACACAAAGCCCAAAACTCTCAAGCGAGCGGTCTGGAGTGATCCGTATTTTGATGAAGGCGGGGGCGGTATCATGCTCGCCACCTATTCTGTCCCGTTTTACAAAACCGCGCAAACCGACAACCTTTTCCAGGGCGTAGTCACGGCTGATGTTTCGCTGGATTGGCTGAAGAAGCTGGTGGCCTCGATCCGCATCTATGAAACGGGCTATGCGTTTCTGATTTCAAACAAGGGCACATTTATCGCCCATCCGGACGCCTCGCTGATTATGAAGGAAACAATTTTCAGCATAGCGCAAAAACGTAATGATCCGCTGCTCAGCCAGGTAGGGCAGCGGATGTTAAACGGGGAGACCGGTTTTGTCAGCTTGCCCGCCGCCTGCGCCGGACAGGAATGTTTCCTGTATTTTGCGCCCCTCTCCATGAACGATTGGGTGCTGGGCGTTCTCTTTCCTCGGGACGAGTGCATGGCCGGTATTAACCGTCTGCGCTCCATTGTCTTGGCCTTGGCCTTGGCCGGTTTCCTGTTGCTTTTTACGGTTATTGTGCTGATCGCGCGTTCGATAACCCGCCCCTTGACTCGCCTCACCGAGGCGGCGGAGGCGGTTGCCGCGGGCCGGATCGGTGATGCCGGCAGGATGGTCGCCGGCATGCCCGGCGTTGAACAGCGCCGGGATGTTTTGCCGGCGCCTGTTGCCGGCCAACGGAAACCTAATGCGTGTGCGCATTCCGCCAAGTCGGCTAGAAATGAGATGCAACGTCTGCGCCAGGCCATTACGACCATGATTCAAAGCCTGGAGGCCGTCGTGTCCCAGATGCGCAAGTCGGGCATCCAGGTGACCGAGTCCGGGGCCAGGATCGACGCCTCGGCCAGGCACTTGGAATCGTCCGTCACCAGGCAGGCGGTTTCGATCGACGAGGCCGGCGCCACCAGCCGGAAAATTGCCGCCACGGTCGGAGATCTGGCACAGGATATGGAACAGGTGACCCACAGTGCGGCCGCAGCGGCCACGCTGGCGGACGGCGGCGTGACCAGCCTGGCTGATATGAAAACAAACATCCAAAGCCTGATGCAATCCACGACCCAGATTGCCGCCAAGCTCTCCTTGATCAACCACAAGACGGCGAACATCAACCAGGTGGTCACGACGATCACCAAGGTGGCTACCCAGACAAACCTGCTATCGCTTAACGCCTCTATCGAGGCGGACAAGGCGGGCGATTTCGGCCTGGGTTTTGCCGTGGTTGCCCGCGAGATCCGCCGTCTGGCGGACCAGACAGCGGTGGCCGCGCTCGATATCGAGGGCATGGTGGCCGAGATGCGCGCAGAAGTTACGGAGGGTGTGGTGGCCGTGGCTAATTACAGCGTCCAGGCCCAAACCAGCTCGGAAAAGATCGTCAAGCTCAGCGGAGATTTGAGCCGGATTATTGAGCAGACACGGCAATTGAGCGGGCGTTTTGCGGTAGTCAATGCCGGTATGAAAACCCAATCACAGGGCGCCTTGCAGATCAATGAGGCCATGCAGCAGTTGGGTGAAATAGCGCGCCTGACTCGTGAATCCCTGTCCGATTTCAAGTCGGTCACGGAGCGGATGGGCGAGGCGGTGTACGGATTGCAGGGTGAAGTGGCCAGATTTTCGGTGCGGGCTCAGTGAGGGCTTATGTTGCTTCTTGTTTTTCAAAGCGGGCACGAACGCTACGGGTTGGATGCCTCGTACATTGTCGAGGTGGCTCCGTTTGCCAACCTGAAGCAGGTGCCGCACGCACCGTCGGGCATGGCCGGATTGCTGAATTACCGGGGCACGATCGTGCCGGTGGTCGACCTCTCGGTGATCCTGGATGGCGCGGCATCCCGCGCGCGGCTGAGCACGCGCATCGTGCTCGTGGACGTGGGCGGGGACGCCGCGGCGCTGCGTATCCTCGGCTTCCTCGCCGAGCGCGTTACGGAAACCGTCTCCTGCCGGGAAGAGGACCTGAAGCCGGCCGGTGTGACGTCGTCCCAGGCGCCGTACCTGGGCAAGATCATGCTGGACCGGCAGGAAATGATCCAGCGCATCGATCCGGCCGCCGTCCTGCCGGAGGAGTTGAAAAAGACCTTGTTCGCCTTGGCTGGCTCGCGGGAGGGTGCGACGGAGTCAGGATATTAACACGGGTCGTTTCCCCGGCGGCCTTGTGCCGTCGGAGCATATGATTGAGCGGCGATCGTGGCTGTACGCTCTCCGCTCAATCGCGTTCACCCGCGTTCACGCGTTTGCGTAGCCAGCACACTCAAGATCAACTTATTAGGCCAAAATGACCTGATAATCAATGGTTTGACGTGGGACTGGAATAGGCCGAATGAAAGCGACCTACTATCTCGGTCGGACATCGGCGACGTGGTGTTCTCCTCGCTTGACATGAAGGGCACTGCACGATGTGTGCTGTTCGATCGCACGGAGACGCGTGAAGAGATAACCCTTATGGTCAGCGCATCGATCCTCGCAGAGATCTGGCAGGCGGCATCCAACTTGGTGCGGACCGTGAAAGCGGATGCGAATCGTCGGGGGATGGGTGGCGGCACAGGAGCCGGATTGGTGGTGTGCATCGAGGGCGGGGAAACGTACGGATATCGTCTTCCTGCGACGAATGACGTCCTGAAGGCTTTTGACGTGAAGTGGCGCGCAGCCATAAGCAATGCAGTCAGGATGAAAGAATAGTTGTAAATTTATGGTCAAGCACTCCATCGAACAACTGCTCCATCAGCGCGCCGGCCTGGATCCGGAGTCGGTCGGACCCCGGAACATCGACCGCGCCGTCGCCGTCGCCATGGAACGGATCGGTTTGCGGCACGAGTCCGAATACCTGGTCCTGCTGAAAACATCGACCACGGAACTGATGGCGCTGATCGACGCCATCGTGGTCCCGGAAACGTGGTTTTTTCGGGACCGCGAGCCTTTCGTGTTCCTGAAGAAGTATGTCCAGGCGTCGTGGTTGCCGTCCAGCCATGGGCGGCGCTTGCGGATTTTATCGGCGGCCTGTTCGACCGGGGAGGAGCCTTATTCCATCGCGATCGCGCTGTTGGAAGCCGGCCTAACGCCGGAACAGTTTCATGTCGACGCGGCGGATATCAGCGAGAGCGCCATCCGGAAGGCCCGTCAGGCCGATTACCACGAGCGGGCATTCCGGGGCAACCTGGCGGAGAGCCATGCCCGCTATTTTAAGCGGTCGGCCGGACGATGGGTCCTGGACGAACACGTGGCACGGCGGGTCCATTTTTACGTGGATAACCTGGTGGATTCCGGATTCCTGGCAAACCAGGCGCCCTACCAGGTCGTGTTCTGCCGGAATATGATCATTTACCTGTCGGATGAAGCCCGGTCCCTGGTCCTGAAGAACCTGGAGCGCCTGCTCGTGCCCGGGGGCATCCTGGTTGTCGGGCATTCTGAGCTTACTTTTTTCCAACAGGCAGGCTATACTCCTGTGTCGCATGCCCGGTCGTTTGCCTGTATTCAAGGCGGGGAAAAAGAGCGGATGCGGACGCGCCGGGAGTCGGCGCATCCGGCGAAGTTGGGTTCATCCGCTCCGGCCCCCGATCCGGGGCCGGCCCACCGGGCGGCGGAGTTCAGCCCGGAGCCGCCGGAACCAGCGCGTGCGGAGAGCGGGTTGAACGCCGTCAGGCGCCTGGCCGACCAGGGGGAATTGGAGCGCGCCCGTTCGTTGTGCGAGCAGATTCTCAAGGATCAGGCGCCCGGCGCGGAGGTGTATTGCCTGCTGGGGTTGATCCAGCAGGCGTCCGATCGGTTGGATGCGGCCGAAGCCTGTTATATGAAAGCGCTGTACTTGGATCCGCGCTGCGTCGAAGCGCTGGTCCACCTGGGCCTGTGCTACGAGCGAAAGGGCGATGCAGTCCGGGCCGCGCTGGTGCGGGAGCGAGCCCGGAGGATCGAGGCACTGTAGAATTGCAGATTGCGGATCGATGATTGAAACAGTGGGCCATGGTGGGAACAACAATGTTTTTCCCCTCCTGGGAGGGGACAGGGGTGGGTATAGATCTTCAGATTAATAGATTGAAAAGAACAGAATCATGACGGCAACGGAACATCAAGCGGCGCAGGATTGCTGGAAGAAGATCGGCGTCGCCGGCGACGGTTCCTGCCCGCGCCTGGCCGAAGTCGGGCATTGCCGGAATTGCCCGGAATACGCTCAGGCCGGCCGGAATCTGTTCGACCGCGATATTCCCCCCGGGTTCCGGGAAGAATGGACCCAGCTGCTGGCCGGCGCCAAGGAAACCGAAATCCCGGGCGCCATCTCGGTCGTCGTGTTCCGGCTGAATGACGAATTCCTGGCATTGAAGACCGATGTTTTTCTCAAGGCCCTGGAGCCGAGGACGGTGCACCGGGTGCCGTTCCGGACCAACCGCGTGTTCCAGGGGCTCGTCAATGTCGACGGCGTCCTGCTCCCGTGCCAGTCGGTCGCCGAGATCCTTGGCATGCCTGCGCGCGGAGCGGAGGGGACTGCCGTTGACCGGACGCGCTACCAGCGGCTGATGGTCGTCAGCCGGGGAGGAGGGGCGCGTTGGGTGTTCCCGGTCGACGAGGTGCTGAGCGTGTTCCGCGTGCTGCCGACCCAGCTGCAGAAACCGCCCCCGACCGTCAGCAAGTCCGCGACGGCCCTGACGGCCCGGGTTTTTCTCCTGGACGCCCACACTGTGGGCCTGCTGGATGACTCTAAATTATTTGACGCCTTAAGAGGGAGTCTGACACATTGAGCCCTTCCTATGACAATCCCGGGCCGGATCTTTCGCTCATGGATCTTTTCCGCATCGAGGTGGAAAACCACTCGCGCGTCCTGGAGACGGACCTGGTCAAGGTGGAGTCCGACCCCACGCCGGCCCGGATCGAGCCGCTGATGCGGGCGGCCCATTCCATCAAAGGGGCGGCCCGCATCGTGGGGCTTGAGCGCGGCGTCACGCTGGCCCACGCCATGGAAGACATCCTGTCGGCCGCCCAGCGGGGAACGCACCGGCTGACGGCCGACCAGATTGACCTCCTGCTGCGCGGCAACGACGTGTTCAAGCGCCTGGCAACGGCCGAGCCGGCCGCGATTCCCGCCCAGATGGAACAGGCGGCGGGGCCGATCGAGGAAATCAGCAAGGACCTTAGGGGGGTCCTGGAGGCGGGCAAAGCGGCGGCGGTCGCGGCCCTGGCTCCTGCCGCGTCCGCTGCCGCTCCGGATCAGCCGCCGGCGGCGCCCCAGGCTGCCGTGGCCAGGCCCGCCGTTCCGGAGCAGGATAAATCCGACAGCAGTTTTGTCCGGGTCCAGTCGGAAAGCCTGAACCAGCTGATGGGGCTGGCCGGGGAATGCCTGGTCCAGGCCCAGTCCCTGCCGGCGTTTTGCTCGGCTTTGCTGCGGGTGAAGTCCGCGCAACAGGATTTGCACCTGGCCCTGGAAAACATGGCTCCGTCCGGGGTGGCCGAGGGAAGCGTGGACGACATCCGGCTGAAGCTGAAGGAATCCCTGAATCAATCCAGCCAGGTGAGCCAACTGGTGGCGAAGCAAATCGAGCAATTCTCGATCTACGCCCAGCGCATGGAGTATATCTCGAACCGGCTCTACGACGAGGTCATCGCCAGCCGCATGCGTCCCTTTGCCGACGGCGTTCACGGCTTTCCGCGCATGGTACGCGACATGGCGCGCCAGCAGGGCAAGCAGGTTGATTTTCGCATCGAGGGTGAAACCACCCGCGTGGACCGCGATATCCTGGAAAGGTTGGAATCGCCCCTGACCCATTTATTGCGTAACGCCGTGGATCATGGCCTGGAATCGCCCCAGGAACGCAGCCGGACCGGCAAGCCGCCGGAATCCACAATCGTGTTGGAAGCCCGCCATGGCGGCGGCCTGCTCCAGATTTCGGTCAAGGATGACGGTCGCGGCATCGACCCGGAAGGACTGCGCCGGAAAGTAGTCGCAAATGGCTATGTTACCTCCGATATGGCGGCCAAATTGACCCTGCCCGAATTGACTGATTTTCTGTTTTTGCCCGGCTTTTCCACGGCAGACAAATTGACGGAGATTTCCGGGCGCGGGGTAGGGCTGGACGTTGTTCAGAACGTCATCAACCAGATTGGCGGATCCATTCGTGTCGAGTCACAACTCGGCATGGGAACCTCTTTCCATTTCCAGTTGCCGCTCACCCTCTCCGTCCTACGCGCCCTGCTGGTAGAGATCGACGGGGAACTTTATGCCTTGCCCCTGGCGCGCGTTGACCGGCTCCTGTACCTTGCAGCCACGGATCTGCAGACCTTGGAAGATCGTCAGTTCTGCCTTGTGGACCAGGAACCCGTGGGCGTGATCCAGGCCCGCCAGGTGCTCCAACTGCCCGGCGCAGGAAAGCCCGTCGAGCGGTTGGCGTTGGTAGTGATCAGCGACCGTCTAAACCGATATGGGTTGCTGGTGGACAGATTTGTCGGCCAGCGGGAATTGGTGGTATTGCCCCTGGACCCGCGCCTCGGGAAAGTGCCCGATGTCAGCGCCGCCGCCGTCATGGAGGATGGTACACCCATCCTGATCCTGGATGGCGACGACATCGTTCGATCTATCGATAATCTTCTGACCCATGGCAAGCTGGCGCGAATCGGCGGCGGAGTCCAGGCGCAGATTGCGGCGCGGAAGCATGTGCTGGTGGTGGATGACTCGCTGACGGTCCGCGAGGTGGAGCGCAAGCTCCTCGAAAACCGAGGGTATGAGGTGTCGCTGGCCGTGGACGGCATGGATGGGTGGAACATCTTGCAAAGCGCCAAGCCGGACTTGGTGATTTCGGATATCGACATGCCGCGCATGAACGGCATTGATCTGGTCCGGCGCATCAAGCAATCGCCACACCTGGGCCGGTTGCCGGTCATGATCGTTTCCTATAAAGACCGCGAGGAGGACCGCCTGGCCGGGCTGGAGGCGGGCGCCGACTATTACCTCACCAAGAGCAGTTTTCACGACGAAACTCTGCTTCACGTCGTGCGGGACCTGATCGGGGAACCATGAGCCGGGTGCGGCGTCAGCAATACATTGTCAGCCATCCGGTCATGGCCGTGCTGCCCCTCCTGTCGGCCGGAGCAATCGTCCATTGCTTGCGCAACAAGCTCCTTACCAATAGCTGATCTCCTGAATGTGGGGCGCAATGATATTTGATGGAAAAAGTCGTGATATTTATCACGATA
>CAZALU010000052.1:0-4581 GCA_964486075.1 uncultured Verrucomicrobiota bacterium
TTTTGTGCTTGCCCCCGCCAATACTCAAATGTGAGGATGAATTGGAACCGCTGACGATCGACGTTCTTATTTCTCTTTTTTTTAACGCCATGCTACAATAACGTCAACTTATAGGAGGATCACTATGCCATTGATTAAGCTGGATGTGCCCGATGATGTGTCCGACGAGCAATGCGACAAGCTGCTGCCGGCGCTCTCGAGAATGCTGGCGGAGACCACCGGCAAGCCGGACAAATATGTCATGGCGACGGTGGGAAAAATGGTTCCCCTGATGGCCGGCAAGCCGGGTCCGGCGGCCTTTGCCGACATCCGGGGGATCGGCGGCTTGACGCCGGCGGTGAATAAAATAATTTCCCAGGCGCTCTGCGCGATACTACAGCAAACACTCCAGATTCCGCCGGACCGGGTGTACATTACTTTCACGGACGTTCCGGCGGCGAATTGGGGCTTTAATGGAGGCACGTTCGGTTAGTGCCGTGCATAAGATTTAACCACGGATTGCACTGATACCACGGATAGTGTAATTTGAAATCCTCAATCATTAACCATCAACCATTCCTCGTTTACGGGGCATTGGCATCGCCGTGCTATATATCATTTTCAGCGTCCTGAGCCTGCTGGTCCTGAGCCAAGTTTTCGGGATCAGCCGGCTGGGTCTGATGGTGGTGGTGTGAAGCAAGGTCGATGGCTATTGGCGGGATGCTTACCTCTTTTTTACCAAGGCGGTACGGCGGGCCGGTGCCATGCTGCAAGGCTTGCCCGTCTGACGTTCGGATAGGCCGGGAGAGACGGGGCGACAGATATGGGAGGAAATAATGCCGACATCTTTTCAAGAGCGTGTTTATGCCGCGACCAGGGAAATTCCCCGCGGGCGGGTGACGACCTACAAGTTGCTGGCCGTTCATATTGGGTGTCGTTCCTGTCGGGCGGTTGGCCAGGCACTGAAGCGCAATCCTTTTGCGCCGCAGGTGCCATGCCACCGGGTGATAGCGTCCGACGGCAGTTTAGGCGGATTCCAGGGAAAACGCGCCGGCCCCGCGCTTCAGCGCAAGACGCGCCTGCTCGCCGACGAGGGCGTATTCTTTAGCGGTGGGCGGCTGGAGGATCCGCGCTGCCTGTTCCGTTTTGTACGCGCGTGAGATGTGGCCGTGGGTCTTGTTGCGACTGCGGCTTAAGTGGTGCAGTTGAGGCGTATTCCCGGCGTAGTAAGAGCCATTACCGCATTTGAGGAGACAGGCAAACCAACTCACGGGAAGCCCTGCGACGCACTCGCGACACTCGTTTGCTCAGGCCATTCGCCTTGTCCGGCAACTGCCGGGCAAGGCGAATGGCGGAGACTCCTTGCCCTCGTGCGAACCTTCGTCATGGGTGATGAGTAAGCCATAACCGGGACGGCGATTCAAGGTCGTTGTCTTGGTCCTGGTCGAGCGTGGGGATGTGTACGGCCCCACGCTCGACGCTGGCGCGGCTCGCGGTACGTGTTCCCCGGTCGTGGCATTGTCGATGCAGTCCTACCCACGTACCCGCCGCGCCAGCAAAGCTGTCACGGCGGCTGCTACCCCGGCCCCCGCTCCGCTCCACGCCCTCCGCGCCACGCCGTCCGCGCCCGGCTGGACGCCGGGCTTGGCAAGGTGCGGCGCTGGGCCGCGCCGCTTGTGCGTCGCCCCGCTGGGGCGTGTCTCCGCTTCCGCCGTCCGCCGGGGGGCGGTCGGCGGGCGTCCGGGCTGGACGCCCGGACGCTCGGCGGCGGATTGCTCCTGATGGCCGCTTCCCTTGCTACGTTCTCCCTCCCGCCGGCTTGCTTTGCGCTCCTATGCGGTTGCCTTCCAATCCTTGGACGGTCTCGGACGAGCCCCGTCCAAGCATAGGAAGGCTGTTGAAGTTCAAGTCAATGACCCCGCAAGACTCAGCATCTACGGTTACGGTGCAGAGCCTTTCCCCACGCGCCCGCAAACCGTCAGACTACCTGCCCGGAGTCAGGAAGCCTGCCGGTCTGCTTTCCGGCGCTACAGGAGCAGAGAAGACCCCCGCCACTTTCCGAGTGCCGTTTCTTTGCGCCGTCCGTTCGCGTCTGCCTGTCCTCCATGCCGTTCAACCCTGCTGCTACGCACTCACACCAGTCGCGTTCCATCCATGCGGCGGGCGCTGCGGCAGTTCCGGGGCAGCAGCGACGCCATGCATACCCAGCATTCCGTTGCAGTCCATGTTCAACCATCCAATCCCGCCCGCGCCTCCCATCTTCTCTCCTCTTTCAACTGGCTTTACTGGACACCCCCTGCTACATTTTGGACCGGTTTGAATACGCACGACGGCAATTGTCCGGCCACAACTTGGAATTGAGAATGACTATGCAGCAAGAACGATGGCTGTCAGTGGACGAGATCGCGCAACACATGGGCGTGAATCCTGAGACGGTTTACAAGTGGATCGAGAGGAAGAAACTCCCGGCCCACAAGATGGGTCGCCTCTGGAAATTCAAGGCCACCGAGGTTGATGAGTGGGTCCGACAGGGCAAGGCAGCGAAAGAGGAGAAGTGATCAATGCCGCGCATTTTTGACAACATCACGGAGACGCTCCTGCCCGCGTTGCAGGAGACATTAGGTCTCTGTGAACGCGCGGACTTCTGCGTCGGCTATTTCAACCTTCGCGGCTGGCGGCAACTACACGACAATATCGAGAAGTGGCATGGCGGCGACGGGCATTGCTGTCGTCTCCTCGTGGGAATGCAGCAGATGCCCCAGGACCAACTACGGCAGGCGATTGGGTCCGCTGCGACGGGGGAGCAGATTGACCAGGCCACGGCGATTGCCCTGAAGAAGAAACTCGCCCAGGACTTCCGCGACCAGTTGATGGTGGGAATCCCCACCAATGCGGACGAGGAGGGGCTCCGGCGCCTGGCGGCGCAGATTGCCGCTCACAAGGTCGTAGTGAAGTTGTTCTTGCGTCACCCGCTCCACGCAAAACTGTACCTCTTGTTCAGGCAGGACCCGCTGAATCCCAAGATCGGCTACCTCGGCAGCAGTAACCTCACCATGGCCGGTCTCTCTAAACAGGGCGAACTCAACGTCGATGTCCTGGACCATGACGCTTGCGACAAACTGGCGAAGTGGTTTCAAGACCGCTGGGATGACCGGTTCTGCATTGACATCTCCGAGGAACTTATCGAGATCATCAACAACAGTTGGGCTCGCCCGGAACCGATCCCGCCCTATCACATCTACGTCAAGACGGCCTATCACCTCTCCCAGGAGGCCCGTGACGGTCTGACGGAGTTCCGCATCCCAAGCGACTTCGGCAACAAGCTCTTCGAGTTCCAGAAGGCGGCGGTCAAGATCGCCGCCCACCATCTGAACAAACGCGGCGGCGTGGTCATCGGCGACGTGGTCGGCCTTGGCAAGACCCTCATGGCAACGACACTGGCCCGTATATTTGAGGATGACCACGGCGTCGAAACACTAATCATTTGCCCGAAGAACCTCACCCGCATGTGGGAGGACTACCGGCAGGAATACCGTCTACGGGCAAAGGTCCTGCCCATCACCCAGGTGCAACGCGAGTTGCCCGATCTGCGCCGCTTCCGCCTCGTGTTGATCGACGAAAGCCACAACCTGCGGAACCGCGAGGGCAGCCGCTACCGCGCTATTGCCGAGTACATCGCCGCCAACGACAGCCGCGTCATCCTTCTCTCGGCCACGCCATACAACAAGACCTACCTCGACCTTTCCAACCAACTCCGCCTGTTCATTGACGAGCAGAAGGACATCGGTATCCGCCCTGAAAAGCTGCTTCGGGAACTCGGCGAGACCGAGTTCATCCGCCGGCACCAGTGCCCCGTGCGGTCGTTGGCCGCCTTCGAGAAGAGCGAACACGCGGACGATTGGCGCGACCTGATGCGCCTCTACCTCGTGCGTCGGACGCGCAGTTTCATTCAGGACAACTACGCCACGCGCGACCCCGAACGCGACCGCAAGTATCTGGAGTTCGCGGACGGCACCCGATCTTACTTCCCGACGCGCGTGCCGAAGACAGTCCGCTTTAAGATCAGCGACAAGGACCCGGACGACCAATATGCCCGACTATTCGCCGATGATGTCGTTGACGCCGTCAACAAGTTGACGCTGCCCCGCTATGGCCTTGGCAACTACCAGCAACCGACGCCGCACAAACCGCCAACGCCCGACGAGGCCAAGGTCCTTGCCGACCTTTCCCGTGCCGGCACGCGCCTCAAGGGCTTCTGCCGCACGAACCTCTTCAAGCGGCTGGAGAGCAGCGGCCATTCGTTCATTCTGTCACTTGAACGCCACATTCTGCGGAACTTCATCTGCCTGCACGCCATCGAAAATGGGCTGCCGTTCCCCATCGGCACCCAGGACATGGGACTGCTCGATGCCTCCGCGAACGACGAGGATTCCGATCTCTGGGACTCCGCTTCCGATAGCGACGACCTGCCTGCGCCGCAAAGCGACCTGTCTGCCGTGCCGGGCACGGCACAGGCAGGAGCGGCGCGGCAGGCAGGCAACGGCACCGAACGCGATCCCCTGTCCGGTATTCGCCACGTCATGACGGAGGCCGACCTTCGCG
>CAZALU010000052.1:4591-21774 GCA_964486075.1 uncultured Verrucomicrobiota bacterium
TCTGTGATCCGGCTTCCGACAATGACGACAACGGTTCCGAACGCGACCCGCTGTCTGCGGTCCGACACCTTCTCACAGAGGCGGACATCCGCGCTCGGTCCGCCGAACTCTACGACACCTACGCCGCCCAGTTCCGACGCCGGTTCAAGTGGCTGAAACCCGACCTGTTCAACGCCGACCTGGCCGAGGACCTCCGCCGGGACGCCACGGCGTTAATGAAGGTCTTGAAGAATGCCGGCGGCTGGGATGCCGGACGGGACGCAAAGCTCCAAGCCCTCTCCGCCCTGTTGACCAAGCATCACCCCACCGAGAAGGTTCTGGTCTTCTCCCAGTTTGCCGACACGGTTGACTACCTGAGCGAGCAACTCAAGGCCAAGGGCATCAAGGCCATCGAGGGCGTGACCGGGGATTCGGATGACCCGACGTCTATTGCCTACCGGTTTAGTCCGGTCAGTAACGAGAAGCGCGACCAGGTGGCCCGCGACAAGGAACTGCGCGTCGTTCTGGCGACCGACGTACTGAGCGAAGGCCAGAACCTTCAGGATTGCGCCGTCGTTGTGAACTTCGACCTGCCCTGGGCGATCATCCGGCTGATTCAGCGGGCCGGCCGCGTTGACCGAATCGGTCAGCAGTCCGACACGATCCTCTGTTATTCCTTCCTGCCCGCCGAGGGGGTCGAGCGCATCATCCGGCTGCGATCCCGCGTGCGCCAGCGCCTGCAGGAGAACGCCGAGGTTGTCGGCGCGGATGAAGCCTTTTTTGAGGACCAGAACGATGCCCAGGCCGTCCGCGATTTGTTCACGGAGAAGGCTGGAATTCTGGACGGCGACGAGGACGCCGAGGTTGACCTGGCCTCCTACGCCTACCAGATATGGAAGAACGCCATAGACCGCGACCCGGAACTCGAAAAGATCATCCCGGCCATGCCGAACGTCGTGTACTCAACCAAGGCATGGCCTATCCGTGGTGTAGGAAGTGGTGCAGGCGTCCCGCCTGCTTTCCTGCAGACAGCAGGCGAGACGCCTGCACCACGAAAGGACGAAGATATTGCCGCCTCTACGGAACCCCCGTTGACGCTGGGCGCTTGCATCTTACGTGATCCGACAATGGCGGGAATCGTCCGCGATGCGCTTCGCCACTTCGACGGGAAGCGGTATCATCTGCATGCCTGGTGTATCATGCCTAATCATGTGCATGTGGTCGTCACGCCATGGGGCGAACATGCTCTGTCCTCGATTCTACATTCCTGGAAATCTTTTACCGCACACGTCATCAACAAGGAACGCAAAGCGCGCGGCGAAGTCTGGGAACGGGAATCCTTCGACCACCTGGTGCGCTCGCCCGATTCGTTGATTCGCTTTGTCGCATATGTGGACCGTAATCCGGTTGAGGCTGGCCTGTGTTCAGAACCGGAGCAATGGCGCTTTTCCAGTCGTGGTGCAGGAAGTGGTGCAGGCGTCCCGCCTGCAGACATTGCAGCCGGGACGGCCGCACCACCATTGTTCCACCCTCCTGGCGAACTCGACTACTCCGGCATCCAGTCGCGCGGTGAGTTGCCGCATCTGCGAAAAGAAGGCTCGACCTATTTTGTGACGTTTCGCTTGCGTGATGCCGTGGTGCGTGGTGCAGGCGGTGGTGCAGGCGTCTCGCCTGCTTCTGCTTCGGACTTGGCAGGCCAGAGGCCTGCACCACAAAACCAGAAGGCAGGCGGGACGCCTGCACCACTTGACCCACCCGAAGGGGCGCTCGTCTATCTGCGGACGGCCGAGGGCAACGACGCCCTGGCGTGGATCGACAAGAAGGGCCACAGCGTCACCGAATCGCAGTTCGCCATCCTGAAGGTGGCGGAGTGCGAACCCGGTACCCTCGCCATTCCCCGCCATAACGACCACCACGAGATGGTTGCCAAGGGCGTCAAACTCATCGTCGAGACCGAGAGATCCGTCGGCGGGCAACTCGGCCGCCCGTCCGGGGCGCGTTTCCGCGCCTACGAACGCCTCAAAGCCTACGCCGAAGAAGTCAAAGGCACACTTTTTGACCTACCGGAGTTGCGCCACGCCATCGAGGAAATCTATAAGTTCCCACTGCTCCAGTCGGCCACCGACACCCTCAACCGCCAACTCAAGAGCGGCATCAGTAACCAGGCTCTGGCCGAACTCGTCACGGCCCTCCGGGCCGACGCCCGTCTGTGCCGTGTGAGCGAAGACGTTGAGGGCGGCGAACCGCAGGTGATTTGTTCCCTCGGGCTGCGGAATCCGACGGGCATAGCCGTGGAAAGGGCCTGCGATGCCTGAATGCTATATCATTGCCGGGTCAAATGGCGCGGGGAAGACCACGTTTGCCAAGGAGTTCCTGCCGCGCTATGCGCATTGCGTCAACTTCATCAATCCCGATCTGATTGCCGGCGGTCTTTCCCCGTTCGCGCCTGAACGCGCCATGGCTCGGGCCGGGCGGCTTGTACTGGAAAGCATCGCCAACAGGATCGCGGCGCAGGAGGATTTCGCCTTTGAAACGACGCTTTCAGGACGGACATACCTGAAACAAGTTCAAGCGCTTCGCGCGAGCGGTTATGGTGTGCACATGTTCTACCTCTGGATACCCAGCGCGGCTATGGCCCTTGAGCGGATTCGCGACCGCGTGGAGAGCGGCGGACACAACGTGCCCGAAGCGGCGGTCAGGCGACGCTACGCCCGGACACTTCACAACCTCTTCCGTCTTTACCGTCCCCACCTCGACACCTTGCATGTCTTCGACAACTCGACGGAGGAACCACGCCTTATTTTTCACGACGACCACGGAGCAGTTATTGTCCTCGATCAGACTCTTTACAAACGCTTGCTCACCGCCGGAGGCCATCTATGACACCCAAACAAGAAATTTCTCTCACCGAGAAGGCCGTTGCCGCTATGCGGGCCGCGGTCAAGAACGTGGTGGAGGATCATCGAAAACGAGGGCGGCCGCTCGTTGTCTGGCGCAACGGACAAGTCGTCAGGGAAATGCCTGTGCCAGCAAATGCAGTGAAGGAAACTCCGGCGATTTATGACACTAGGGCAAACGACAAAGCAGAACCATGAATCTCGCTAACGCACGAAAGCATTTGCAGGCGTTCGACTTCACCCGCCTCTTTGTCGAAGAACTGGGCTGGTCCAACCCATCGTCCGCCAAGTCGGTCCCCATGGCGGTCAAGGCCATTCCGGTCACCCGCCGCGAAGTGGCGCAACTATCGGGCGTTGTCGTTATTGAAGTCATTGCGGATGACGGCGCAATCCCCGATGCCGCGGCCCGCGCCGCCATCCACAAGGAGATCGCCAAACTGCACCATGAGAACGTCCTGATTTTCGTGGACGCCAAGCGGTCGCAGAGCCTGTGGTATTGGGCGAAGCGCCAGGACCGGAAGACCATTCCCCGCAGTCACATCTTCGTTCATGGCCAGACCGGCGACCTGCTCCTCAGCAAACTCGGCGCTCTGGCGGTGGATTTTGTCGATTTCGACGACAGCGGTCATGTTCCCCTACTGGAAGTCACCGACCGCCTCAAGCAGGCCCTCGACATCGAGCGCGTCACCAAGAAGTTTTACGGCGAATTTCAGGAACAGCATGTTGCTTTCATCGAACTCATCGAGGGAATTGGCGACGAGCGCGACCGGCGCTGGTACGCCTCCGTCCTGCTCAACCGACTGATGTTCATCTACTTTCTCCAGAAGAAGTTCTTCCTCGACGGCGGCGACGAGTTCTATCTCCAGAACAAGCTCGATCAGAGCAAGAAGAATGGCAGCAATCTATTCTATGCCTGCTTCCTTAAGGCTCTGTTCTTTGAGGGGTTTGCCAGACCGGAGGACAAACGGACCGCCGAAGCAAATGCCCTGCTCGGCAAGATCAAGTACCTCAACGGCGGTCTTTTCCTGCCGCATCCGATCGAACTCCGTTGGGCGAAGATCGCCGTCCCGGACAAGGCGTTCGAGAACCTGCTGGCCTTGTTCGGACGCTATTCCTGGAATCTGAACGACATGCCCGGCGGGCAGGACAACGAGATCAACCCGGACGTTCTCGGCTACATCTTCGAGAAGTACATCAACCAGAAAGCGTTCGGCGCCTACTATACCCGCCCTGAAATCACTGAATACCTCTGCGAGCGCACGATTCACCGCCTGATCCTGGACGGCGTGAATGGCGGCTCAGAAAGTGGTGCAGGCGTCCCGCCTGCAGAATTAGCAGCCGGGACGGCCGCACCACAAACCAAGAACGCAGGACGGAGGCCTGCACCACGTTTCGACTCCGTAGGCGACCTGCTGCTCGCGCTCGACGCCCCGCTCTGCAAGAAACTCCTGCACGAGGTGCTGCCGAATCTGCGCTTGCTCGATCCGGCCTGCGGCTCCGCCGCCTTCCTCGTGTCGGCCATGAAGACGCTGATCAATGTCTATGCCGCCGTGATCGGCAAGATCGACTTCTTGAGCGATCGGAGTCTGCAGGACTGGTTGAAGAAGACGCAGAAGGAACACAAGAGCGTTTCCTACTTCATCAAGCGCAGCATCATCACCAACAACCTTTTCGGCGTGGACATCATGGAGGAGGCCACAGAAATCGCGAAATTGCGTCTGTTCCTTGCCCTCGTTGCCTCCGCCCAGAATGCCGATGACCTGGAGCCCCTGCCCAACATCGAATTCAACATCATGGCCGGCAACTCGCTCATCGGCCTGATGCACGTGGATGACGAGGAGTTCGAGAAGCGCCACCCGGCTGATTTATTCCGCAAGAGTTACCGTGAGATCCTGGAAGAGAAGAACGAACTGATCGAAGTCTACCGCCGCGCCACGACCTACGGGCACGATCTTCAGGAACTGCGCGACAACATCCAGGCCAGGAAGCAGGCCGCGGTCCCCGCTCTGAACGACATCCTGCTGGACGAATTTGTCCACCTCGGCATCAAGTACGAAGAGGCCCAAAGTGGTGCAGGCGTCCCGCCTGCAGGAAGGAAGAAAGCAGCCGAGACGGCTGCACCACTTGAGAAGATCACGTTCAAGAAGCGCGCGCTAAAGGATTCCGACATCACCGCCCTCAAACCGTTCCACTGGGGCTATGAGTTCGACCAGATCCTCGGCGTCAAAGGTGGATTCGACGCCATCATCACCAACCCACCTTGGGAGATATTCAAACCCAACGCCAAGGAGTTTTTTGAGGAATACTCGGACCTGGTCACCAAGAAGAAGATGACCATCAAGGATTTCGAGAAAGAACAGACCAAACTCCTCAAGGACGAGGACACCCGCAAGGCGTGGTTGAAATACCAGAGCGAGTACCCCCACGTCAGCGGCTTCTACCGCTCCGCACCGCAGTACAAGAACCAGATCAGCATGGTGGATGGCAAGAAGGCCGGGTCGGACACCAACCTCTACAAACTCTTCACCGAGCAGTGCTTCAACCTGCTACGCAAGGGTGGCTACTGCGGCATCGTCATCCCCAGCGGCATCTACACCGACCTCGGCACCAAGCAACTGCGCGAAATGCTCTTTGGGGAGACGCGGGTCACGGGACTTTTCTGTTTCGAAAATCGGAAGGAAGTCTTCGAGGGGGTCCACCGCAGTTTCAAGTTCGTCGTCTTGTCCTTTGAGAAGCGAGGTGGTGCAGGCGTCCCGCCTGCAGTTGTGAGAGAAGCAGGCGGGACGCCTGCACCACTTCTAGGCACAACCACCTTCCCGGCCGCCTTCATGCGCCACGATGTGGCCGAACTCGAACGCTTCCCGCAGGAAGGCGCAATCCCCATCGCCATTGAACTCGTCCGGCGCCTCTCACCCGACTCCCTCTCCGTCATGGAGTTCAAGACCCCACTAGACGTGCAGATCGCGGAGAGACTGCTGAAGTTTCCACTGCTGGGCGAAGAGATCGCCGGCAAATGGAATGTGTCATTCACAGCGGAATTCCACATGACCAACGACAGCGGACTCTTCAAGACCGAACCGGGCAAAGGGCGCCTGCCGCTATATGAAGGGAAGATGATCTGGCATTTCGACCATCGGTTTGCGGAGGGTAAGTGGTGGGTAGCCGAGAACGAAGGGCGGGCCGCTCTGAAACCCCGCGAGAACGGCAGATACGACTACGAATACTACCGCATCGGTTTCCGCGACGTCGCTGCAAGCACCAACGAACGCACTTTGATTGCCACAGTGATTCCACCGCGAGTCTTCTGCGGAAACACGGTGCCGACCTTGATCGAGCCGACCGCAGCAGAAACAATCGCGGCGATCACCGCGTTGTTCGACTCACTCGTTGCGGATTGGTTCATGCGCCAACGCGTGACGAACCACTGCAATTTCTTCTACATGAAACAACTCCCCGTCCCCCGCCTGACCCAGAAGGACGTGGCCTTCCGGCCGATTGTCGAACGTGCGGCGCGGTTGATCTGCACGACGCCGGAGTTCGACGACCTGGCGAAGGAAATCTTTGGCAACCGTGGTGCAGGCAGTGGTGCAGGCGTCCCGCCTGCCTCTTTCAAACCGGCAGGCCAGAGGCCTGCACCACCCGATCCGTCCGAACGGGCGAAACTCCGGGCGGAACTTGACGCCCTGATCGCCCATCTCTACGGCCTGACCGAAGAGGAATTCGCCTACATCCTGACGACCTTCCCGTTGGTTGAGAAGAGTGTGAAGCAGCAGACGCTCAACACCTTCCGTGACTTGTTGCGATTGGGCAAATTGCCGGAGACACGCCTATGAAACTGGATTTCATCATCAACGACGACACCCGCCTGCGCCGAAGCGGCTTCGGCGGGCAGGTCAAGTACCGCATGGGTGGCGCGGATGACGGGGAGGCGGATTGATGGGCGTGGTGGTTCAGGCTGGCGTTTCGAAGTACGATCCGGCGATTTACCATCGCCGGTCGATCCGTCTGCGCGGGCACGACTATGCCGGGGACGGGGTGTATTTCGTGACGCTGTGCGTCGCCGACCACCGCCCACTGTTCGGGACGGTGGTCAACGGGCGCATGGCCTTGACCGAAGCCGGTCGCGCGGCGACGGCCTGCTGGCGCGCGATTCCCGACCATTTTCCACATGCCGCATTGGACGAATGGATCGTCATGCCGGATCACGTTCATGGGATCGTCGTGATTCGGCGGGACGGGCATTCGGTCGGGGCGGAAGGGGCGAAAAATCTTTCGCCCCTACATTCGCCCCTGCATTTGCCCTTGCGGCCCACCGGCACGTCGCGCACGCTTGGGTCCATCGTCCGCGGTTTCAAAATCGGCGTGACCAAATCGTTGGGCGGCGATTCTCCGTGGCAACGCAACTACTACGACATTATCATCCGCGACGCGCGGGCGATGGACAACATCCGCCGCTATATCCGGGGCAACCCCGCCCATTGGGACACCCTTCGCTATGGCGAGCCGCGCTTCCATGCGGGCAATCGGGCTCTACTGGATTTGCCTATGACCGCCTTTTTGGCATCGCGTGGAAGTAAGGGCGAAAAATATTTCGCCCCTGCATTCGCCCCTGCATTCGCCCCTGCATTCGCCCCTGCATTCGCCCCTGCATGGCCCGAACGCCCCGCATGCGTGGTTTCGGGATTCCTCTCCCCGATGGAACGGACGGTGTTTGACGCCTGCCTGTCCGGCAACACGCCCATGGTTTGGATCCTGGCTCGGGGTTTGCCGGATCGGCACCCGACGCATATTCAACGCGCCATCGATGGTGGCCGGCTTCTCGCCATGACGCCTTTCGACGCATCGGTTGAAATCTTCAGCGCCGCGCGCGCTACTTGGTGCAACGAATACGCCCTGCATCTGGCCACCAACGCCATCGTTGGCCATCTTGCTCCAGATGGTATATTGGCCTGTTTGCTGACAGACCTGCGTCACGATATTCCGATACGCTATCTTGAACCCCAAGAGGCTTTGGAGGCATAGCCACGATCGAGAACAACCCCAGCAACGTATCGAGCGCCTTCGAGATGCTGCTCGAAGAGGTCGATGCCGAAATCGACTTCATGACCAAGATCGGGTCACGAGCCTTTGGGAATCGAGATTTTCCTAAAGTCGGGGAGGCCCGCGACCAAGCCGAGAAGGTCACCGCTTTCCGCGACAAGGTCTACAAGGCCATAAAGCCCGGCCTCAAGGACGTGGACCATGAACCCCTTGCCAGTGAACCCGATATGCCGCGCTGGCGTAATTCGGCCCAGTGGGCGCGAAACTCCATGCGCCAGGAGGGTCTCATCAAGGACGATGCCCCGCACGGTACATGGGAAATCACCACTGTCGGCAGGACCCGCCTGAAAGAGGGTAAGTGATCATGACCAACGGGCAGGAAGAAGCCATCGTCCAAGCGCAAAGGCGGGAAGTCATGACCCGTGCACCATCGCTACGCATTGTCGGTGACGCGGCCATTCTGGACCGCCCGAAAGTCGCTCTCTTCTGCTCCGTCAAGTGCCCCGGAAAACTCATCCTTGAAACCTACGATCTCGCCAAACGGTTCCGGGAAGAGGGCGTCACGGTCATCAGCGGTTTTCACTCCCCGATGGAGCAGGAATGCCTGCGCATCCTGCTTCGGTCCCTGCATCCGGCCATCTGGTGCCTTGCCCGCGGATTGTACCGCCAGATTCCATCAAAGCCCGTGGACTGCCGACCCGCCGTCACCGAAGGGCGCCTCATCATGGTGACGCCCTTCCCGGATACCGTGCAGCACATCACGGCCAAGACCGCCATGACCCGCAACCGCCTCGTCGCCGACATGGCGTCTGCCGTTGTCGTCGCCCACGCTGCGCTCGGCAGCAAGATGGAGACCCTGTGCCGCGATCTCCTCGCCGCCGGCAAACCCCTCTACACCTTCGACCATCCCGCCAACGCTGTTCTGTTGGCCGCCGGAGCGAAACCCATCGCCAGACTTGACGTTGCCGCGTGGTCGGGAGGGAAGACTGCATGACGCGAGACTGGGAAGCGCAGTTCCGCGACTGGGCCAAGCCACCGGGCAAGACCGGGCAAGACCGGGCAAGACCGAGGAAGAACGGTGTAACAATGCGGCGTCTGCGATCCGTAACGCCATCCAGACCAGTGACGAACTCCGTGCCCGTGGGGTTTCCGTCTCCGCCCAAGGCTCCTACCGAAACAACACGAACGTCCGAAAGGACAGTGACGTTGACGTTGGCATGCTTTGTGGAACCACCTATCTGAACTACTACCCCGACGGAACAACCCGCGAGACATTTGGGTTTTCCGCTTCGGACTACCGCTATGCGCAATTCAAGAATGAAGTCGAAGAAGCTTTGGTGACGTACTTCGGCCGCGCCGCCGTGACGCGCGGCAACAAGGCGTTCGATATTCACGAGACGAGTTACCATGTGGAAGCGGATTGCCCCTTTCTTCACTCATCGTCGGTACAGCAAAGACGGGAAATACCATGAAGGCGTCGCATTGCTCCATGACAACGGAAGCACGCTCATTGAGAATTGGCCCGAATAGCACCTATACCGCCGATGTGAAGGCAGCACTTGTCCATATCTACGAACACACGAAGACGGATGAGGCCTGCAAAGAGTGGGTTGAAGTGGCTCATCCGACCTTGGCAGAAGTGGACTGTCAACGCCGGCCAAAATCTCCCATTTTCGACCGGCGTTGACAAAGACCTTGAAGAAGTGCGGAACTGGCACAAAATGACCGGTTCAAACCTGCTTCTGGCGGCGGGGATTCTGTCCGGCGGCGGCGGGTCCGGCTCGGCGGACGGTCAGGCGGTCAAGGTCTTCCGGTCGCTCGGCTCGAAGACCGATCCCGTGTTGCATGTCCGGTTCCCGGCCCCGTGGTCCGTCGTCGTCAAAAACCGGTCAATTTCAAATTGGCGGAGAGGGAGGGATTCGAACCCTCGGTACCGCTTTGGGCAGTACAGCGGTTTAGCAAACCGTCGCTTTCGGCCACTCAGCCACCTCTCCGGAAATAAATGCAGAATGCAGCAGGTAGAATGTAAAGGACGTATTGCCCAAAAGATACTCAATCATCGATCGCGGCTACAGAGGTGCGAAAACAAGTTTTTTCACTGTAGCCAGGTCGGTGACCCGGAAATTTATTGACTGCCTATTTTGGCAATATGCTCTAAATAATTAAACCGATCTGCTATTCGACACCAGCATACGCTATGCCCGTGTCGGGTTTCAAGGAAAAAGCCCCGTTCCAACAAAAAAATAATAGTCAGGCAAATTCATAGGCGGCATCCAGCATGGCGATAATGTTTTCTGCTGGGACGTTGGGCTGAATGTTGTGGACCTGGTTAAAGACATAGCCGCCGCCCGGCTTGAATATGCCCAGCCGTGCCCGGACGTGTTCGCGGATTTCTTTGGGCGATGCGGTCTGCAGAACGCGCTGGGTGTCGCAGCCACCGCCCCAGAAAACGATCTTGCCGCCGAATTCTCGTTTCAGCCGATCCGGTTCCATGTTGGCCGCCGAGGTCTGGATGGGATTCAGGATGTCGACGCCCGCCTCGATCAGGTGCGGAACCAGATGATAAATTGACCCGCAGGAATGCAGGAATGTTTTCCAGCCGGTATGTTGGTGAATCCAGGCGCACAGCTTCGCGTAATGCGGCTTGATCATCTCGACCCATAGTTCCGGATTGATGAATTCACCGCGCTGGGTGCCGCTGTCGTCGGAGGCGATGCCCCAGGCGAAACAGGAATCGCCGACCGCCTGGTGCAACTGTTCAAAGCATTTGATCGCGGCTTCCACAGATTTATCCATCATGGCATGGCAGGTTTCCTTCTCGGTCATCAGCATGACCATCCATTCGGAGGGCAGGCCCATGGTGACATTGCTCAGCCGATCCGTGATCAGGCTCAACCCGAGAAAACAGACGCCGCCGCCCCAGCCGAGCAGGGCGTATTCGGTGTTGTCGTGTAAAAAATGTCCACGCGCCTGGAGGGCGCCAAGTTGTTCATCGGTGAACCCGGCCACCGGCTTGAACGCCGCCGGATCAATCGTTGCGCCGGGCTGGTTAAAGGAAATGTCGTCAAAATAGTAGCTTGCGCGGGGCATGCGGAAAGAAGTCGGGGCGCCATGCTGATCAAGCAGGGCCCAGCGTCCTTCAGAATCGGTCCCGATTCCGGTGCCGGGCGGCAGCAGGCCCCCGGCGCCTTCATAAAGGGTTTTGGGGATCCAGTCGCTGTCGGGCCTGACGTCGTCCATGGCGGATGAAATGTCGAGCGGCAGGACATCCAGATGGAATCTGCGCATGAATTCCTCTTCCACGCCAGCGATCATGAACTTGGGGTCCCAGATGCGGGTCTGGGTGCGCAGGCCGAGCTTCGCTTTAACCGCGTTATAGGCCTTGGCGCCGATGCAGGATGCTTTCATGGCGCCCAGGTCGATCGGCACGCGGTCGGTTTGCTGGAAGTTGACGGCACGCAGGACGCGTTCTCTTGAAGTCATGGCGATCTCCTTATGTATGGAATTGTCAAAGGGCCGTCCGGCAAAACGGCGATCGGGGTCTTCGCGCCGAGCCTATGCATGCTCAGCGCGAGGTGCTGATCGAGATCGTCTACATGGTCTAGGTGCGCGCGCCGCACATCGTCAGCCGGCAAAGCGCTGAACAGGGCCACTCTGGCACGCACCTGGATCATGGCCAACAGTTGGGCCTCCCACTGGTCGAACATGGAGAAGCCCGGTTGTGACACGGTTTCAAGAATGGCCCGCGGCGATTTGTGTTCAAATAGCAGGCGCGCAAAATTGCCGTGTGCTGGAAAACCATCGGCGCATTCGCAGGCGGCGATGATCAAGCCGCCATCCGTGACAATCTGGGCGGCCGCCGATATGCCCTTGACCGACTGGTAAAGGTTCTGATCCAGCGGATAGCCGCCGTTGGTGGTAAGCACAACCGGGAAACGCTGGTCGCACGGCAGCATGGCGGACGAGCGGGCAAACTCGCATCCGCGGCTGTGGGCTGCCAGCGACTGGCCGCAAAAAAAGCTCGTGATCCGGCGCTCGCGGTTAAGCGTCACATTAATGCAGAAGTCAACCGGCACAAGCGCTCCGAGCTTGCGGATCAATGCCTGGGTGGGATTATCCTCCAACACGCCCCAGGTGCTCCGCGGATCGCCGACGATCTCCGGGCGGTGATAATACAGAATCGAATCGATATCGGCTATGCCGGGCATGACCGCCTTGTAGCCGCCCGAAAAACCGGCCATGAAGTGCGGCTCGATGAAGCCTAGGATGATTCGCCGATCAGCCGCTGCGTATGCCCGGTTCAGGCACAGGGCGCCGCCGTCTTCCCGTTTGCCGACTGGCAGCATTGATTGAAGATCATGGGCGTTATGATTGAGAACACGATAGCGGGCGCTGATTGCGGGTCCCAGCATTTCGTCCAGTTCCGCCAGGGTGCAGGGGCGGTGCGAGCCGTTGCCGATTATGATGGTAAAATTTTCGGGCGGCACATGGGGCAACTCCCTGAAAAGCCACGGTAGGATACGGCGCGATGGAAATGGCCGGGTTACATCCGGAACCAGGATGGCAACCTTTTCATGGCCGGCAACAATTTCGCGTAGCGCTGGCGCGGCAATCGGCGTCCGCGCGGCAGCGGCAAACGCGGCGGCTTCGTCAGCCAAACCTTCGGCGAAGCGCGGTTCCAGGATCGTGACATCGGTAAAAGGAATTTCCACCGTAATGAAGGATTTGCCGTAAGGGAGGCGGATTTTCATAGATTGATCACATTCCCGCGGTTCAAAATAAATTCCGGATCAAGCGCCGCCTTGCAGCGCCGCACTTGTTCCGCGGCTGCCTGCCCATGGCAATGCAGGAAATCGCGACGCTTGCGTTTGCCGGTTCCGTGCTCGCCCGAATAGACACCTCCAAGCCGGGCCGATTCGGCAACAATCAGATCGTATATGGCGGTTGCCTTAAGCAGTTTTTGCTGTTCCGGTAGAATGGTGAAATGCAGGTGACAGTCCCCGAAATGGCCGAAAGCGAGATAATCAAGCGCTTCCGACCGGATCGCAGCATGCGTGAACTCCAGGAATGCTCGAAAATATTCAGGCGGAACAACAGTATCGGTCATGATCGTATAAGTGCTGCGGCGCTGGACGACCTCGAGGGCATTAGCCGGCATGGAATGCCGCGCCTCCATGAACACCTTGCGATCATGTTCATTATCCAGCATGATTACGGAGTTGTCGTCAATCCCGCAGGCGGCCGCCTGCAGCCGTTCCAGCCATTCGCCCGCTGCGTCCTCGGAAGTTATGCCGTCCAGCGGTTCCTGGATATAAATGCCGACCTGGCTTGATCCGCGGAACAGGAGCGTCTCATGCGCCATATATTTCCGGCAATTGACGCCGAAATATTCCAGGGCTGTCAAGCGTCCCAATCCTCCGGGAAGATTATTCCGTAGCCAGTCGAGAAATGCCAGCGCGTTCTCTTCCGCAGGCAGCGAAAAGAAAAGGTCAAGATACCCGGATGGGCTGGGCGCCAAACGCATTTCGCAGGCCGTCACAGCCCCGAATATTCCCTCGCTGCCCACGACCAGGTCCACGAAGTCGAGCACGCCTTCCGGGGAGGAATACGGACCGCCGGCATTTTTGATTTTCTTCCGGGGATAACGCGGCACCGGGATTTCATAAACATGATCGCGTTCCACGAATGTAAAAAATCCATTGTCCGACATATATGCCCCGCGCTTGGCGACAATTTTCGTCCCGTTCGGCAGAATAAAATCAAGCGCTTCGATCCAGTGTCTGACTGTGCCCGCATCTCCGGGTGTGAAGCCGGAGGCATTGCAGGCGATTGCTCCGCCTACGCAAGCGTCGGCGCGGCTGGTCGGGTCGACCGGGTAATGCAGTGTGCCGCCGGATTGTGCAAGCGCCGCGCGCCGCATGTCCTCCAATATGATTCCGACCGGCGCCCGGATGGTCCGGCGTTCCCGGTCAACTGTGGCCGGCGGAGAAATCATATTAACCATTGAAATGACAATGCCGGATTCGGGGGTGGCGCTGCCGGTGAGGGATGAGCGCCCCCCGGAAACCGTGCAGGGAATGCCCATGCCAAGGCACAGCCGTAAAATAGCCGCCAACTCACGCTCGGATTGCGGACGCACAAGTGCGTCGGCCCGGCCCGGCAGGTTGGAACTGTCCCGCGTGAAACCGGCTATGATATCCTGATCCAGGACTAATTCCGCGCCAAATTCAGTGCGGAGAAACTGCGCCATGGCGGATAAGGACTTGCCTTGACGATTGCGGGCGGCGAACTGGTCAAGAGCGAAGCGCTCATTATCCGCTAAAACGTTTTGACATTGGATACGATTGGTTGCCATGGGTCTATTCCAATTTAACATACGCCATTTTTGAAGCGCTTTTCAAGGTAAAAGACTCGCCCGTCAGCGCGGGATCGTATTTAAGCTTGACACGCACGCTTTTTTTGGCAGGTTAGTTCTGTTAAGTTTATGTCGTTCTTGGGATTTAAGAGGAGGAATCAGGCATGCGAATCAAGACCGGTTTCTTAGTTTTGCTGACGCTGCTGGCGGGTGGCGCCCTGGCCGGCGAGCTTACCCTGGCGCAAGTGGAGCAAACCAGCGACCAGGCGGCATTGCTCAAGGCGGCTTTGGAAACTCCCGATTTAGCTGTCCGCCGGGCAGCGGTGAACAAGCTGACCGACCAGGCTGCCCTGGCCCGGGTAGCGGACGAGGTTAAATACTGGGACACGCGCAAGGCGGCCGTCAGCCGGCTGACCGACCGGGCCGCGCTGGCTCGGGTGGCGATTGAGGAAAAGGAGGCAGGTCTCCGCAGAATCGCCGATGAAAAACTAAAAAACCCCGCTGTACTCGCGAAACAAAAGTCAATTAGCGAGCAACGCCTGGAAGGCGCGCGGAAGACGGATGAACAACAGGAGTTATATCGATTTACCTCAGACTCCTGGTTCCGGGTGCGCGACCTGGCCTTGTCCAAGCTGACTGATCAGGCCGCCTTGGCCAGGGTGGTCTCCGAGAACAAGTACTGGGATGCTCGTCTGGCGGCGGTTAAGAAGCTGACCGACCAGGAGATGCTGGCCAAAGTGGCGCTTGGCGAGCAGGACTTAGACGTACGCCTGGCGGCGGTTAAGAATTTGACCGACCAGGCCGTATTGGCCAAAGTGGCCATCGAAGATGGTGATCTTAAGGTGAGCAGGACGGCGATGCAAAAGATGACCGAAGCGCAATGGCTTAACAAGGTGGCCGAGGAATCGAAACACGAGAGCATTCGCAAGAGCGCGCCGGCTTATATCAAAAACTGAGGCAGCGTGGTAACTAAAAACAAGCAGATCAACCACGGATAGAGGAAAAATAAAAATATTCTGTTATCCGATCAGCGTCAGCCCGCGCTGATTCGCACAGGTGGAAAAAATCTTTTTGGGTTGTGGGCGTTAGCCCGCTTTAGGGGTAATAGAACAAACCAACGCGGCATTTATGTGCTGATTTGCGATTGAAGAACACAATTAAGGAGGATGCGAGTCATGGCCAAAGGTCCTAAAATCACCGTCATCGGCGCCGGCAGTTATTTTTTTGGCAAGCAGATCATTTACAAGATGGCTACGAGCGAGGTCATGGCCGGCGGCACGCTGGCGCTGGTGGATACCGACCCGCGCAAGCTGGCGGTAATGATGAAGCTGGCGCGCCGTATTTTCGCGAAGACCCGTTGCGGGGTGAAGCTGTTGGGGTCCACCCGCCGGCGTGAGGTCATGCGCGATGCCGACTTCATGGTCCTGACCTTTTCGGACCGCAACGCGCATTTCCGCAAAATCGATACTGAAATTGCGGCGCGCCACGGCATCCGCATGTGCAGTTCCGACACCATTGGACCCGGCGGCATCTTCCGGGCCCTGCGCGAAATACCGCATGTGCTGGACATGGCGCGCGACGCCCGCCGGCTGGCGCCCCACGCCTGGCTGATCAACTTCGTCAACCCGACCACAGTCTTGGGCATGGCCCTGCGCCGCTACGCGCCGGAGGTATCCAGCTTCGCCATCTGCGATGGCCATCATGAGCCATATCAGACGCTGAACTGGTGCAAGACAGTCGGTATCCTGCCGGCGGAAGCCACGATAGTTCCGCCGGATGTGCGGCGGAAACTTGATCTTGCGATCTCCGGGGTCAACCATTTCACCTGGATCCTGCGTTTTCGTTACGACGGCCGGGACATGTTTCCCGTCCTGCGGCGCAAATTGGTCGCGGAGGCCGCCCAGGATGCCACCCGTTCGGATATGCATTCCAAGGCCGCTTACAACGCCACTTACCAGCTTGAGCTGTTCGATCTTTTCGGCATCTACCCGGATAACCTGGGCCATACCAAGGAATATGTGCCATATTACCAGGGTTACGGCCAGGCGCCGGTCCGCCCGGAACCGATCCGGCTCTTTGACGGCGACCAGCGCGCCCGCGAAATGGCCAAGGCCTGGCAGGAGACCACGAGCTACGCCACCGGCAAAATCAGCGCGAACCAGTTTTTAAAGAAGGTTGGCAGCGACCATGCCTCGGATATCATGGAGTCGATGTGGGGCGACCTGCGCAAGCCGTTTTTCATAAACACAGTCAACGACGGCGCGGTGAGCAATATGCCGGCGGACGCGTTTCTGGAATTGCGTTGCGATCTCGATCTGCGCGGGCCCCGGCCGCAGCCGGTGGGCGAGATGCCGCGCGGGGTGTTGGGTCTTCAGCACCAGATCCTGGATACGCATGAGCTTACGGCTGCGGCGGCCGTCACGGGCGACCGTGCGCTCCTGCGACGGGCCATGCTGACCGATCCCATCTGCAACAACATCGCCGACGCCGATGCCTGTATCAAGGATCTGCTCGCGGCCGAGCGCGACGCCCTGCCGCGTTGCTGGTATAAGTGAGCGCGGGTAGGCGGGGCGCATTTCGTTCGCAACGGACGCGCCAGCTTGGCCCGCCTGTGTGCTTGCCGTGTTCGCGCATGCTTGATTGAATTATTCGTCGTTTGACGAATAATTCAGGCTACGTTCTTATTGTCTGCAGTTCGGAACGGAGGCGGGAAACCCGTTGGGCGTTCCCGCCCTACAATTCCGAATGTTTTACTGTAGGGCGGGCATGTCTCCGCCGGCAGCCGCCCATACGCGTCAACCTAATTATCCCGCTATTTAGCAGCTTTCCCGTAAATATACACGTTGTTGCGTGTATATTTCGGGTCTTCCGCAGAATCTGTGGGTAGGGATCGGCAGGAATTGACCACGGAG
>CAZALU010000053.1:0-7451 GCA_964486075.1 uncultured Verrucomicrobiota bacterium
TCCGTGTCTCTGTGGTAAATCCCCTCTTCGACCCACAGATTCTGGTGAGGAGCCCTTCAGGTAATTAAATTCATGGGATCAAGATACCCACCCCTCGCCCCTCCAAGGAGGGGATAAGAAGTCGCACACCAATCAGCTCCTTTCCTTGGAGGGGAACAGATGCCGCACACCAATCAGCTCCTTTCCTTGGAGGGGCCAGGGGTGGGTTCCTATGTTAGGCTTAATTTAGAACGCCGTTCTTGTTGCGTTATTTACCCGAAGCACTATAGCATAATCCCTAAGGAACTGACTTGCGCCCGAAGATGATTACGACCTGACAGCAATTCCGAAAGTTTCCCCCTGAGTGCTAGACTCCGTCCTATACGACATGCCTGATCCCGCCTTTTGCCCCGTCGCCGCCTTTCCGAGCAAATTCGCATTCGAATATTTTTCGATATTTCTCTTGCATCTGATATATTATAATATACTATCAGCCGGCAAAGGAGATTAATGCCATGAAACATCGCGGAGGACTTTCGGCGCGGGAACGCGCCGCGCGCAGTCGGTTATGCCAACTCATCGCCAGCCAAGATGGGTTTCTACATGCAAGCCTGATCAAAATGGTGCGAACCTGCGGCAAAGCCACCTGTAAATGCCAAACCCAGGGCGCCAAGCACGAATCGTGCTACATCGGCCAAACCCGCCGAAGGAAAACCAGGATGCAAGCCGTTCCGCGCCAGGAGGTGACTCGCGTGCGTCGGTGGGTGGCCCAATATCAACAAGCGCGGACCTTGCTGGAGCACCTGAGTGAAGAATGTTGGCGGAAACTCTGCCAAGGTAAGGCGGACAGATAATGCTGCGACGCATCTTGGCCTATGGCGACAAAATGTTCCAACTGACCGCCGCTTGGAAACGGGTTGGGGATAACCGCCAACAGCCCACCATCCCCATCGCCGCCATCACCGCGGCGATCTTCCTGCTGTTCCTGAACCGCTTTCCCAGCTTGAATCATCTGGACCAGTATCGGCGCCAAGGCGCCTGGCGTTACTACTTAGGCCGCCGCATTCCGTCCGACGACGAAATCGCCTGGGCCTCCGAACACATCGATCCGGACAGCCTGCGCGACATTTTGGCCGACACCTACCGCCGACTGATGCGCAATAAAGTACTCACGCCTTGGTTCGGATGGCGGGTGGCCGCCATCGATGGACATGAAATCAACGCCAGCTATAAACGCTGCTGCGACCAGTGCCTTCAGAGGGAACTGGAAATCCGCGGCGAAAAACGCATTCAGTACTATCACCGCATCGTCGTCTTGCAACTCATCGGGCCGAATTCCCGGCTGCTGCTCGATGCCGAAATGCAGCGCCCCGGCGAAGATGAAATCGGCGCCGCCACAAGGCTGCTGGAGCGAGTCTTGCGGCGTTTCCCTCGCGCCTTCGACCTGCTCACCGGCGACGGCCTCTACGCCCAGGCACGTGTCCTGCTCCTTCTGCGCCAACACGGTAAATACGCGCTCATGGTGCTGAAGGACGAACGGCGAGAGTTGTTAGTCGATGCGCGGGGGCTGTTCGCGCAGCAACTCCCCGTGACACGCGTCGAGGAAAATATCCGCTTCGATCAATGGGATTTGGATGGCTTCACCTCCTGGGACACCGTCCCGTTTCCTCTCCGGGTCATTCGTTCCCTGGAAACGACCACCGCCCACGAGCATGTGAACGGGGAACTAATCACCGTCACCACCGTCCGCGATTGGATCTGGGTTTCCACCATGCCTTGCTCGCTCTTGCCCGCCGCCCAGGCCGTCACCTTCGGACATGCCCGCTGGCAAATCGAAAACTACGCATTCAATGAACTCTCAAACGCCTGGCACTCCGACCATTACTTCCATCATCACCCAGTTTCCATCCTCAACTTATGGCTGATCCTGTTTATCGCCCATACTCTCTTTCACACCTTCTTCGAGCGTAATCTCAAGTTCGCCTTGCGCCATCGCTATTCCATGCTCTTTATCGCCGAACAGCTACGGACCGCTTTCGTTTCTGGCGATTGGGATCGGACCCTTCCCAGCCAATGAGGAACTCGCGCTTGCCCACATGCTTCACCTCGCGAAAGTAATCCGCCGGATAGGAGCGGTGTCGTCAAACGCGCCCAAGCCCAGAAAAAATGGCCCGGCCAGACCTGCGAATCTGTTCTGCCAACACCCGCACAACCTTTTTCAGGTTCCGTCCCGTCGGATCGATTCACCCCAAGACCTTAGATTGGAAACTTTCGGAATTGCTGACGACCTGAATGCGACCTTGCTTTTGTGGGCTTGGAGGAGTAAACTTTTAATGATAATCCTAGCTAAGAACTAAAAATGGAGGACCAAGCATGACCCTAAAAACGGCGCTTAAATTGATCCCTTGCGGCGCGGTCTGGCTGGCCTTGGGCTGCCTCTTATTCCTGCCGGCGGGACCGGCGACGGCAAATAACATCCGGGTGACAAATGTGGGCCTGACCAAGCAGGACACGGTCACCAAGACAGTCAACGTGGTTTTTGATCTCTCCTGGGAGAACTCCTGGCGCGACGTCGAGAACTGGGACGCGGCCTGGGTGTTTATCAAGTTCCGGGCGCCGGGCTCGAGCGTCTGGGAACATGCCCTGCTGGCCACGAACAGCGCTTCCCACAAGCTCCCCGCGAGCGCCACCAACTCGGCCGTTCCCGACGGCATGGGCGCGTTTATCTATCCTGCTGCCAATCACATCGGCCCCGTCAATTATGCTAGCATAAAACTGAAATGGAACTATGGGGAGAACGGACAGGACTTCGCCACCGGGGCGGTGGTGGAGGTCTCCGTGCATGCCATCGAAATGGTATTGATCCCGCAAGGCTCGTTCTATCTCGGGTCCGGCGGGAGCGAGCCAGGTCATTTCTACCAATATACCGATGGCCTCCAGAGCACAAAACCGTTCCTGGTCTCCTCGACTAATGCGATCAACATAACGAACTCGGTCGGGAACCTGTATTACACATCCACCACTTATGGCGGCGATCAACAGGGTATCCTTTCCAACTCGTTTCCGAATGGGTATGCGGCGTTCTACTGCATGAAATATGAGATCACTCAGGGGCAATACGCGGACTTCTTGAACAAACTGACCACGGCGCAAGCCAACCAGCGTTTTCCTAATAAAAACGGATCTACTCGCCACACCCTCACACGCAACGCCCTCAATTACTACAGCGCTGACGCGCCGGATCGGGCTTGCAATTATCTCTCGTGGGCGGACGGATGCGCCTACGCGGACTGGGCGGCCTTGCGCCCTATGACGGAGCTGGAGTTCGAGAAAGCATGCCGGGGAGCGGCCTACCCGGTGGCAAACGAATTCGCTTGGGGTAACACGATCGCCATCAAGATCACCGGCGAATCCGGTACGGTAGGCAGCGGCATGGAAATCGCGATTCCTGCAAATGCGAACTGTCGCGACCCGGGTTGGGACCAAGGTCCGTACCGTGTAGGCATTTTCGCGGCGCGGGCAAATACCACGCGTGCGCTATCCGGGGCCGGGTATTACGGGGTGATGGAGCTGAGCGGGAATATGGTGGAACGCTGTGTCATCGTGGGCAACGATACTGGGCGATCTTTTACAGGATTGCATGGAGACGGCATGCTCACAAACGCAGCCGGCGAAGCCGATGTGATCGATTGGCCTGCAAAGAATGCTGTCGGTGCTGGGGTTCGCGGCAACAACGGCATCACCGGCAATGCGTCCTCGGAAGGCACCTCTACCGCGCCTATCTCTGACCGCTCATTTTCGAACTTCATCTGTTTGGACAGGCGGGGAACTTTCGGTTGGCGCGGCGTGCGCACGGCGCCCTGAGGGGGAACGGGGCGCGCTTCAGGACGGAGCGTCCGGCCTGCCTGCCGTAGCGGACCGTCGCGCAGGCAGGGGTAGGGTCTCCGTAGGGGCAGAGACGCAGAGATCATCCCGACTCTCCGAGAGGTCGGGATGAGGTCAGACAGTTCCGGTCCCCAAAGGGGACCCAAATTATGACCCAGGGCGCAACCCTGGGTTGAAGCGAGGACAATTATGGCATGTCCCGGTGGGAAATTTTTGTAGACGCGGCGCCCTGCCTACAGCGCTACGCAGTGTTGCAGGCGGGCCTCGCCGCGTGTGTGGCCCGAAAACGCGGTGGTAGGAAACCCACCCCCAGCCCCTCCAAGGAGGGGAGTTGTGGCGCCAGGGAAGAGGGGGCTCGGTTGCAACGGGGTCAAGTGCAACCTTGCTTAAGTGGGATCGAAGTAGTAAGCTCTTGACGATATGTTGGAGTCAATAACGGCACAAGAGGAGCAACTATGAGACTCAAACAGGAGGTTAATTTTCTCCCTTGCTGCGCGGCCTGGCTGGCCTTGGGCAGCCTCTTATTCCTGCCGGCGGGACCGGCGACGGCAAATAACATTCGGGTGACGAATGTGGGCCTGACCAAGCAGGACACGGTCACCAAGACAGTCAACGTTGTTTTCGATCTCGCCTGGGAGAACTCCTGGCGGGATTCCGAGAACTGGGACGCAGCCTGGGTGCTTGTCAAGTTCCGGGCGCCGGGCTCAAGCGTCTGGGAGCATGCCCTGCTGGCCACGAACAGCGCCTCCCACAAGCTCCCCGCGAGCGCCACCAATTCGGCCGTGCCCGACGGCATGGGCGTGTTTATCTATCCTGCTGCCAATCACATCGGCCCCGTCAATTACGCGGGGACCAAGCTGAAATGGAACTACGGGTCGAACGGGTACGATTTCGCCACCGGGGTGGTGGTGGAAGTATCCGTGCATGCCATCGAAATGGTCTTGATCCCACAAGGCTCGTTCTATCTCGGGTCCGGTGGCGCCGAAGCCGGTCATTTCTACGAATATACCGACGGCAATCAGGACACAAAACCGTTCCTGGTCTCCTCGACCAATGCGATCAACATAACCAACTCGGCCGGGAACCTGTATTACACATCCGGCTCCGGCGGCGATCAAACGGGCATCATTTCCAACTCGTTTCCGAACGGGTATACGGCGTTCTACTGCATGAAATATGAGATCACCCAGGGGCAATACGCGGAATTCCTGAACAAGCTGACCACGGCACAGGCCAGCACTCGTTTTCCGAATCAATACGGCATGAGGCGTCACACCATAGCTTCCAACGCCCCCAACTACTACAACGCCACAGCAGCAGACCGCGCCTGCAATTATCTCTCGTGGGCGGACGGATGCGCCTACGCGGACTGGGCGGCCTTGCGCCCTATGACGGAGCTGGAGTTCGAGAAAGCATGCCGGGGAGCGGCCTACCCGGTGGCAAACGAATTCGCTTGGGGTAACACGATCGCCATCAAGATCACCGGCGAATCCGGTACGGTAGGCAGCGGCATGGAAATCGCGATCCCAACAAATGCGAACTGTCGCGACCCGGGTTGGGAAAGCGGCTGGCCATACCGTGTAGGCATTTTTGCGGCACGGGAGAATGCCACGCGCACTTTGTCCGGGGCCGGGTATTATGGGGTCATGGAGTTGAGCGGTAATGTATATGAACGCTGTGTAACGGTGGGCAACGATACTGGGCGATCTTTTACCGGATTACACGGCGACGGCATGCTCACAAACGCCGCCGGCGCAGCCGATGTGATCGATTGGCCCTCAGCTAATGATGTCGGTGCCGGGATGCGTGGCAACAGAAGCCCCTCCACATTCTCCCTAGCCGCGCCTATCTCTGATCGCTCAGGTGCGAACTACATCTCTGTGCCCAGGCATGTGAATTCCGGTTGGCGCGGCGTGCGCACGGCACCCTAACATAGCGTGGTGGCACATCAGGGCGTGCCTCCGTAGGGGAAGAGCCGCGGAGATCAGAGCCGCAGAGATCAGAGATCAGCGGTCAGCAGATAGAATTAAGAATGCCGGCACCGGTCCCCACGGTGGACCCACATTATAGTCCAGAGCGCAACCCTGGGTTGGAGAGAGGGCCATTATGGCAGGCCCCGGCGGGACATTTTCAAACACGCGGCGTCAGCGCCGCATGTTTTGGCCGGAAAACGCGGCGGTGGGAAACCCACCCCCAGCCCCTCCAAGGAGGGGAGCTGGTTGGTGTGCGGCATCTTTTCCCCTCCAAGGAGGGGAGTTGGGGCGCCAAGGAACGGGGCGCGGTTGCAACGAACGCAACGGAGGTATCATGAAAATATGCGCGCATTTGCCGGCGTTGATTATCGGACTGCTTTGTTTCCCGGCCCTGGCCGCAATACCGGCGATGGACAACGATACAGGCGCGGGTCCGGTGAGCTACACCACGGCCACGCTCAACGGGAATCTCAGCGCCGGGGCGGCCAGTAACGATGTTTATGTCTATTGGGGCACGAACGACGGGGTTATGGTCAAAACCGACTGGGCCGGTACCAACAGCCTGGGCACCAACAGCCTGGTTTGGTCCGGACCGGGCCAATTCTGGACGGCGGTTACAGGGTTGGTCGCGGGAACTCCCTACTACTATCGTTGTTACGGCACGAACAGCGAGGGAGAAGGCTGGTCCTCCAAAACGGCGGCGTTCACAACGCGAGTGCAGGCGGTTAACTTCAGTGGCGGCACTTATGACGGATATGATCAGAACTTATCCCAAGCGCCCTTTGGCTATCCGCAGGTGAACAACGCGGACGGCGCCACGAATGTCACATCCACCAAAGCCTGGCTGAACGGGATGCTGGTGGCCACGGGCAACGCGCCGGCCACTGTCTCGGTCTATTGGGGCGCTGTGGACGGCACGACCAACAAGGAGAGCTGGGCGCACACCAACGAATTCGGGAGCGGCGTCGATGGCCAGTTGTTTACCACGAATGTGAGCGTGGCCTCCAACACCACTTACTACTACCGCTTCTACGCCGTTAACGCGGCGGGAGAAGGCTGGGCGGAAGAATCGTCCGTTTTTATGACGCTCGGCACGCCGGTGTTGGATACCGGTGCCGGCGCCGCTCCGCTGAGCTACACCACGGCCACGCTCAACGGGAATCTCGTAGCCGGCGGGAGTGCCGCCGTCACGATCTACTGGGGTCAGGACGCCAACGCCTGGTCCAACACGAACGATTTTGGCACACTTAACCAGGGCGCATTTTTGATGCCGATTACCGGTTTGACTCCGGGCACACCCTACTACTATCGCTGTTATGGCACTAACAGCGAGGGGGAAGGCTGGTCCGATACGGCAGAGTTCACGACGCCGGTTCAGACGGTAAAATTCGTTGGCGGAGGTTATGATGGCTACGATCAGAATTTATCCCAGGCGCCCTTTGGCTATCCGCAGGTGAATAACGCAGATGGCGCCACGAATGTCACATCCACCAATGCCTGGCTGAACGGGATGCTGGTGGCCACGGGCAGCACGCCGGCCACTGTCTCGGTCTATTGGGGCGCTGTGGACGGCACGACCAACAAGGAGAGCTGGGCGCACACCAACGAATTCGG
>CAZALU010000053.1:7551-21270 GCA_964486075.1 uncultured Verrucomicrobiota bacterium
GCCGGCGCCGCTCCGCTGAGCTACACCACGGCCACGCTCAACGGGAATCTCGTAGCCGGCGGGAGTGCCGCCGTCACGATCTACTGGGGTCAGGACGCCAACGCCTGGTCCAACACGAACGATTTTGGAACGCTTAGCCAGGGCGCGTTTTTGACGACGATTACCGGCTTGACTCCGGGCACACCCTACTACTATCGCTGTTATGGCGTCAATAACGAGGGGGAAGGCTGGTCCGATACGGCGGAATTCACGCCGCCGGTTCAGACGGTAAAATTCGTTGGCGGCGGTTATGATGGCTACGATCAGAATTTATCCCAGGCAGCCTTCGGCTATCCGCAGGTGAATAACGCGGACGGCGCCACGAACGTCACGATCACCAATGCCTGGCTGAACGGGATGCTGCTGGCCACGGGCAGCACGCCGGCCTCTGTCTCGGTCTATTGGGGCGCTGTGGACGGCACGACCAACAAGGAGAGTTGGGGGAACACCAACGAATTCGGCGGGCCCTGGGAAGACGGCCAGATGTTTAGCACGAACGTGAGCGTGACCTCCAACACCACCTACTACTACCGCTTCTACGCCGTTAACGCGGCAGGGGAAGGCTGGGCGGAAGAATCGGCCATGTTTTTGACGCTCGGCAGGCCGGTGTTGGATACCGGCGCCGGCGCAACTCCGCTGAGCTACACCACGGCCACGCTCAATGGGAATCTCGTAGCCGGCGGGAGTGCTGCCGTCACGATCTACTGGGGTCAGGACACCAACGCATGGTCCAACACAAACGATTTTGGCACGCTTAGCCAGGGCGCGTTTTTAACAACGATTACCGGTTTGACTCAGGGAACGCCCTACTACTATCGCTGTTATGGCACTAACAGCGAGGGGGAAGGCTGGTCCGATACGGCAGAGTTCACGACGCGGATGCAGGCGCTTAAATTCATGGGCGGCAGCTACGACGGATACGACAAAAGCGACGAAAAGCAGCCGATGCAGGGGTATAAGGGCATGATGTTTACCATTTATTAAGGCGGGCTAACCCGCAACTCAAGCTATAGCTGTTCAGGTCATTAGACCCCCCGTGACGCAAGGCCGCGAGGGTCTAAAGACCATAATGCGAATTGCTGGTATTACGGCTTGCATGGTCTAAGGCCCGGCCATAAAGTAGGCGACGGTTGATCTTCATACGCCCTGAACAGCAGGAAGTTGCTATGCGTAAATATGCCTGGCTTATAATATTTTTTATTGCCGGAGCCTGTGTGGATGTCCAGGCCGTCAGTGAGCAAAGTGAGGCTGAATTGGAACCATCCGCGCCGTCGGTGCAGGAACTTGCCCGGCCGGGCATAGCTTTTTCCGTCAATCTTGGGGAAGAAGAGACTCTGCCGTTTATCTGGATTGCACCCATGCAGATGTGGGTGGGGAAGTATGAGGTTAGCAACGGCCAGTTTCGGCGGTACGATCTCAGCCATGACAGCACCAATGTGCTTGGCCGCGACATGGATGCCGATATTCAGCCGGTGGTGCATGTTTCCTGGGAGGACTCCTGGAATTACTGCGGCTGGCTGAACCGGCGTTACGGCGCGCTGCTGCCCGCGGGTTTTGTGTTCCGTTTGCCTGCGGAGCGGGAATGGGAGACCTATGCCGCTTGCGGCAAGCAGCGAGTGTACCCCTGGGGCAACCAGTGGCCGCCGCCCAATTATTGCAATTATCGTGGCATGGAAGGCTCGGGGTTCCTGTATGCTTTGTGCCAGCGTGAAAAGTTTATTCGCGGCCACGAAGATGGTTACGTCGTCTCAGCTCCTATCACGAAAAGCGGCGTGAACGCATGGGGCTTGTACGGCGTGGGCGGTAATGTCTGGGAATGGTGCGCGGATTGGGCTGACGATAAAAAATTCACGCGCGCCATCCGTGGCGCCGCCTGGAACAATGAACGCGAAACAACGCTGAGGATAGCGCATCGAGCAGGCGCTGCGCCCGATAAAGATAATGAGTGTATCGGGTTTCGTGTCGTGATCGGTCCGCCGCTCCCCTGACGGGCGCCGAACAAATGCGGAGCGCCTGGTGGTTTGCTATCGGTTTCCGCGGCAAATCATCAACCATTAGTAACTGCTCAGGAAGCCAGAAGTCAGAATTCAGGAGACAGAATTCATGAGGATGCCATCGAAGAGATTTGAGGATTTGATAGTGTGGCAAAAGGCCCACCAGTTCGTGCTTGCGGTTTACCGTTTGTCGCGGACATTCCCCCGATCAGAAACCTATGGCCTGTCGTCTCAATTTCGTCGCGCCGCCGTCTCCATTGCCGCGAACATTGCGGAAGGGTTCAAGAAACGCGGGAAAGCCGACAAACTCCGCTTTTTCAACATCGCACAAGGTTCCATCGAAGAATCTCGGTACTATCTGATTCTTGCCAAGGACCTCGAATACGGCGATGTTTCCGAGTTAAGCCAGTTGCTTGAAGAGGTCAGCAAGCTGCTGGAGGCCTATTCGCAGGCCATTCTGAATTCTGACTCCTGACTTCTGTCTACCTGAGCAGTAACAACCATTAACCATTCCCGAAGCGCAGTGTTTACGCGCCGCCCGGCGCGTCCCGTTCCGGACGGGCGCTCCGGCCCAGAAGCGCCTGCACGGCCCGATGCGGGTCCTTGCCCTTGTGAATCAGGGCGTAAACCTCTTCGATAATTGGAGCGCGGATGCCATGTTCTTGGGCCAGCGCCCGGGCGATGCCGCAACTCGTTACTCCTTCCGCTACCTGTTGCATGCTGTGGACGATCTGTGCGATTGTTTCGCCCTTGCCTAACCGCTCACCCACTGCCCGGTTGCGGCTCCAGCGGCTGGTGCAGGTAACGATCAGGTCGCCTATGCCGCTCAGGCCGGCAAAAGTGTCCGGCCGCGCGCCCAGGGCACAGCCCAGGCGGCTGATTTCGGCCAGGCCCCGCGTGATCAGCGCCGCGCGGGTGTTATCCCCGAAGCCAAGGCCGTCGCTGGCGCCGACGGCCAGGGCGATGACGTTCTTCAGCGCGCCGCCCAGCTCGACGCCGGTAACGTCGTCGGAAGTGTAAACCCGAAATAGGGGAGTCATCAGGGCCGATTGCAGACGCTTGGCCGTTGCGGCATCCGCGCAGGCCAGGGCCACCGCTGTAGGCACGCCCCGGGCGACTTCCTCAGCATGGCTCGGTCCGGAAAGGACGGCAATAGCTGCGGGTTTTAGTACTTCAATGGCGACATCTGACAGGCGCCGATGCGTGGCACCGTCCAATCCCTTGCTGACACTGACCACGGGACATGTTTTGGGCAGCAGTCCGGCAAACGTTTCCAGCACACTTCTAAAATATTTAGAGGGCATGGCCAGGATGACCAAGTCGGCCTTGTCCACGGCTTCGGTCCGGTCCGCAGTCCAGGTCAAATCCTCGGGCAGGGCGATGCCCGGCAGATAAAGGGGGTTGGCGTGCTCGCGGCGGATGCGCTCGATGTAGTCGGGAAACGGCCCCCAGATGCGGACCCGGCATCCCTTGCGGTGCAGGATCAGTCCCAAGGCCGTGCCCCAGCCGCCATCACCGATAATTGCGATATGTTTCATGGGAAGTGTCGTCAGAGTAACAGAATTGATAAAACTCAACAACCGATAAGATTTCACCCCCCGCCAGCCAGTAGCCAGCTTTGCGCTGGCTACTGGCTGGCGGGCATGCAAATCCGACCGAGAAACCTACTATATGATTTCTGAATGGTATCGATTGTCGCTTGTTTCCCAAATGCTCGATGAGAAACGGAAACGCACCACCTTTGAAGTCATGTAACTACTAAGCGAAACCACCGCCGGCGGCCGGCGGTGCAAACTTAAAAGAAACACGTTAGATATTAATCTGTTATGTCAAATTCGGCATCCCGTGTTACTGGGGAGGGTGCCTGGAAAAACCCGGATAAGCAAAGATTGTCATTTCGAGCGTAGCGAGAAATCTCATCTGTCTGCCAACAAACATGAGATCCTTCGCTACGCTCAGGATGACAACCTGAGTAGTTACGAAGTCATATAGTTTTTGGAACGCTTTTTCGCAGGTTTTAAATCGTTCTTTATAATGCTCTCCGTTTTCAGCCATATCAGGGTGAATGACAGGATCGTCTGAAACTTCTCCTTCCGCAAAAACCAATTGCTCAATCAATCTTCTGATCTCCTGCTCTTGCTTTGCGTTCGCAATCGCAGATGTGTTTTGAACTGAAGCGCACGAACAGAGCAGAAGGACGAACGGAATCACCATGGATTCACTGCTAATCATTTTCTTTGACTCCCGCCGAACAGTCGGATCGTAATATCCTTTCGCGTGTTTAGCGGGCAATCATTCCCTATGGAACTTGCTTTTCTTTTTTTCCGCCGAACTTAAACCTATGTTCCGTTCCGTTCGCCAGGCGTTGGATGTTGGCTTTGTGCCGCCAGATGGCCACAACGCCGAGCAAAGAAAGCACGCTGGGCAAAAGCAGGCCGTGTTGCCGGTAATGCGGAAACCAGACGGTGGCGACGACGACTGCGGCGGCTGCAATGGAAGCTGCAGAAACATAGCGCGTCGTCACGAACAGGATGAGCCAGCACAGCGCGCCTAGTCCGGCGGCGGCGGGCGCGATGCCGATCAGGGCGCCCAGGCTGGTGGCAATGCCCTTGCCGCCCTTGAAGCCGAGATAGACCGACCAGTTATGCCCCGCAATCGCCAGGGCGGCACAAGCCACGGCCAGGGCCGGGCCGCCGTCGTAGCCCAGCAGACGTGCTGATAGGATCGGGAAAAGCCCGGCGGCCAGCCACCCTTTCAGGGCGTCGCAAACAAACGTCAGGATGCCCCAGCCTTTGCCCACGGAACGGAAGACATTAGTGGCGCCGATGTTCCCGCTGCCCACGGTCCGAATGTCAACGCCCTTCACCCGCGCGATCAGGAATCCACAGGGGATGGCCCCCAGCAGATATGCCAGCAGTCCCCAGCCGATGAAATAACCAATGACACTGTTCATAATGCTCTCAGCCAATATGGCCTATGCCCGCCACGCAGGAAAAATTTTTCACCACAGATTGCACGGATTCCACTGATCGGACAAAAAACAATATGCATATTTTTCTTCTATCCGTGTTATCTGCGCCATCTGCGGTCAATCTTTCTTGTTTTTCTTTGCCTTTTGCCTGTTGGCTACGATTTGATCCGCAGCCTGGGAGACCAGCCAGAGGGTCCGCGGAACGTGGAAGCAACCTTTCCATTTTCCGCCCTTGGCGTCAATCAGGATTTCCCCCCGGCGGTTCAGATAGCCGAACCATTCCCCATATTGCGGATCAGGGAAGCGTTGCCACGTGTAGGCGTGCACTTTCTCGAAGGCGTCCGCGCACTCCTGCCGGTTGGTGAGGGCAAAACCCTTGGCGAAGGTCACCAGGCACTCGGCATGGACCCACCACAGCTTTTGATCCCAGTCGAGGCGCTCGGGCGGACGGCTCTCGCTGTCCAGGAAGTAGAAGAGTCCGCCGTGGTCGGAATCCCAGCCGAACTCCAGGAGGCTTAGGGCGATGTCGATGCAGCGATTGACCATGGCCTTGTCGCCGCGCCGGGCGGCGATATCCATGACGAACCAGGCGGCTTCGATGCCGTGGCCCGGAGAGATCGTCCGGCCCTCGAAGCAATCCGCCGGGGAGCCGTCGGGATTGACCGCCTCGCGCAGGATCAGCCGCTGGCGGTCGAGGCATTTGTCCAGGATTACGGCCAGCGACGGGTCCAGGATGCGGTCGATGTCCGCCGGCTCCAGCATCCACTCCATTTCTAGGACCAGGTTGCAGAGAATCATCGGCAAGACGAGGGAGGTCAGCGGTCGGGTGCCCGGGAAGCCCTTGTTAAAGCGTCCCTTGGGATTGGATTGCCGTTGCAGGATATTGTCCAGCGTGCGCCGGGCGATGGCCCGGGCCTCGTCGTTCCCGGAGGACAGCGCGTACTGGCTGAAGGCCATGGCGGCGAAGCAGTCCGAAAAAATATTGCAGGGTTGGATCAGCGGCTGGCCCCGGCGCTCTAGTGAAAAGTACCAGTTGCCTTCCGCATCCATTCCGTTCCGGCGCATGAACTCGCAGCCCTGCCGCGCCAGATCGAGCCACGCTGGCCGCTTCTCGATAACGTTGCAGAGCTTGCTGAACATCCAGGCCTGGCGGCCCTGGAGCCAGATGAACTTGTCGGTGTCGTAGACCCGGCCCTGGCGGTCCAGGCAGGTGAAGTAGCCGCCGGCCTCGCGGTCCGGCGAGTGCTTTTCCCAGAACGGGATGACATCCTCAAGCAGGGCCGTGCGATAGGCGGCTGATATGGATTGCCAGTATGATATGTTTGGCATTTTAGATTCCCTGATAATACGGGCAGAGGGCTGTTTTGGTCAACTCGTCAACCCGGCGGTCCGGGTTCCAGACGGTTTCCGCGAACAGAGCGGCCGAGAAGGGGATGCCGGTTTCGAACAGGGCGTCCTCGACGAGGGCGATCGCCGTGATCCATCCCGGCGCGGCTGCCCGGATTTCCCGGTAGAACCGGGCCTGGGCTTCGGCGCAGGGGGGCCAGGCCGCATTGATGCAATCGTTCCACTGGCGTTTTTCTTCCGTCCGGCGCCGCAGGAACCGGCCGGAGCGCTCGCCGAGCAGGAAGGGTCCGTGGTGCTCGAACTCGAATTCCCAGTCCAGGTTGGAATAGCCCTTGGCACAAAGGCCGAATTCGGTCTTGCCGCGGAAGGCGGCAATTTTCTTAGAATAAGCGAGAGTGCCTTCGAAGTTACCTAGGCCGTGCTTGCTGTAATGGGAGTCCGCGGGATGTTCCAAGGTCGGCAGATAGGCATAAGGCGTGGTGCCAGCGTCTTCCCAGATGATCGCAATCCGGGGATCCAGGGGCAGCAGGTCCGGGTAGTGGTCGAGGATCGATGTGGTATGCAGGCCGAATTGGATGTAGAGACCGGGGCGCCGTTCCAGGAGCGCTTGGCCGATCAGGTTGACCCAGTCGCAGACCAGCGCGGCGGTTGTTCTGCCGCCTTCCATGGTATTGGGATGCTCGGTGAGGGCTTGAAAATAAATGCCGTCGACGCCGCAAGGCTGGTACTGTTTTTCGTAGTTGACGATGGCTTCATCCCTGACTTTTTCACAGTCGGAGCGGCTGGCCAGGCTCAGGCCGGAGACGCCCCAGCCCCAGTGATATCCGCAGACCAGCCGGATGCCACGGTTGTGGGCGTAGTCCACCACCTCGCGCAGGTTGAGGGGAGCGCAATCGTTCCAGATGGTCAGCATATTCAGCTTGAGCCGGGCCATGTTGTCGAGGAAGTTTCGATAATCGTAAATCACGTAACCCCAGGTCCAGATGCCTCGGTTGTCGATGACTGGGGCTGCGTCGTAGGCGAAGTTCTTGAGATTGCTCACGGCAAAGTGGCGGCAGGTCGCGGTGAGCGACACGCATTGCGGGCTGACGATGGCGGCCCCGAAGTCGGCCACGCCGTTCAGAACGCCCTTGGCGTCGGCGCCGGCGATCACCGCCGCGCGCTTGGCCGGCGGGAAGGGGGAATCGTCGCACCTGTAGGCAAAGCCCTCGGCCTTGACCGGCGGATTGATCCATCCCTGGTCGATACAGCGTTTGACCAAGGGATTGTCCTCGGCGGTTCCCAGGACCAGGCAATGGTCTTTCTCCCGGGGCTGATAATCCCGGGCGGCGATGATCTCAACTACATAGGGGACATAGGATTGGATGGTACGTTGCAGCTCGGCGACGGCAAATCGTTGAATGTCATCATACCGGCCATAGATGATTTTCCAACGAATTCCGGGGAAACGAGTCGTATAAGTGCTCATAAATTATATAATGTATAATAATTGCGATTGATTGTGGAGATAAAAATGTTTTCTTGTTGTGTATCGCGGCTTTGTGGATAAGGCGCTAAAACCATGGGGCATAATGGCAAATGATTATATAACGAGTCCGGTGCGCCGCCTGGGCGCGGATTTTTTCCGGCGCCATCAACGGGGCCTGTTGTTTGATTCCGCGATGCTGCTGGCCAACGTGGCTTTGGTGGACCCCCTGACGGGACTGGTACACGGGGTTTTCATCCACTCTTTGGAGTTTTGCTACTGTTGGCTGTTGGCCTGTACACAGTTGGCGCAGGACTAAATTGTGTCGTCATGCTGATCTTCTGGTGATCAATCAACCAAGGCGAAGCGGAAGGTAAGCACGGTTTGGGAGTCGATGGGCGTCCAGCCTGTACGAGCCGGTATAAACCGCGCTCGCAGCACCGCTTTTACTGCTGCCTGGTCCAAGTCGGGATACCCGCTGGAACGGACCACCGCGGCGGTTTGGGCTTTACCCGAAGCCATCACGTCAGCACGCACCGTAACCCGGCCTTCTTCGCCCCGCAGGCGCGCGCCTGACGGGTAGCGCGGGAGAATGCTTGAGGCCAACCGGGGCGCGCCCGAGACACCCGCGTTCGCCGATCCGGAACCCGGTGCGGTTGCGGTTTGAGCTTGATTAGTGCTGGAACTGCTGCCCGATCCGACAGCCGCCACGCCGGCAGTTTTCTTTTGATTGGTGCCGGAACGAACAGCTAAGCCGGATACTGGTTTGGGAGCTTTTGAGGTCCGAGTCGGTGATGGTTTGGGGGCTTTTAGGGCCGGGATCGGAGTCGGTATTGCTTTTGGGGTTGGAGGCGGCATCGGTGTTGATGGTGGAGCCGGAGCGGGAACCGGAACCGGAACTGGAACCGGAACCGGAACTGGAACCGGAACCGGAACCGGAACTGGAACCGGAACCGGAACCGGAGCGGGAACCGGAACCGGAACCGGAAGAGGATCGGGCAAGATTTGCATCTCGTCTTTTGCTTCCACCGCTGGCTCATCAGTTATTTCCGGCAGCTCTTCCGATATTTCTTCTTGCTCTTCTTCGATATCGATTGGCTCAGGGCTAGGCGCGGGTGGCGGCTGGGATTCGAGGCCTATGCCCGGCCCCGCCGATAGTACATTGACCAGCTCCAGCGAAAACTCGCCGCCTTGAAAAAGAGGCATCGCTGCAACCGTATGCTGGGTCCACAGCCATCCAGCAAAGCATAATATGATTCCATGCAGGATCAAAGAGGCCATGAAGCGTGGCCACAATCTGTGGGGCGTAAACATGTTCATTTTTCCAATGCTGGACCAATGCCTTGATCTGGCAGTAACTGGAATTTATAGCGGTTCCGCCCGAGGCGAGCCAGAAATGGCAGGAAAACAAAGCGCTATCGATACAAGGTTGGCAATGTCCAATAAGCGCTGTTCGCCGGCAATAATTAGTCACTATAGTGCTTCAGGTAAATAACGCAACCAGAACGGTGTTCTAAATTAAGCCTAACCTGGGAACCCACCCCTAGCCCCGCCAAGAAGGGGAACTGATTGGTTCGCGGCATCTTTTCCCCTCCCAGGAGGAGAGCTGCTCGGTTTGCAACATCTAATCCCATCCTTGGAGGGGCCAGGGGTGGGTAGCTTGATCCAATGAAGTTAATTACCTGAACATCTATACTTAACGATTCCACCGTCGGCGGCAGGAGGTGTAAATTTAAAACCTGAATATTGCACGATCATCGCGCAAAATTCAGGTGCTATATTTCCGCCGAAAACGCATCCGGCGCAGACGTAAAAACGTGGTTTGAAGGATAAAACCGTACCGCTGCAGAGCCGAATTTGAATTGCTGGTTCGCCGGACCTGAGTTAGCGCGATTGCAGATGGATGAGTTTGCGCTCTCTTGTTTAGCGGAGCCCAACCTCGTTGTCGCCTTCCCAGCGGTCTTTAAACCGGATACCCTTGGCATGCACCTCTGTTACCCGCCTGGCAAAGAGAATCCAGAACTGCGTATAACTGTCCACCGTGATGTCGATCAGGGCGTCGGCGCCGACCTTTCGTTTTGCATCTTTAACCGCTTCCCTCAGCGAATTGCCGGGGGTCACCGGGATGAATCCGAGGATCGCGTACCAACTGTCGCTGCCTTCGGTGTCGCCGATTACGGTATAGGGCTTGGAGTATAAGGGCGTGTTGGAGTCCGAGATGCCGCCCGGGGAGGTAGCGCAGCCGTTCAGCAGAAGAACCAATGCTAAAACAGAAGACAAAAACAAATACTTGATCACAACGCCCTCCTTCTTTGCAAGGTTAAGAAAATCCAGACAACCTCAACTGTTAAAATAGAATAGTTCAATACCTGCGTCAATTGTTTTATCAACCCGGATCGAAGTTTTGAGTTCCTTTGGCGCTTCCTTTGGTTTAGAATACATTTTCAAGTATAGGAAAGGAGTGTGCATGAGTTTGAAAGGCATTGTCCTGGCGGGCGGAACGGGATCGCGGCTGATGCCGCTGACCAAGGTCACCAATAAGCATTTGCTGCCGGTCGGGGAGAAACCGATGGTTTTTTACCCGATTGCCAAGCTGACCGGAGCCGGGATCGAGGAAGTCCTGATCGTGACCGGCACCGATCACATGGGCGACATGGTCAACCTGCTTGGGTCGGGTAAGGATTTTAAATGTCGTTTTACCTACAAGGTGCAGGATGAGGCCGGCGGTATCGCCCAAGCCCTGAGCTTGGCTGAAAACTTCTGCCGCGATGATCCCATGGCCGTTATCCTCGGCGATAATATTTTTGAGGATTCGCTGAAACCTTATACGCAAGCTTTTCGCGTCCAAAAGGCCGGTGCCCGCATCCTGGGCAAGACGGTTGACGATCCCGAGCGCTTTGGCGTGGCCGAAGTGGCCGGGAACCGGGTGCTGTCCATCGAGGAAAAACCGCGCCAGCCTAAATCCAGAATCGCCGTTACCGGTGTTTACTTCTATGACGCCCGAGTGTTCGAAATCATCCGGACCTGTAAGCCCAGCGGCCGGAATGAACTGGAAATCACCGATGTTAACAACGCCTATATCCGCCAGTCCGAAATGCAATTCGATATGATGGCGGGCTGGTGGAGCGATGCCGGCACCTTTGATTCCCTGGCAAATGTTAACCGACTGGTGGTGGAACGCCCTCCCAAGGATTGATCCGACCTGCATATTGCACGATCGTCGTGCAATATTCAGGTTATACTCCAATCAATATCGAAGATGGAGATCGTGTCGTTTAATGGTGGAGCGCGTTATCCTTTCCGCCCTGGGCGGATTCGACGACGTTGGAAACGTGCTTCGGAGCTAAGATCGTCTATGCCAGAAAAAATTTCTATTCTCGGTGGGCGGGGCATGCTGGGATCGGATTTGGCCGATTGTCTGCGGCACAAAGGCTATGCCGTCCAGATTTGGGATTTACCAGACTGGGACATCACCCTTCCCGATCACTTGGAACGGGCTGTGTGCGACTCCGCCGTGGTGGTGAATTGCGCGGCATATACCAATGTGGATAAGGCGCAACAGCAACCCGAAACTGCCTTGGCCGTCAACGCTACCGCTGCGGGAAAACTGGGACGCCTGGCTAAGCGCCAGTGTGTCTTCGTTGTCCATATTTCCACCGATTTTGTCTTTGACGGACGAGCCGACCATCCATACCGGGAGGCAGATGCGCCTTCCCCGATCAATGTCTATGGCGACACCAAGCTGCAAGGGGAGCTGGCGCTTTTGGAATCGGAATGCGATCACGCGATCATGCGGGTGGAATGGAGCTATGGCCGGCAGGGGATTAATTTCATCAGCAAGTTCCTGGAGCGGGCACAGGGGGGCGGGGATCTGAAGGTTGTCGATGATCAATTCGGCGCGCCGACTTGGACGGCGGATATGGCCAGGGCCGTTGAATGCCTGGTCAGGAAGCGATGCCGGGGGCTGTATCATTTCGCCAACTCTGGTTATGCCTCCCGCTATGACGTGGCCTGCTTCATAGCCGGGCAGCTTAAAATCGCGGGCATGATTGTGCCCTGTTCCAGTGACGAGTTCCCGGTCCAGGCGCGCCGTCCGGCCAATTCCCGGTTCGATACGGCCCGGATTCAGGCCGTGCTGGATCACCCCATTCGTTCCTGGCAGGATGCGCTAGCCGGGTTCCTGGCATCGCGTTGACAATGTTGTTCTATTACCTGAATATTGCACGCTTATCGTGCAATATTCACTTTTGTCTAAGCGGGCATTGCCCGCTGGCGAAAGACGTGAAGTTTCGATAATAACCCATTGGGGTATTATCGAAACTAACGTGGGTAACCCCGTTTGGCCGCGTTTTATGCGGCCATCATCACGTGACCGCGTTGGCAGATGGAACGCGACTCACGTGGCGGCCCTTTGGGTGAATTGTGCGCCAGCTCGGCGCAAAATTCAGGTATTAAGATTGTTTGCCGCGCTGAAAAAAAGCGCTGCCAGCCGGATTGACGAGAATGCCAAGAAATCCGCGCACGCCGGATGGCTTGTTGCCGTAAACCGAAGCAATTGACGAAAGGAGAGAAGCACCCATGATCGCACGACCGGATTTGCTCGATGACCGTTCGCCGCCCGGCTTGGAGGTGTTCCAGCTCACGACGGACAGCGCCGTGCCCTCAAGCCACGTTTACATGGAAGCGCAGGTGTTTACACCGGATTCGCGGCGTTTTCTCCTGCACTCTTCAGCCCATGTCCATGGTAGCGACAAAGACGATCCCCGCCATCGCTACCTGCTGTGCGATCTGGAAGATAACGGACGCTTGATCCCCGTGACGGATGAAGTCGGCACCACAGCGCCCTCGGTGTCTCCGGATGGTCGGTACATTTATTATTTCATCGATCAGACGGAACCCGGTGGCGGACATCTGACCCTCAAACGCCGCCTGCTCACCGGAGGTCCGCCCGAGATACTGCTGGTTGTGGATCAGCCTCTGCCGGGAACTTCTTTCCGGCCCAGCCGGATTTACCCGCTATCGACAATTTCCTCGGACGGCCGGCGCATCGGGCTGTCCTGCTTTCTGGGGGACGGTCGGACGCCCGGGGCGCCGTTTGGGCTGATGATTTTCGATATCCCATCGGCGACCGTGCGCCTGATCCTTTATGGCGTTTCCTGGTGCAATATGCATCCTCAGTATTCGCGATCGCTAAACCCCGCGCAGGCGCGTGACATCCTGATCCAGGAGAATCATGGGTTTTACGTTGATGAACTGGGCGTGGTGGGGAAAGCGTACTATGCTTCCGACGCCGATATTCACGTTATTCGCGACGACGGCCTTAATTTCCGCAACCTGCCCTGGGGCCGGGACGGCATTGAACACTGCCAGGGGCATCAATGCTGGCGCGGCCGGAGCGACTGGGCGATCACCTCCACGTGTGACAACAGGATGGTTGAGAGTCGGCCGGTGGCCCACGCTGATCACAACGGCTTGGTCAGCTCCGGCGGACTGCGCAACGAGTTGACCCGCGAAATCGAGCACCCGGAATTCGCTCATTTTGCGACGGATATCGCCGGCCGCCGGCTGATTGTGGATACCGGCCAGACCTGGCACCAGGGTGCGCTTTACCTGGCCGGTTTGGGCGAGCCGGGCCGGGATCCATTCCTCAACTTTACATATTTGCTCAAATTGCTGAACAACAATATTCACGCCCATCCGTTTCTTTCGCCGGATGGAACCCACGCCTTTTTTAACTTTGATGAAAGCGGCCTGCTGCAGGCCTACATGCTGCGCGGGTTGCCCAATCTTTTGTAGGCGGTCAATCCGTTGGCCATTCCCGCCCTGCAATTTATACCGATTCTTTGGTGGCTCCTCGGCATAATTAGTGGGTAACGCATCTGCCATGAATGCTTCAACATGTT
>CAZALU010000054.1:0-21028 GCA_964486075.1 uncultured Verrucomicrobiota bacterium
GAATTATATCCATTTTCAAATCGGCCGCTTGAGGCAGTTTCAGAACGGCGTTCGCGACGACGCTTCGTACACTACCACAATTCGGTCCGCCTGGTTCTTCTCTGCCAATGCCTTCAAATTATTCAACAGCTTTTGCCGCCCCTTCACCGCATAGGAATAGTCCTTTGCCATGGATTTCTCTCGATGAACCGCTATTTCCACGCTAATGTTTTTTTCGTGCACATCCGCCAAACACATGATAACTTTCTTCACGGTCAGCCCTCCTGGTTGATTGGTTTAATGATTTGTTGCAAAATAGTTATACCACTTCCTGCGAGGACTGATTTTTTTTCAGCTACATGGTAACTCCGTGGTGATAATTCTTGTCTGTCGTGCCGCCGGCAGATCCGCTTAGGCGGAAAAACCGCCTGTAATATCTCGTCCGAAAAAGATCGACATAGAAAAGGCCCGTAAAAGTGCTATTTATTGGGCAAAAACGAGCTGGTCTGATATTAATACCCTATAGATTTTGTGGACGAGCCTGAAATGTACATGCAGTAATCGGTTCCATGGGATTGATGCACAGCCGATGAAAATGGCTATTGTCAACGATATGAAACTCGCGGTGGAAGCCCTGCGCCGGGTGGTGCTATCCGTGCCGGGCTATGAGATCGCCTGGATCGCCCAGGATGGCGCCGAAGCCGTTGCCCGCTGCACGCAGGATGTCCCCGACCTGATCTTGATGGATTTGATCATGCCGGTCATGGACGGCGTGGAGGCGACGCGGATTATCATGCATTCGACGCCCTGCGCAATCCTGGTGGTGACGGCAACGGTAGCCGGCAACGCTGCGAAAGTTTTCGAGGCCATGGGGTTTGGCGCGCTGGACGCGGTTTGCACACCGGTGCTGGGCAAGGATGGTCGCGTAGCGGGCGGAGGCGACCTGCTGAAGAAGATTGCCACCATCGCCGGACTCATCGGCAAACATGAGCACTGCCTGGATATGAAGCTCGCGGCGTGCCAGAGTAAGCCGGATTCGCGGGCGCCGCTGGTGGCCATCGGTGCCTCGACTGGCGGACCCAAGGCGTTGGCTGATATTTTATCGGCTCTGCCGGCCCGCCTGGAGGCGCCCGTGGTCGTGATTCAGCACGTGGACGTTCAGTTTGCGCGTGGGCTGACCGAATGGCTGGCCGGGCAGACCCCGTTGAGCGTGCTTGTAGCCGGGGAAGGGATGCTAATAGAGTCGGGCAAGGTGTATGTGGCGGGCACAAACGACCATCTGGTTGTGGGTGCTGATCTGGCATTGCATTACACACCCGATCCGCGGGATTATCCGTACCGTCCCTCGGTGGACGCTTTTTTCAGGAGCGCGGGCAGCAATTGGCCGCGTCAAGGAATTGCCGTGCTGTTGACCGGCATGGGCAAAGACGGCGCCCGCGGCCTGCTCGCCCTGCGCCAGGACGGCTGGCATACCATGGCCCAGGACAAAACCACCTCCGTGATTTATGGCATGCCGCGCGCGGCGGCGGAGCTGGGGGCCGCCATGGAAGTTTTGCCGGTTCAAGATATAGCCCCTGCCATAGTGCAAGAGTTAACCAAAGGAAAACACCATGCCAAACACTGATGCCGGCGCAATCCATGCCGCCCTGACCCAGCACCCGATCACCGTTCTGCTGGTGGACGACCAGCCCATTGTCGGCGATGCCGTACGCCGGATGCTGGCACCCGAAAAGGACATCGTCTTCCATTATTGCCGGGAACCCGCCAAGGCCATGGCCATGGCCGTCGAAATTGCGCCCACTATCATCCTGCAAGATCTGATTATGCCGGAGATCGATGGCCTGACGTTGGTGCGCTTTTTTCGGGCGCATCCCAAGCTCAAAGACGTGCCCTTGATCGTGCTTTCCAGCAAGGAGGAGGCGACCACCAAAGCCGAAAGCTTTGCCGCCGGCGCCAACGACTACCTGGTTAAACTGCCGGACCGCATTGAACTGGTGGCCCGCATCCGCTACCACTCCCAGGCTTACATTATTCTACTGCAGAGGAACGAGGCCTACGGCGCCCTGCTCAAGAGCCAGCAGGCTCTGGCCGTGCAGTTGCAACAGGCCGCAGATTACGTGGTTTCGCTCCTGCCGGCCTCGCTTCAAGAGGGCCCGATCCGGACCGAATGGAAATACCTGCCCTCCACGGAACTGGGCGGCGATTCTTTCGGCTATCACTGGGTGGATGACGACAATTTTGCCATGTACCTCCTAGATGTCTGTGATCACGGTGTGGGGCCGGCCTTGCTGTCGGTTTCGGCGCTCAACGTGCTGCGTTCCCAGACCCTGCTCAATGTGGATTTTCGAGCGCCAGAACAAGTGCTTTCTGCCCTGAACGATATGTTCCAAATGGAAAACCATAACAACCTCTATTTCACCATCTGGTACGGTGTGTACAATAAAACATCGGGCCGTCTTTCTTATTCCAGTGCGGGCCATCCGCCGGCGCTTTTGTTTTCGCCTTCCGGTCCGGTCGCGGAATTGATGACTCCCAACATGGTTATCGGAGGCATGCCGGGCAGCAAGTATCAGCGCGCGACGCTGGAAATCCAGCGTCCGGCAAAACTGTATATTCTTTCCGATGGCGCCTACGAGATCCAACAGGCCGACGGCACAATGTGGACCCTGGAGGGACTGAAGGAGTTTCTGTTGCATCCGCCGGTGGAGGCCTCGTCGGAAATCGAAAAACTTTACCAATATGTCCAGAAAATGCTGGGCAGCGCGGTTCTCGACGACGATTTCTCCATCGTCAAGGTGATCTTCCAGTGAAGCCCGGCTTGTAGTGGAAGCGACGCCCCCGTCGCTTTCCTTTGCAGCCTCCGGGTTCGGTGCCCTGCCGCCCGAAATGCAAAGCGGCGAGGCCGCCGTTTCCACGAGAACGGCAGACTTTGGTTGCTTGTGAACGGACTTGTCCGCCCCAGGATAGGATTCCGAGTCGAAAAGACGGGGAGTTTCCATTCCGACAGGGCCTGAATAGCTGTAGGGCGGGCACGTACCGTCATCGGGATTGCCCGCCGCCCGAAGCAGGGATGATCCCTGTGAGCATATCCGAATAGGCCGCCGGCCCGGTCGCGATCAGTCGTTCAATGGGGAACGTCCGGCCTTCATCGTAGCTCAAGCGGGCGTTCTTGCGGCCGTCGTCCCATTTCGGGTTGACGGTGGAACCGAGCGTCTTTGGTCCGGTCCAGAGAATGCGGTTGCGGTCGTCGCCGGCCGCCCTGAGCGTGTAGCGCTCTATGGCGCAGGCCACCGGCGCTACCGGAAGCCCGCGGCGGAACTGGCCCCAGGTGTGGCCATGATCTTCGCTGAAAATCGCAAATACGCCCAGAGGTCAACCCGCCAGGCCGGGGCAACCAATCTGCCTTTGCGGTCTTGAATTATTCCGTAGGCCCAGAAGGCCGAGCAGGGTCAATACTCAGAGATACAGGAGCACGGGCAGGCCTGGGTTATACACGGCCACAAGGGGCATTGAAATCACCTCACAGGGTTGAATATGATGACACGCCCTAAATCGAAAGAGGGGAGCCAACAGGGAATACAAAGCAAACCTAAAATGAGGCGATCATATTATGTCTACTCGACACAGAATCACATATTCAAAGAGTCTGAAAATGTTCGATGTATTCAGCGTTTATTACCGGCGCCAGCGAATCAGCGTTTCCACCAGCCCTTTTTTGGCGGGGGGGCCGGAGGGGCATTTGTCAGCGAGGGTGGGGGGGCCACTTCTTTTTTCGGCGCCTTGAGGAAGCCTGTGGCCAGCAGTTCCGCCGCCTTGCTGTCGCGGATTTTCCGGTCCGTGCTTCCCATCACCACCGCGATCAGGCGCGTATCGCCTCGCTTGGCGGTGACAGCCATGGAATAGCCGGCAGCTTTGAACCAACCGGTTTTTAATCCGTCACAACCTTCCACCTTGCTCAGCAGGTGATTGTGGGTTTCCAGGGTGAATTGGTTGTCTCGGAAACCGCGCTTGCGAGTCGATGTGTATCGCAAAGTATCCGGATATTTTAGGACTTCCCGGCAGAGCAGGGACAGGTCGCGAGCTGTGGTGACATCCGCTTGTTGGTCCTTGCCCGGGGGCAGGCCGTGAATTGAATGGAACTCCGTGGATTTCATGCCGAGCGACTGGGCGCGTTCGTTCATCAGGGCCACAAAGCCGTCCTTGCTCCCGGCCAGGTGGAGGGCCAATGCCATGGCTGCATCATTGGCCGACTGCACCATCAGGGCATAGAGCAGCTCGTCCACCGTGAATACCTCGTTTTCCTTGAGATACACCTGGGAACCGCCGATTTTAGCGGCATCTGCGGTTACCGTAACCTTGTCCTGTAAGCTCAATTTGCCTTCCTGGATTTTATCCAAGATGAGCAGCAGATCCATTAGTTTAAGGACGCTGGCCGGGTAGCCTTTGGTATCAGAATTGTCCTCGACCAGAATTTGGCCGGTGTCCGCGTCAACGACGATGGCGCCCTTGTACGGATTGGCGCTTAAGTTTTCCAGGCTGGCGGCATTCGAGGCGTGGGGTGCCAGGCAGAACATGACCGCCAGGCATGAACACAGGGCGAAAGAAAACCGGTGGGAGCAGGAATGCGTCATGGGTATTCTCCAATGTTTGCTGTCAATCCGCTCGTAAGTAGCCGGGATAAACCCAGCTCTACCTTTTAACGTCAGAAGGGTAACAAGCCCTGAACCCTGGCCCGAATCCTTCCCCCCGCTTAGTGGCGCTCAGCGCTGTACCCGGCCGGAGGCGTCGCCGCCCGACAGTTTGTCCACTTCCTCGGCCGTCACCCGGTTGAAATCGCCCGGGATGGCATGCTTAAGACAGCTGGCGGCTACCGCGAAATTCAGGGCATCCTCGGGTTTGCGTTCACCGGCCAGACCGAAAATCAGCCCTGCGGCAAAGGCATCGCCGCCGCCGACCCGGTCCACGATGTCGGTGATATTATATTTGCGGCTGAGCAGGAATTGCTTGCGGTCGTTGAGACAGGCTGACCATCCGTTATGATCGGCTCCGTGGCTTTCGCGCAGAGTAACCGCAAGCATTTTCAGGTTGGGGAATGTTTCAAGAACTTTATCCGTTAGGGCCTGGTATTGGGCCGATTCCAGCTTGCCCTTACTCACATCCACGGGCAGCTTGATCCCCAGCGATTTCTGGCAATCCTCCTCGTTGGCAATTCCGATATCCACGTACTGCACCAGTTCGCCCATGACTTCCGGGGCGGTTTTGCCATACTTCCAAAGTTTGCCGCGGTAGTTGAAGTCGCAGGAGACGGTCAGCCCGGCCTGGCGCGCAGCCTGGACCGATTCCAGCGATAGATTGGCGGCCGACTGACTGATGGCCGGTGTGATGCCACTGATATGAAACCAAGTCGCACCGCTAAAAACTTTTTTCCAATCGATAGCGCCGGGTTGGGCCAGGGCAATGGCCGAATGGGCGCGGTCATAGACCACTTTCGAGCCCCGCTGGTTGGCCCCGCTTTCCAGATAATAGATACCCATGCGGCCTGCTCCCCGGATAATCAAGGATGTGTCCACGCCGAAACGGCGTAGTTCGGCGACACAGGCGTCGCCGATGTCATTTTTCGGCAGGACGCTGGTAAAGGCCGCTTCCATTCCGAAGTTGGCCAGCGACACCGCCACATTCGCTTCGCCGCCGCCAAATGTGGCTTCGAGGATCGGCGATTGAAAGAACCGCTCAAAACCGGGGGATTTCAGACGCAACATGATTTCACCGAAAGTTACTACGCGTGGTTTCATATTCTTTTCCTTTTATTATTTGGGATGATTCAACGGTTCACGGTGAGAATGTTCACGGTTAAGGAATTGTTTATCTAATTTACAACCGATGAACGGTGAACTCTCTTGACCTCTAAACTTTTTCAATACCTATTTCTTCTGCAGCAAATGCACAGCAAATCCGCCGAATTCATCTTTCAAATACACGGCCACCATATTGCCGGTTGGATCTTTCTTAGCTGAATTCATATCCACGGCCACGCCTTTGCGGGTCAGCCAGGCTATGGCCCGGGCGATGCTGTTCGTCGCCACCGCGATATGCCCGTGGGCTCCCAGTCCCTTGCTCTTATTGATTTCCAGTCCCTTGCCTGCGAAGTTGGAACTGTTGCCTTCTTTTAGCGCCATGTTGAACATCCCCGCCAGTTGGCGGGCCAGGGTCAGTGAGCCATCGGCGTCGGCGGTGTTCAGGCCGACATGGCCCAGGTCGAAGCCGAGCATGATGGCAATGGCTTCCTGTGTCAGGCGCGTGATTTCAGAGAACTTGTCGCCCTTGATGAATTCATCTTTGACCATCCAGCTTCCGCCGCAGGCCAGCACTTTCGGGAACAGGATATATTCGGTGAGGTTTGCCGCGCTGATCCCGCCGGTGGGAATGAATTTTACCATGCCGTAGGGCGCGCTCATGGCTTTCAGGGTTTTGATTCCGCCGAATGAGTCCGCCGGGAAAAATTTCACGACCTCCAGTCCGTGATCCAGCGCCATCTGGATTTCGGTCGGAGTCGCCACGCCGGGCGTGATGGGAATCTTCCGGTCATTGCAGTGCTTGACCACTGCCGGGCTGAAACCGGGGGTGACGATGAACTTGGCACCGGCCTTGACCGCACGTTCGGCTTGGTCGACGGTCAGTACCGTGCCGGCGCCCACTAGCATATCGGGGTGGGCTGCGCAGATCTGGCGGATGGATTCTTCGGCAGCGGCGGTGCGGAAGGTGATTTCCGCCAAGGGCAATCCGCCGTCTTTCAAAGCTTGGGCCAAGGGCACGGCGTTCTTGGCGTTATCGATCTTAACAACGGGCACGACCCCCAGATCGCTGATCTTTTGCAGTATTTCGTTCACGGATGTCTCCTTTCTATATCTTATTTATCGGATACTTTGGCGAGAACTTGGTCAGAGCATCGCGCACATTTTCCGCCGCTTTACGTTTTAGCTCAGTCTGGGATTCCTCGGTATACCAGCCAGTATGCCCGGAGACCGTGATGTTGTCAAGGGTCAGCAGGGGATTGTCTTGGTTGATCGGCTCCTTTTCAAACACATCCAGGCCGGCGCTGTTGATCCAGCCTTCATGCAATGCCTTGTAAAGCGCTTGCTCATCAATAATCGGGCCGCGCGAGGTGTTAACAATGATGGCCGTGCGTTTCATTTTACGGAAGACAGCCTCGTTGAAAAGACCCCTCGTCTTATCGTTCAGCGGCATGTGGATTGAGAAAAAATCGCCTTCGGCCAGGGCAGCGTCCCATTCCGACTTTTCGGCGCCGGCTTTGCGGATCGTGTCGGCATCTAGGAACGGGTCTACTACCAAGACGCGGCCCAGTTGGAATCCAGTCAGCTTGCGGTGCAGGATGCGGGCAATCTGGCCGAAGCCGAAAAGCACCAGGGTTTTGCCCTGGAGCCGCCATTGCGGTCCCGCGCTGCCGATGTTCCACGTGCCGGCACGCACCTGGCGATCCCGCAGGGCCACCTTGCGCACACAACTCATGAGCAGTGCCAGTGCCTGGTCTGAAACGTCCTCGCCGCAGTAGTCGGGCACGTTGGCGACCCAGATGCCCTTGGCCGTGGCGGCCTTGACATCCACGTTGTCGTAGCCGACGCCGTAGCGGGAAATCACCTTGCATTTCGTCATCGCGCCGATCACCTCGTCCGTGATGGGCGCCAGATTGACGATCACGCCGTCGGCGTCGGCGCAGGCTTGCGCCAGGTCCGCAGCCGCCTGGCTCTTAACCGTAATAATGTCCGCGCCCAGGGGCTGGAGCGCTTCCGTTTCCTCCCGGTAATTCGGGTAACGATCGTCGGCAATAATCACTTTGTATTTCATATAAACTTTCCTTCAAAAAAAATAGCAGGCTTGAATATTGTGTTAGCGAAAGACTCTATCCGAACTGGTAATCGGTGTTTGGAGCCTCCCCCCTGAACCCCGAACCCTGACCACTCTGCATCATACCCCCGAAAACGATCCAAATCCGCCGTCAATGGCGATGCTGCTGCCGGTCGTGAAGCCGGCCGACGGAGAACAAAGATACACGATGGCGCCGATCAACTCCTCCGGTTTGCCATAGCGCTTCATGGGGGTCCCGCCGAGGATGTCGGAACCCCGCGTGGCGGTCAGGATCCCGGGGGTCTTGCTGATCAAATCGGCGTTCTGGAGGGTGGGGAAAAACCCGGGCCGGATCTCGTTGACCCGGATTTTAGGGTAATGGTTCATGGCCATATCCGCAGCCAGCCAACGGGTGAAATTACTGACGCCGGCCTTGGCCGCCGCGTAGGCCATACCGCGTGAAAGAGGGGTGTCGGCGCTCATGGAGGAGGTGTTGACGATCACGCCTTCCTTCTGCTGGATCATGACTTTAGAGAAGACCATCGAGGGAATCACGGTGCCCATGATGTTCAAGTCAAAGGCGAAGCGGATGCCTTCCACAGAGAGGTCGGGGAAAAACACGCCAGCTTCCTTGTTGGTCTGGGCCTTGGGATGATTGCCGCCGGCGCCGTTGATCAGGATGTCCACCCGTCCGTACTTCTCCAGGATAGCATCCCGGGCCTTGCTGACGCTCTCCGAGTTGAGGACATTGGTTTCCAGGCCGATGGCATCGCCACCCCCGGACTGGATGTCGTCAGCAGCCTTTTGGGCCTCGGCCAGCCGCAGATCCATGGCGGCGACCTTCACGCCCAGCTCGGCCAAGCCGCGAGCCACCGCGCCGAAGAGCACGCCGCCGGCGCCGGAGATCGCGGCTACTTTGCCTTGCAGTGAAAACATTTCCTGCAATTTTGTCGTTGGATTGATTGTCATGTTTGATCCGCCTTCATTATTGCTACGTTGATTGCGATTCTGCCGTCTGATATAGTAAGTTGTAAATGCCTTTACATCTTTCCGAATGGTTTTCCGGGTAGCGCAGGTTTAATGCCTGTGACTTGTCTGAATTCTGCCACAGCGGATATCCGCTTCAGGCGGAAAAGCCTGACGCTACCTTGGATAATCAAATGTCAAGCAGCGTAACTTGATTGTTGGGTGCGCCCCGCGTCCTATCCCCAATTCCCGCGCACCACTGCGCCGCTGGCGTGGGATTGGTACATAGCGGTGATGATTTCGACGCAGGCCAGTCCCAGTGCCCCGCTACAGCCATACATGGGCTCGCGGTCGTGGCGAACACAATCCACAGCGTAGGCCAGTTCGTCCACATATCCCAAGTTGAGAAATTCGTCCACCGCCGGCCTGGTCCAGCCCAAGGTGTTATCGGCCTTTTCAACGGCATAGCGATACCCGGGCCGACTGTACACGCTCAGGCAGGAACCCAAGGTCAGGTTCGCCTTGATGTTGCCCTCGCTGCCATACACCTCGACTTTGTCGTCCATGCCGCCGACTGTGATATAATTACCCTCGACCAAGGCGTGTTCGCCATTGGCAAACTTCATTATGCCCAACGAAAAATCCTCGCCTCCGTTATCCTTGTGTACGTAATTATCCTGCAAGCCGTCGTTGCATTTCGCAAAGACCTCGACCACCTTGTTTTTACCGGACTGCCCCAACAGGTGTAGGATCCAACCGATCGGGTGGATCGCCAGGTGGATGAGGCAGCCGCCCCCGCAGGTATCCTTGGCTTTGGCAAAGGGGCTGTGCGAGCCGTTGTGGCATTCCTTGGCCTTGACGTAGAGCGTCTTGCCGATGCCGCCTTCGCCGATCACCTCGATCAAGCGCTGCAGCGGCGGGGCAAAGCACCAGTCTTCACCGTAGAATAATTTAACGCCTGACTGGCGGCAGACGTCTATAATTTCCCGGGCATCTGCCACCGTGGTAGCCAGGGGTTTCTCGCAAAAAATATGTCGGCCGGCATGGGCGGCCGCCAGCGCAACCGGGTGGTGCAGAGAGTTGGGGACGCAGACGGAAACTAGATCCAGATTCTCCTTGCTCAGCATCTCTTTGTAATCGGCGTAGGCTTTGGGGATGCTCCATTTCTTGGCGAACGGCTCCAAGTTATCGATGGCGGCGACGGCGGCGATTTCAACGCCCTGGTTGCGGGCGTAGCTGAAGGCGTGAAAGTCAGCCGCAAATTTCGAGCCCACTATCCCGATTTTTATTTTTTTTACCATGTTTTCACTTTCCAGCCGGAGCTTTTTTTTACGTTAACCGTCGTGAGGCTTCTTCCGTTTTGCAAGAAATTACACGCAGAAATTATCAGACAAAGCTCCTTTGTCAATATTTTTGTGAGAACTCATGGTTTTAAATAATTTTTTGGCGTAGGCAATGGTTTGGTAGAGGCAGCTTGCCGCATGCAGCGGATCAGCCTCCGGCTGAAGGACTGCTCTGCGAACGGGGCATGAATGCCGGGATTTGGCCTTGGGTTGATCCCAAGGCGGAAGCCCCGACGTTACCTTCGGCAAAATGCCCGCAGGAAGCACTGCCTGTTCGTGAATAATCCCGTGGGTTTTATGACATTGGCGCAAGGCCTTACAAATAAATAAGGCCTTGCTAAAAAAACTAATGAAAAAACATTGACAACTTGGTTGGATTGATAAATATTAACTTTGTTTTAACGAATTGAAACGATTTTAACGGCGTGCCTTCATTTATTTATTTAAGGAAACATTATGAAGATGAAAACATGGGGCTTGATAGGTATCGTGGCGGCTTTGCATTGCGCAGTCATTGGATCGGTCTTCTTCATATCAGGCTGCGGAACTACGCCACACTCCGAACCGGCTCCGGAGATGCCGATAATGCCACCGCCGACGCCACCCAGCCCTGCCGTGGAATTCAAGCCGGCCGCTAGTATCGTTGTGCCGGAAACCAAGCTGGCGGGCGGCGGGGAATACACTGTTCAGGCTGGCGATTCGCTTTCGGTAATTGCCAGACGTTGCCATGTCACCCAGGCTGAATTGATAGAGGCCAATAAACTGAAGGATCCGAACAAGATCAGGATCGGCCAGAAACTGATTCTTCCCGCCACGGGCCAGTGCCCGGCCGTGATGCCGAAGTCTGCCGCCACGGGTAAGGCGAAATCCACGCCGATTAAAGCAGCCGTGGTCACGGAGGTTCTGGCCAGCGGAGGTGAATACGTGGTCAAGCCCGGCGACAATCTGTCAAAAATTGCGGCTCGTCACGGCGTCAAGACCAGCGCCCTTAGAGAAGCTAATAAACTGCAGAGCGACAAGCTAAAGATCGCCCAGAAGTTGATTATCCCCGGAGCCGAGAAAGCGATTTCGGCTGAAGTCGTTGTGCCTGCTGTGGTGGCGCCTGCACCTTTTGATGTCGACGGAGAGAACGTGCTCTTGAAACCGGCTGCGGCCCCGGAAGTGAGGCAGGCGGAAGTCACGCTTCCTCTTCCGGCAGCCAAGGACGCCGAGGTGGTCTTGGTTCCCGCTGCGAGCGGCACGACATCCACGCTGTCCGGATCGGGATTAGTGCATACCGTGGTACCAACGGACACCTTGAGCGAGCTTGCCAAGACCTATACCGTGACGGTCGATGAAATCCTCGAGTTGAATCAACTTCCCTCGAACCACTCGATTCAAGTTGGCGAGCGTTTGAAAATTCCATGATTTTCAAGTGTGAACGCAACCGCGTGGGTTCGCTCGACAATTTTCTTGCATCGGTTAAAGTTTGTATTTCCTAGTGCCGGGAGCTTTTTCACTGGCATTCTCTTTGGTACTGATCGGGGTTGGGCATGTGGAAAACACCCGCCGCGCTGACCTTCATTGTATTGAGCCTGCTGGGTATCGGCATTGTTATGCTGGCCAGCACCAGCTCGATACGAGCGCTATTATTGTATGGCGACTCGCATTACTTCGTCAAGCGTCAGTTGGTCTGGATTATCTTGGCCGTGCTGGTCGGTGGACTTGCTAGCAAGATTGATTATCACCGCTGGCGTTTTTGGGCGTTTCCTGTGCTGCTCTGTACTCTGCTACTGCTGACGCTCGTGCTGGTGCCGGGCATTGGCGTCAAGATCGGCGGCAGCCGCCGCTGGCTTCATTTAAGCAGCTTCAGTTTCCAGCCTTCCGAGTTGGGTAAGTTCGCTTTAATCTTGTCCTTGGCTTGGTGGATGGCACGGGAACAACGCCATGTCAAATCATTTGTGCGCGGGGCTTTGGTCCCCGCTCTCCTGATGGGGACAATCCTGATCCCGGTCTTCCTTGAGCCGGACTATGGGACCACCATTTTATGCGGCGCGGTGGGTATAACCATTATGTTCCTGGGCGGCACCCGACTCTTTTACCTGGGGATCTTTTCGACGGTCGGACTGACCGGTCTCAGCGTGGCCGTGATGCATAACGAGGTGCGTCGGCAGCGTTTCCTTGCTTTCCTGGACCCGGGAAAATACGCGCAAACATCTGCGTACCAGTTGAACAAATCAATCGACGCTTTTATCGCGGGCGGTTGGACCGGCGTGGGTTTCGGCGAAAGCATGCAAAAACATTTTTATCTGCCGGAGGCGCACACGGACTTTATCTTCGCCATCATCGGCGAGGAGCTGGGTGTGGCGGCCACCCTGGCGGTCCTGGCGCTGTTCGCTCTGCTGTTTTTCTACGGCCTGCGCATCAGTTGGCGCGCGCCGGACATGTTCGGCCGGCTCCTGGCCTTTGGCATCGCCCTGTTGATCGCGCTGCAAGCGCTGATCAACATTGCAGTGGTTACCGGCTGCATGCCGACCAAGGGAATTCCGCTGCCATTCATCAGCTACGGCGGTTCCAGCCTGATAGCTTCGCTGCTCGGCGTGGGTGTGCTGCTCAACATCGGCAGGCATGCCGGCGCGGATTACGAGGATCACGACACGCGGGTCCTCAATGACCGCCTGCATGATTTTTAATCAGATAATAATAATCAACAGCGCGGAAATGCCGAACAGCACGATGGCGATCATCAGAGGCAGGTCGGTCAGCAGGATGTATTCAGGTTGGTCGCCCTGGCCCCTGCGATAGACCAGGTAGAGATAGCGAAAGATCCCGATGGCGACGAAGGGGATGGTCAGGCTCAAGCGATGAGTTTGGAATTTGGCTACGGTGTCCGGCCACTGGGTGTAGGCCGCATAGGCGATAATAGTGCCGCCGGAGACAATGGCAATCAACAGGTCCAGTAGGCGCTCGTTGCTGCCTGCCAAGCTGGGCCGGAAGCGCGTGTTCTGTGTTTCGTTCATCAGTCGTTTTTCGTGGCGGCGTTTGCAGAGCGCCAGGAAGAGCGCCATCAGGAAGGTGCAAATCAGCAACCAAGGGGAGATGGCGGCGCGGATGACCACCCCGCCGGCAATGACGCGCAGGACGAATCCGCCGGCGATCACAAAGACGTCCACGATCGCGATCCGCTTTAGCCAAAGGGTATAAGCCAGCTGCAGTATGACGTAGGCGCTGATCACCAGGCCGAATCGGAGCGACACCATCCAGGCGCCGGCCAGTCCTAATCCCACTAGGATCGCCGCTAGGCTTCCGGCCTGCGGTAGAGTGATCCGGCCGGCCGCTATCGGACGCTGGGATTTAATAGGGTGGGCGCGATCCTGCTTCAGGTCGCACATGTCGTTAAAAATATAGATTCCACTGGAAGTGATCGAAAACAACAGGAAAGCCAAGCTCGCCGGCCAAAATTCCGTCAATGTCACATGCTGCTGTTTGTCGCCTAGGGCAAAAAATAACGCGGCGAAAACCAGCAGGTTCTTGGTCCATTGGCGGGGCCTGATCTCGCGCCAAAAATCCTTCAGTCCGATGCGCAGCCAAGGCAGTGAAAAGCTTGAAGGAGTTGACTTCATGGCGTGGGCGCCGGAGTTTTAGCCGGCTGGCGGCGGGGACGGAGCCTGAACTTGAGCCGCAGCACCATGCCCAGCGCTTCGCGGACGATAGCCGGATTCATCTTGGAATGGCCGGACCGGCGATCCTCGAAAATAATCGGCGTTTCAACTATGCGGAAGCCCAGCTTCCATGCGGTATGCGTCATTTCGATCTGGAACGAATATCCATTGGACTTGATCCGGTCCAAATCAATGCTTTCCAGCACTTCGCGGCGAAAACATTTGTAGCCTCCAGTCGGGTCCGTGAAAGGCATGCCGGTGACCAGGCGCACATAGAGACTGGCTGCCTTGCTGAGGATCAGACGCTCGATCGGCCAGTTGACGATGCGGATACCGTTGAGATAACGCGATCCCAGCACAAGATCAGCGCCGGCAGCGGCATGCACAAATTTTGAAATTTCCACGGGATTGTGGGAGAAGTCAGCGTCCATTTCGAAAATCAAATCATAAGACCGCGCCAGCGCCCAGCGGAAGCCGGCAAGATAGGCCCGGCCCAGTCCCTGTTTTTGATCCTGGTGCAGCAGATGCACCCGCGGATTCGATGAGCGCATGCTCTCAACCAGTCGCCCTGTTCCATCCGGCGAATTGTCGTCGACAAACAAGATTTCCGCTTCCGGCGCGGCCGCGAAAATGGCCTGGGCGATACTGCGGACGTTTTCGGCCTCGTCGTAGGTCGGTATGATGATCAAGATGGTGGACATGGCATCATTTAGGCAAATCCCCTGGAATTTAGCAAGGAGATTGCGGAGTATATTCGGATTGCATTGTCGGTAAAATTTGTGTTAATTTAAGATTTATGAAGTATGTATTCTGCACCTATGGACATCCCGTGCTCCGCCAACCGGCAACACCGGTGACCCGGATCGATTCTGAAATCAAGGCCCTGGCGCAGGACATGTTCAAGATCATGGACGAAAAAAAAGGTGTCGGCCTGGCTGCCCAACAGATCGGGCAGACAATGCAAATCTGCACCGTTGGGTTGGACCCCCAATACGATGTGGCAGAGCCGGGCGGACCCCGGCTGAACCCGGATGCGGCACTCTCGCTGGCCATGATCAACCCCAAGATCCTGTCAAGGAGCGGATCGCATTCCGACACCGAAGGCTGTTTAAGCGTTCCCGAAATATGGGCGCCGGTGCACCGGGCCTGGGAAATCTCGGTTGCCTTTCTGGACCTGCGGGGAGAGCAGCAGACGCTCCTGGCCAGGGGATTGCTGGCGCGCGCTATTCAGCATGAGCTTGATCATTTGCAGGGCGTCTTATTCGTGGATCGCGTGTCGGCCGTGAAAAAAATTACTCTGACCGGCAAGCTGAAACGTATGAAAAAAAAAGCCGAGGCCGCTCTCGGATTGAGCTGATTCCGTCCTGCCGGTCCAGCATTGCGCCTGGACGCCGCCGGCAGCGTCAGGACAAAGCTGCTGAGCGGATGTGCGCCGGTTATACTTGCCATGTCCCGTTGTGTGGGGTTTAAACGGGCCGGTTTAATGCTTGCGGACATCGGCGCTGTGTCGCTTGCATCCAGGGATGATTTTAGGGTTGGATTATTTTCAGCAGCTCTGGACTGAGTATTTCGCGAGTGTCGTCATCCACCAGCGAAAAGCGATTGCCGTCGTATGGGGTGGAAAGGTAGTTCCAGACGCTATAAGCCCAGCCCTCGCGCTTAGCAATGCCGATTACGTCACGCATCCAGTTTTCGCGGCTTCTGATGTCGGCATGCCGAATGGTGCCGAACTCTCCAAAATAGAGCTGCTTATCCGGATGCTGCGTTATGCAATCCATGGCCGGCTGCAGCTCGTCTTCGATGTAGCGCTTGTCCATGCGGTTATACTTTTCGTAGGAACATTCGTTTTTAAACATGAACCTATGATAGTCGCGGTAGCGCTCGATGTCGCCGGGGTAGGGCATCGCGCGGTTGTAAATCGCCGCGTTAGGCTGGATGATGCTGCGCTGATGCGTGAACTCATACGGTCCATAGAAATGAATCGTGTAGATGACATTCTCGTCGTCGAAGAGCCGTAGCTGCTTGAGCGTGGAGGGGGAGTTATAGTTCATGCTGCCGACGATGATCGTACGCGCCGGGTTGAGCCGGCGCAGGGCGGCGACCGTTCGCGCCGCCAGTTTATTCCAGGCAACGTAATCCGGCCCGGTAATCTCATTCAGGATTTCGAAAGGCGCCGCATGTCCGTGATAGCGCCGCTCGATTTCCTCCCACAGCGCTACGAATCGGTCCTGCAGTTCGGGGTCCGTCAACAGACTGTTGCCGTCTCCGCAATCACAATAGGCGCCAACGGCCTTGTGCAGGTCCAGAATGACGTTGAGGCCTTCCAGACGGCACCACTCCAGGAATCGGTCCAGATAGCCGAATCCACGTTCCTGGTAGGTTCCCGGGTGATCGTTGTTTTCCAGCACGATCTGGTCGAAGCAGAGGCGGATATGATCCATGCCGAAGCCGGCAATCCGCCGCACGTCCTCGTGCGTGATGTAGCTGTCGAAGTGCTCCCGATCGCCCGGCGAGATCAGCAGGCGCGCTGCGGGCGGCAGGACCGAGATGCGCTTGTAGTTTGTCAGCCAGCCGCCGATGCCCATCCCATGCATATAACCTGTAAACTGTTTCATCATGCCGTATACCCAAAACGCTTAGCGCTACTATCGCACAAATACTCGCTCTTGTCTAGCTGTCCCCCCCTTTTTTTAGCTTGCCTTGCCGCTGCTGCTCAGCATAATGTTCCAATCAAAGCAACCGTTGGTTGTTAGAAGCGGGACTTATGGCGTACGGGTAGAGGGTTTGAAACAACAGAAAGGCAGCCTTATGAAATCATGGATCACGATCGCGGGATGCAGCGTGGCGACAATGATGCTCTTGACGGCCTACGGCGATCAAAAACCGGACGAAATGAATGCCAAAACTGCAACGCCCACGGCTGTTGAAAAGGCGGCTACCGCGCTGCCCTTGCCGAACAAGCCGGTTACTCCTTTTTCACCGGAGATGAGTCAGGAATTTATGCGTAAGGTCATGGAGACCAGCGCCCGTATAGAGGCTGCCAAACAAGAGATCGCGGATCGCCAGGCTGTCATATTTGAGAGCAACCCGGCAGTCAAAGCCTATAAAACCCAACTGATTGAAATGCAGAATGAAATCAATCGGATCCTGGCAGGCGATGCCGAGTTGGCCGCACTTAAACTCAACCGCGATATACTCTGGACAACCATGCCCACGTTGCCCCGGGCCAGGCCGCAGGGCGGATCCATGCATGGGTTTACGCCAATAAAATAAAAGATTTAGTTCGGAGCGTTAAATCGAAACATTCCAGGGAGGAGTTACGCGAATGCCAGATCCTGAAGCAAACAAGGAAGGAAAAAAGTTTTTCGAGAGTGTTCCCATCGATAACCAGGGGTATTATCTCAAGGGGTCCGCCTCTCTGGATTGGGGCATCAAGAACCGACTGGCCAGGATTTTTAATCCGCGGAGCGGGCGCACTGTGATGTTGGCCATCGACCACGGCTATTTTCAGGGACCGACCACCGGATTGGAGCGAATCGATCTGAAGATAGTCCCGCTGATGGCGGATGCCGACGCCTTGATGTTGACTCGCGGAATTCTGCGGACAACCATTCCGCCGGTATGCGCCAAGCCCATAGTGATGCGCGCCAGCGGGGGTCCCAGCATCCTGAAGGAATTATCCAACGAGGAAATAGCGCTGGATATTGAGGACGCCATCCGGATGAATGTCTCCATGCTGGCCATCCAGGTGTTTATCGGCGGGGAATACGAAACACGCTCGATCCATAACCTGACCAAGCTGGTTGACCAGGGGATGCGCTATGGGATTCCCGTGATGGCGGTAACGGCTGTGGGCAAGGAGATGGTGCGCGATGCCCGCTATTTTCGCCTGGCCTGCAGGATCTGCGCCGAACTCGGCGCGCATGTGGTCAAAACCTATTACGTGGCCCAGGGCTTCGATACCGTGATAGCATCCTGCCCGGTGCCCATAGTCATGGCCGGCGGTAAAAAATTGCCGGAACTGGAAGCCCTGACAATGGCCTTTAACGCGATCCAGCAAGGTGCCGCCGGAGTAGACATGGGCCGGAACATTTTTCAAAGCGAAGCGCCGGCGGCAATGATTCAAACCATCCGCAAAGTGGTGCATAACAATCTCAAGCCCGCCGAGGCCTTGAAACACTACCACTCTCCGGAAGGTAGGGGTGCTTGACACGCCGCCCGACCAAGGATCTAACCCATGCCTAACGCTCACTCGGAGCCGATCGCTGGCCATTATTTGTCCCAGATCGCCACGATCATGCGTGGACTCTTGGCCAAGCCCTCTGGAAACGATGACGACCCCTTTCTGAGGGTCTTGATTAAATGCTTGCCTGGCGAGGCATCTTCGCATGATGCAGCGGCTGACCAGCAACCGGCACTGCTGATCAATTCCCTGAACGGCCAACTCGCAACCGATGACCTGCGTGAGCGCCTGCGAGAATCTTTAAGCCAGTATTCATCTCAGCACGGAACTCCGGCCCGCTCCGTTATCTTGCCAGGCCTGGGAAGCCTGCATATCGAAGACCAGGTAAAAAGTGATAATTATGCCTTGATTAACAAGGTGGCGCTGGTAACAGGCGCAGCCGGCGCCATCGGGGCTGGCATTTGTAAAGGCTTGCTTGCCAAGGGCTGTCGTGTCGCCGCCACCGACCTGGTACAGGAAAAGCTCGACGACCTGGTTGCCGAGTTGGGCACTGGCTGGGACAATCGAATTGTCGGCCTTAAAATGGATGTCACCGACCCGGCTGATGTGACGCACGTTTTTGATGCCGTAGGCCGGGTGTGGGGTGGGGTGGATATCGTGATCGTCAACGCCGGCATCGCCATGGTGTCTTCCCTGGTCGAGATGGATCTGGATGCTTTCCGGAAACTGGAAAAAGTGAACGTGGAAGGCACGTTATTGACCCTGGCCGAGGCAGGGCGCTGGATGTCCCTACAGGGCACCGGTGGCGACATCGTAGTTATTTCGACAAAAAATGTTTTTGCGCCGGGCATGCAATTCGGGGCCTACAGCGCCACCAAGGCCGCTGGTCACCAACTGGCCAGGGTGGCCGCGCTGGAGCTGGCGCCGATGGGCATCCGGGTCAACATGGTGGCGCCGGATGCAGTGTTCTCGGATGGCAAACGCAAGTCGGGTCTATGGGCCGAGGTGGGCCCGTCCCGCATGCAGGCGCGCGGGTTGGACCATAAGGGTTTGGAAGAATATTACCGCAACAGGAACTTGTTGAAATCGAGGGTTACGCCGGTACACGTCGCCAACGCCGTGCTCTTTTTTGTGACGCGTCAAACCCCAACCACCGGCGCCACGCTTCCCGTCGATGGCGGATTGCCGGACGCGGCACCGCGATAGCACTGCCTGTTTCACTGCCCAGCCAAAGTGTTTACTTTACTTCCCGGATTGCATCATCTTGAGCCGGTGTTGTGGGCCTTCCTGCGCCATCAGATCCCGCCCCTGGGCTGGAGTTAAAAATTTTGGTTTGCCCACGATGGTGGCCGCAAGCAGCGATTTCGCCGCGTCTTCCACCACGACACACCGGAAATACGCTTGCTTCATATTAACGCCCACCGCTAAAACTCCGTGGTTGACCATAAAAATAGTATCACACTTTTTGGCCTGTTGAGCCATGGCATCGGCCAGTGCCTGGGTAGTCGGCGTGATGTAGGGCACAGTGCCTGTCCGGCCAAGGTCGTTGATGAACTCCGCAAACATCGGCTTAAACTGGATTCCGGCGCTGATGACTCCGGATGCCCATGGCGAGTGGGTGTGGAAGATGGCGGTGACGTCCGGCCGCACCCGGTAGATAGCCAGATGCATATTATATTCGGAGGTGGGTTTTTGGGCGCCCCGGATCTGACGTCCGCTGACCAGGTCCAGACCGCACATGTCGGCAGGTGCCATTTCATCCATGGCGAAACCGCTGGGTTTCATCCAGATCGTCTGCCCGTCACGGGCGCTGATATTGCCGCCGGCGCCGGCGACCAGGTTGGCTTGAACAATTTTTTTTCCATACCGAACCAGCTCTGCGCATTTTTTATTCATGTTTTTCTCCTATGGTTGAGACTGCAAGGGAAAGATCGGGCGGACGGCCTCCACCGAATAGCTGCGTCGCGGCGGGCGCGTGCGCCAAGTCGGGCGCCGTCCAGCGGGCGCCGGCGCGGATCAGCAGTTCGGCGTTGAAACTGGTGGTTAATCCCAGGGGCAGCATACCGCCGCGGATTGCCGCCTCGATACCGCTCGGGGCGTCTTCGATAACCAGGCAATTGCCGGGTGGCAAATCAAGTTTTCGGGCGGCGGCCAGGAACAAATCTGGCGCCGGCTTTTTATACTCGACATCGTTGCCCGTCACGCAGGCGTCGAATGTTTGAGCCGGAATGCGGATTTCAGCCAGGTTCCCCTGCAGCTTGATCGCATCGGCGCTCGTGGCCACCGCCAGCTTCAAGCCACGGCGCCGGCAGATCGCAATGAAATCGGTGACGCCGGCCAGGGGCTGCAGACGGCCCTTGATGATCTCCAGGTAAATCGCATAGGTCCGAGCCTTGTCGGAATCCAGCGCCAGGCGAATGCCATGCAGGTTGGCGACGCCGGATAGATACCGGTTTTCGCCCGTGCCGATAAATGGCTTAAAGTCATCCGGCTTAACATGCACATGGTGGCGCTCCAGGAACATGCGGCAAGCCGCTTCACAGATAAACGGTTCGGAATCGCACAGAACCCCGTCCATGTCAAAAATTACGCCACGAATATCAGTTGGCAAGATTGTGTTCACGAATACCTACAGTTATATCATGTCTTCCTGATAAAATTCAAACTCAAACGTAACTATTCAGGTTGCCTGAAAAAACCCGGATAAGCAAAGATTATCATTTCGAGCGTAGCGATAAATCTCATCTGTCTGCCAACAAACATGAGATCCTTCGCTACGCTCAGGATGACAACCTGAGTAGTTACTTAAAAAGAATGGCTCCTCGGCATAATTAGTGGGTAACGCATCTGTCATGAATGCTTCAATATGTTGTCGTATAGCTGGTTATGGAGATAAGCATAGCGTAGCGGCTTCGTATCCGAACGAACACACCGATCACCGACAGAAGATTTACCACGGAGAACACGGAATCTCCTGTTCCGTTATTCTCCTCTGTGCCTCCGGTGCGCCAAGCAAGGCGCACTCAACTTGTTGAGTGAAAGGAATCAACCAT
>CAZALU010000055.1:0-20830 GCA_964486075.1 uncultured Verrucomicrobiota bacterium
ATTATATCCATTTTCAAATCGGCCGCTTTAGGCAGTTTCAGAACGGCGTTCGCAAGCCCGGCACCCGTGCCTTTCCTATATGTAACAATAAGGTTAACGATCGTTAATCTTATTGTTACATAGGCGGGAAATGAAAACAACGCTCAAGGCGGGTCTGCTTAACAGCAAACGGAAAAAATCGACGGCAACCCGACCGCCATCGATTACGACCTCCGGCTCCGCGAGCGAGCCGGCCGCCGTCGGCCGAGTAGAGCCAGGCGATTCCCGATCCCAGCGCCGCTCAAGGTTAAAACGCCATTCCGTTATCCCATCCACCATCATCCGGCATCGGGCGACGGGCGATCTTCTCTATTTGGCATGCCTCGGAACAGAATTTTTGCCACTGGCGGGCGCAGCTTTCTACGTCCTTCTTTCATTCATTGTAACACCTCGATGGACATGGCGGCCCGCCGACTGGCCAAGGACGGCTTGATCGCCTACCGCCGGTCCCGTGGCCACCCGCCCATGCTCACCGTCACCCCAAAAGGCCATACCCGCGGTTCGGAATTGCTATGGCCGGAACATTTCTGGAATCGGAAATGGGATGGGCGCTGGTATGTATTAATGTACGATGTGCCTGAAAAAAACCGCAGCTATCGCTGTGCGTTGGAAAGATTTTTTCACCACGAACGCCTTGGATGCCTTCAAAAAAGCGTTTGGGTTGCAGCACGGGATATTCGCCCGCTGTTTGACGATCTGGACCAGGCGGCATCCATTCGCGACTACGCAACCCTGCTCGAAGCCGGCACAGTTTTGGGACAGTCACCAAAGCAGTTTGCCGCCCAAGCCTGGGATTTCGAAGGTTTGGCCAAACGGCACACCGCCTATTTCTACGCCAATCCCAAGCGATCAAACCAGACAGCCGGCACACTCAAACCGCTGGCGGCGTTGGCTGCCGCCCGGGCTAAACTTTTCGCATATCAGAATCTGATGCAATCGGACACCTTGCTGCCCGCCGAGTTGCTGCCGGATGATTATGCGGGACCACAAGTCGCCGCCGCTTTCCGAGCCAGGATCATGTCTTTAATCGGTCAGATGTTTTCCCTTTAATATGCGCCAACACCAAGTCCGGCGCCAAGCACTGGGCAGTACTCTAAATTATCAATAAGAACGTCGATCGTTAGACTTAATATTACACAAGGTAAAGGATAATATGACAGGCACCGGGTATTTGTGCGGACTGTTAAATCGGCAAGACAAGAGCTGACATGCCAACACCCGAAAACAATCCCTTGTTCCGCCCGCCGGCGGAAGCCGACAGTCTGATTCTCCAATTGGTCTGCGGCTGCCCGCATAACAGCTGCGCGTTCTGCGGCATGTACAAGGATGTGCCGTTTCAACGGCGATCGCCGGCGGAATTAGGCCAGTTGCTAAAATCCGAAACGCAACATCACTGGCACGCCCGGCGGATTTTCCTTGGTGATGCCGATGTCCTTTGCCTGCCGTTCGAGGAACTGCGTGAAGCACTCCTGATACTTTCCCGGAGGCTCCCAGATCTGGCCCGCGTGAATGCCTACGCCAACGGCGCCTCGATCATGGCCTACTCCGACGAAGCCCTGCAGGAACTGCGGTGATTGAAACTGCACACCTTATACATGGGGCTGGAAAGTGGCGATCCAACGACCTTGACCCGTATGCTGAAACGCGATGATGTTGAGACAATGATCGCAGCGGGCCGGCTGGCGCAGAAAGCCGGCTTAAAAATGTCGGTAATGATCCTGCTGGGCCTGGGCGGGCGCGAGCGCATCCGGGAACACGCCGTAGCCACAGCCAAGGCCTTGAACCGCATGCAACCGCGGATTTTATCCGCTCTGCGCGTCATCCCGGTGCCGGGCACCCGGCTGGCCCAGAACATCAGCGAAGGATCTTTTCAGCCGCTGACGGAACACGAGATCATTGTCGAACTCAAACTCATTATCGAAACCCTGGACCTGGCGGGCACGGTCTTTCGCGCCAACCACAGCTCCAACATCGTGCCCCTGGAAGCGCGCTTGCCCCATGATCGAAACGTTTTGCTGACGACCTTACAAATCCTGCTGGATTCAGGCCACCTCGACACTCTTTCTCCGGGTCCCGTTCCCCTCTGGTTATGATAACCCAGCCATTGTAATTATGACCTACGCCTCCTGCCGCCTTGCGCGGCAGGGGCGACAGATTGGCTGGAAAAGGGCACTTTCCCAGCCAATCTCTTCATCCGCAACGCAAAGTTGCGAGGGCCTAAAGGCCATAATGTGCAATGCTGCACATGGCCGATGCCGGCTTGACACCCTGCCGCGTTTTGTCATAATCGGCGCGTTTTCGGATAACTGCGCCCGGAGAACACCATGCCAAGCGCCAAGTCCGTTGAAATACTATGCCCTGCCTGCAGGCAGGAATCTTGGCTCAAGCGCGAGCCACGTTACGACGGTTTCAAGCGGACGGGGGAAACGCTCTCCTGCGCCGCTTGCGGGCATGTATTTACCGACGAAACTTCGATACCGTTTCACACCCAAAAAACCATCGCCGGCTTTGACGTTAAGCAGATTCCGCCAGCGCCCCGCGTGTTCAGTCAAAACGAGAATGCCCGGCTTTGCCGATATTGCGAGAGCTACGTCGTGAATCCATTTATCCAGCGCTGTTCGCGCCTGAAAAAGGAAGTGGAAGCCACCGATACTTGTGATAATTTCAAGTCCAAACCAGAACCGCCCGCGCCGGACCCGACGGCACCGAAACCGGTTATATAATGACCATGATCGCACTAATTTAACGGGCATAACGAGAGGCTTTGATCATGAATAGTGTTCCGATGCTTTTCGATGTCAACGGCAGTTTTGGCAAAAGTTGCACCGGCGCCCCTGATTGTGCAACATTACGAGAACGCTTGGAACATATGGACCGGATGGGCATCAGCCGGGGCATCGTCTGGAACACGGAATCCAGAGCCGATAGTGTCACGGTAACCAATGGCCGCCTACGAGCCGAATGGGAACAACTACCGGCGCGCAGTCGTCGGCGCCTGATGCCGGCCTTCACGATTTCACCGCTGTTGCTGTATGAACGGCAGGGTTGGGAAAACCTGAGCCGGGATCTATCCGAGTGCCAGACGCGCTGTCTGCGCTTTACTTCCGGTCCGGCTAATTTCAAACTGAGCCAGATCGAACAGTTGATGGCCGGTCTCCGCGACCTGCATCCGCTCATAATCATGGGGAACGGCGAAACCGACACCCAGGATATCCTGGCCTTCACGGCAATGTTTCCCACCACTTCCCTGGTCCTGTGCGACGTGATCTGGGGGCGCTGCCTGTATGTCATGGACCTGATGCGCCGGCGTCCGAACATCCTGGTCGAGACCTCCCTGATTCACACCTGGGACGGCATTGAAATGCTTACCAAACACTGCGGGGTCCAGCGCGTCCTGTTCGGCGCCGGCGCACGCACCCTCACAGGGGCGGCCATCGCCGCTCTGGCCCAGGCCGAAATCAGCAATGCGGATCGCCAAAATATTGCCCATGGCAATCTGGATCGTTTGCTGGCCGTGCGCACCGATCCGCTGCCGACGCGCACGGTCGGCGCGCGGGGGAAGCATCGCCTCTGGCAACGCCTTTTGAACCGCAAACCGCTGGGGGTGGATGTCGTGGATGCCCATGCCCACTTGGGCGCTTCGGGAGGATACGTTATCGAGGAACACGACATCCGACGGCAAGCCTCGATGGCCCTGGCGGCCATGCGACGCCTGGGCATAAACACCATGATTGCGTCCGGGATGCAGGCGCTTTTCGGATCGCCGATCGAGGGCAACGACATACTGGAAAAAACACTAGTCCCGCACTCCGGCCATCTGCTTGGCTATGTAGCGTTTAATCCTTCCTACGCCAATGAACTCATTCCACGGCTGGACCGTTATTTCGCCGGCAAGGTTTTTGTTGGCTTCAAACTGCTCTGCGATTACTGGGGAGTGCCCGTGACCGATCCGCGTTTTATTCCCATGTGGGCCTACGCCAATCGGCGCCGTTTGCCCGTCCTGATTCACACCTGGGACGGTCCTCGCAATTCGCCGGGCATGCTGAAAGACCTGGTCAAAGAATATCCGGCAGTGTCCTTCATCCTAGGCCATGCCGGCGGCGGCGCCGGGGGCCGGGTCGAGGCCGAAGATCTGGCCGCCGCGCATCCCAATGTGTACCTCGAATGGTGTGGCAGTTTCTGCAATACGGTTGCATGGGAGAGCACGTTGAAGAAAGTTAATCCGCGCCAGGTGGTTTTCGGCACCGATGCCGTGCTTCATGGCATCCCCTGGGAATTGGGGCGCCTATTGTCCTTGGATGTGCCAGACAAGGTACTGATCCCCATCCTCGGCGCCAACATGCGCCGCATCCTGGCCCGTCGCAAGCGATAATCCCGTGTATAAATCACCAGCAAAAAAAAAGCAATATAAAAACTTGGCACCTGAATTTTGCGCTAATAGCCAAATTTTATCGTTTCATGGCGGCATAAAGCTTGCGGTTGAATTGCTACCGCTGATTTGTGAAAATGTCTCAAACAAAAGGAAGGTGTTATCAGTAATGCATCTCCAACAACCAGGCGTCGGCCACCCGCGCCAAAAAAACAAACGGAAATCCCGACGGCCTGGCACCGGCCCGACCGGTCGCCGTTCCGTCTCTCGGGATTCGCCTGGTACCGGCAGGACAAGGTCTTCCGGAGGCTGCCCCTCAAGCCGTCCGAGCCGTTCCGGCAGCCGGTGGAAGAACTGGCGAATCACACCGCCGGCGGACAGGTCAACTTCACAACCGACAGCCGGATTGTCAAACTAAACGCAGAATTGCTCGGCCCGGCCACAATGGATCACATGGCGCCAACCGGCGCTTGCGGCTTCGACGTTTATCTTGGGCGGCCGGGCCGACAACATTTTTACGGCGTGACGCGCTTCGGAATTGCCCAGAGCGCTTACGAAGTTATCGTTTTCCGACACACCAAGGCGAAATGGCGGACATTCACGATCAATTTCCCTTTGTATCAGGGAGTACGCACATTGCGGATCGGCTTGGAGAAAAAAGCCCACGTCAAAACCCCTCCCCCTTTCGCGCTTCCCCGACCGGTGGTTATTTACGGAACTTCCATAACTCAGGGCGGCTGCGCCTCGCGTCCGGGCATGGCCTACACTAACATCCTTGGCCGGCGCCTGAACGTGGAAACGATCAACTTGGGCTTTTCGGGCAACGGCCAGGCCGAGCCGGAAGTCGCCCGCGTGATCGCCACGATCCCCGACCCGGCCCTGCTGGTCATCGACTGCGAAGCCAACTGCGGGAACGGCAGGCTTGAGGAACGCTTGGCGGACTTCATCGGCATCCTGCGCGTTGCGCATTCGGCCGTTCCGATCCTGCTGGTGTCGCGCATCATTTTTGCCGGGGATCTGGTGCACCCAGAAAATGAGTCGATCCGGAAAAAGCTGGAGCTGTTCCAGCGGCGGCTGGTGGAACGTGCGCGGCAAAGGGGTGACCGGCGCATCTTCTTCCTGTCCGGCCGGGAACTACTGGGTGCCGATGCCGACGAATGCACCGTGGATGGAGTTCACGCCACGGATCTGGGTTTTTACCGCATGGCCGGCGCCATGGAACCGGTGATCAAACGCATGCTGTTTTGACTTGTGGCTCGCGAGGACTGCTGCCCGCTTGACCGCGGATGAAGAGATTGGCTGGAAAAGCGCGCTATTCCAACCAATCTATCGCTCCTGCCGCGCAAGACGGCAGGAGGCGCAGGCTATAATGCGAATTGTTGATTACCTAAATGTTGCGCCTAACCGGCGTAAAATTCAGGTATTATAAACAGGCCGTTTCATGTTTTGTGTCAACGAAAAACCTGCGAAGGAACCTGGGAAGGATTGGTGGGTCATTATCTAATGTTTAACGCTTTAAGACTAACGCGTTCCACCCGCGGCACGCCCCTTGCCGGGCGACTGCCAGATGGTTTTCCGACGCTGTGCCAATTCAGCGCGATAGTCATCCAGCCAGTTCCGCGCCATGCCGGGCAATCCGGCCACGCCGGAGGCCACTGCGGCCTGGGCCACTGCAACGGGAATATCCACGAACAGACGGCGGTCGAAAGGCTTGGGCACGATATAGCCGGGCCCAAACTCCAGGCTTGGGTCGCGGTAGAGCTTCTTGATCGATTCCGGCACCGGCTTGCGCGCCAGATCCGCCAGTGCCCGCGCGGCCGCTTTCTTCATCGCAATATTAATCGTCCGCGCCCGGACATCAAGCGCGCCGCGGAACAGGAACGGAAAACCCAGCACGTTATTGATCTGGTTGGGATAATCGGACCGGCCGGTAGCCATGACATACGGCTTTTTACCCAGAGCAGCGGCCACGGCAGCGGGTTGAATTTCCGGGTTCGGATTCGCCATCGCAAACACCGCCGGGAAGCGGTCCATTTTTCGAATCCATTCGGGCTTCACGCAGTCGGCAGCGGACACGCCGATGAAGACATGCGCGCCCTTAAGCGCATCGGCCAGCGTCCGGTTTTTTGTCCGGACCGCATGCCGCCGCTTCATGGGGTTGAGATCGGCGCGCTCCTCGCGCAGCACACCCTTGGAATCGCAAAGCACGACATCAGCAGCGCCGGATTCCTTGAGCATCTCCGTGATGCGGATCCCGGCGGCACCGGCGCCGCTGATGACGATCTTCAGGTCTGACAGGCGGCGACCGGCCAGCGCGCTGTAGTTGAACACGCCCGCCAAGGTAATAACGGCGGTGCCCCACTGGTCGTCGTGAAAAACCGGAATGTCCAGCATGGCATCCAGCTTCTCCTCGATTTCAAAGCATGCCGGGGCAGCGATATCCTCCAGGTTGATCCCGCCGTACATACACGCCAACTGCGCCACGGCATCAATCACCCGCTGGGGATCGGTCTTGCCGGTGGAACATCCGCCAATGCGACAGGCCTCCAGTGGCACTGGCCAGGCATCTACATCGGCGAAAGACTTGAACAAAACGGCCTTACCTTCCATGACCGGAATGCTGGCGGTCGCGCCCAGATCGCCCAGGCCCAGGATGGCGGTCCCGTCGCTGACCACCGCCACCAGGTTGCCCTTGGCTGTCAGGTCATAAGCCTTGGCGGGCTCGGCGGCAATGATCTTAACCGGCTCAGCCACGCCGGGCGTATAGGCCAGACTAAGGTCCTCGGGTCCGGCCAGCGGCCTAGCCAGTCGAACGCCAACTTTACCACCCTTATGATATTTCAGGATTTCTGCTCGACAAATGTCCATATGTCCCGGTACTATATCGTCTCGTTTTAAAAATACAAATGATTTACGATCCCGGCTTGAGGAGCAAACCAGGGCATCTCAACAACAGGCATATAGTTGTCCTGATCGGCTCGGCAGAGACCCGCCATAAGGCGGGCAGGCAGCTTTGTAACAACTGCCACGCAGAAAATCTAAAACAAACAATCAATAATCAGCAATTCCAGCGCCCCCTTCGTCTATCGGTTAGGACACCAGGTTCTCAACCTGGGAAGGTGGGTTCGACTCCCGCAGGGGGCGCCCTTCAACGTACCAACGCGGTCACGTGATGATGGCCGCGTAAAACGCGGTCAAACGGGGGTTAACCACGTTATTTTCGAAACTTCACGTCTTTCGCCAGCGGGCAATGCCCGCATAGGCTAAAGTGAATAGCGCGATGATCGCGCCATATTCAGGTGAGAAGCTGTAAAAAAAGTGTAGCCCCGCTCTGTGAGCGGATCCTGTAGCCCTGCTCTGCGAGCGGATCCGCATCTCCGGCTTGGCATGGAAATGCATGCGCTCATAGAGCGCTGCTACAACAATGATTGGCCATGCCGTACGCTCCAATAATCAACCTCGTCCCGCACACGTCGGAACGGCCCTTTGGGGAGGGTATCCGTAATTTTCACGCGCCCCTCCTTATCCGGCTTTCGTAGCCGCAGCAATTCGCATTGTGGCCTTTAGACCTCCGCACCCACGCCGCTGGCGTGGTCAACCTTGTGTTTGGCATGCGAAAACGCTTGCCCGCGGGTGAAGAGATTAGCTGGAAAAGCGCGCTATTCCAGCCAATCTATCGCCCCTGCCGTGCAAGGCGGCAGGAGGCGTAGGCTATAATGCGAATTGTTGATTAAATAATTGCCAGGATTGCAGTCAATGACCGACTTGTGATAAGGTCGTGGCATTCGGTGCGCAGTCATGCTCGCGAATTAACCCTGCGGCACCGGACAGGAAAAAGAAAGTATAATGCCATGACACATCCATCCAACTCGCGCTGCGGCATAGCGTGCGCCGGAAACTGGATCGTGGATCACGTCAAAACGATCGATCATCTACCTGGACGCGGCATGCTGGGCAATATCCAGTCGGAAACTCCGGGCACCGGCGGAGCGCCGTTCAATGTTCTAATGGACCTGGCCCAAATGGGCGCCCCGTTTCCGCTGGTAGGTTTCGGCGTCGTCGGCGACGACGCCGGCCGCGATTTCATCCGGCAGACCTGCAATCGATTTCCGGTCGACATCTCAAACCTGGTGACCGACCGGGAAGCGGCCACATCCTACACCGATGTCATGACTGAAATCGGAACCGGGGACCGCATCTTCTATCACTGCCGGGGCGCCAACGCCCGGTTCGGCATCGAGCATGTGCCCATCGCCAAGCTCTCCTGCCGCATCTTCCACCTTGGCTATCTCCTGCTCCTCGACCGCCTGGACCAGCCGGACGCCGAGTTCGGCACCATGGCCGCGCGCCTGTTAAAAATGCTCCAGGAGGCGGGCATCAAGACCAGTCTGGACGTGGTCAGCGAAGAAAGCGACCGCTTTCGCAAAATAGTGCCGCCGTCCTTGCGGCACACCGACTACCTGATTATCAACGAAATCGAAGCCGGACGCACAACCGGCCGGACGGTGCGGGACAGCAATGGTAAATTATCCGGTCCGGCCATTATCGACGCCGTCGAGGCCCTCTATGAGCTAGGCAATATGGAACTGGTGATCGTGCACATGCCGGAAGGCGCCTACCTGCGGACCCGCGCCGGCCGGCGCTGCGCACAGGGGGCACTGGCGCTGCCGAAAGGATACATCCAGGGCACAGTCGGCGCCGGCGACGCCTTTTGCGCCGGCATCTTGTATGCCCTGCATGAAAGCTGGGACATTAGCGAAGCACTGCGCCTGGGTTCATGGGCGGCGGCAGCTAGCCTGGCGCATCCGAGTTCCACAGACGGCATGCTGCCCCTGTCCCAACTGCTGGAACTTGGCCAGCGTTTTCCGGAACAGGATTCGCCGGTTGAAATAAAATGAAACAAGGATATGTCCAGGTTTATACGGGAGGCGGCAAGGGCAAAACCACGGCAGCCCTGGGGTTGGCCCTGCGGGCAGTTGGCGCCGGGCTCAAGGTCTATATCGGCCAGTTCATTAAAAAAGGCTGTTTCAGCGAAATCCGCACCTTAAAGCAACGATTTCCGGATATCACATTGCGGCAGTACGGACGCGGCTGTTTCATTCGGAGCCAGCCCGGACCCGAGGATATCCGTTGTGCTCAGAAGGGGCTGGCCGATCTGCAACGGGCCGTCACCAGCAACCGCTACGATGTGGTCATTGCCGACGAAGCCAACTGCGCAGTTAGCTGCGGCGTGCTGACGATTGACGACCTATTGAAGCTGATCGACGCCAAGCCGACCGGGGTGGAGCTGGTCTTCACCGGTGGTAACGCCCATCCGCGCCTTATCCGGCGGGCGGACCTGGTCACCCGCATGCAATCCGTCAAGCACTACTTCCAGCGGAATGTTCAAGCCCGCAAGGGCATCGAGAGGTAAGCACCGGGCCAGTTGGTACCAGCGGAAGAAGGAACGCCAACTCGGCAAAAGAACAGGAGTATGCACAGCGCTACGAGCGGCAGACTCCTTCGTAATTCGCCTTCTCCGCTGCCATCCGCTCATAGAGCGGGGCTACAACCAATATCGCTTGTGGTCTTGGCGCCGCTCGTAGCGCGGCGCGTACTGTGCTGTTTCTCTGATCGCTGTGGCTCTACACCTTCAGACTTCCTGATCAGGGCTGACTGACGTAAACTAATGGATGTGCCAGCCTATGTTCCGCCCGGATCAGGAAGTCTGAAATTAGCATTATGGAGTACTGATCTCTTTCAGCACCCGGTACAGTTCGGTGACGCCCCAAGCCTGAGCATCGCAGCCCCGCAGGCGGTGCGGATAATCGCCGTCCAGGATTTCCGGGATCTGGCCGAGGCAGCCGGCGTTGATGATTTGCGCGCTGCTCGCCAACCAGGCCAGCGCGGTGTCGCGCCCCCCTGCCCCGTGGACGCGGACCCACGCTTCACAGTACGACGGAAACAGCCAGGTCCAGGCCGTGCCGTTGTGGTAGGCCGGTTTCCGGCGGCTGTCTTCATCACCCTCGTAATGCCCCCAATAGGGGTGCAACGGATCGTTAAGGAGCCGTCCGTCACGCTTGACCGGCAACGGAAACTCCACTGGCCGATCGGCCAGGCTGCGGATGGCGCCGGGCACCAGCAGTTCCTCGCAGGCGGCAAGCACCCGCCGTCCGATCTCGGGCTCCATCACGGCCCCCAGGGTCAATGCCAGCAGTTGATTCGGACGCAAGGCGTCGTCCGCCGCGGCCTGTGCCGCCGGCTTGCCCGCCGCAGCATGCAGGCAATCAGAAAAAAAGCCGCGGGACGGGTCCCAGAACAGGCGCCGGATAGAATCACGTACCCGATCCGCCAATGCGGTCCAGGCAGCATTGGTGCCGGTACGGGCTAGGCAAGACAGGGCGGCATGCCAGAGCGCCTGGATTTCGATCGGGTATCCTTCGCGCGGCGAACCGGCCGGAAAATTGGTGTCCATCCAGGTGAAATGGGCCGGACTAAAAACCAGGCCTGAATCCGGATCCACTCGGATACCGTTCGGCGTACCTTTGATATAGCCCTGAACAATGGACTCCAAAGCCTGGCGCACGGAGCGCTGCCCGCAGGACTGATCCAGGAAATCCTGATGGCCGGCGGCACGGCACAAATCTGAACAGGCCACGATTAACCACAGCGGGGCATCGGAAGTGTCCCGATTGCTGGCCCGTTCGCCCTGGATCATATTAGGCAGTGTGCCATCCTTTTCAAAATGCGCGAACTGCCGGAGAATCGCGCCGACATCCTCCAGCATGCCGGCAGCAACCAGACCACGGGCGCAGATCAGGGTGTCCCGGCCCCAATCCAGGAACCAGGGATAGCCGGCAATCACTGATTTTAATTCGCCCCGCCGGACAATGAACTGGCGCATGGCCTGTTCCAGCATCTCGAGCAACGGACGGGGTTCGGCGGCTGGAAATTTGATTGTTCGGCGAACCACCGGCGGCAAGGGTTCGCGCTCCGCGGCAGTCAGGATCTGGGCCATGATCACGGCTTCCTCACCGCCCATCAGCGACAGGCGAAAATAGCCCGGACTGAACAGATCGGACTTGGATTCCAAACCCCTTTGCTCCTCCAGCGGATGATGCACCATGTATTGCCACTCCGGCTCCACCAGGAATTGTCCGGAAGATGCTGTCAGCTTCAATTGCCGTTGCGCATCCGGCGCGAAAGTGAAGCCTGGCCCTTCCGGGCGAATCGCTGCGGGCCAATATTTTTCAGGACCCATAAACGCCTTGGTATCTTCATGAAAGCTGCGATCCTCTATATCCGGCCGTACGATCAAGGTCACCGGCAGATCGTCAGCCATGCAATCCTGTCCGGGTCGACAGGGTCGGCGCACAAAGGCAAGACGCACAGCATTCCGCCCGGCGATCATCTCCGCGCATATATCAAACCATAGCAGTTGGCCCTGACCGAACGGCACCCTAAAACTCCAGAGCCCGCCATTAACTCCATTCACAAAAAGCTGTTCCCGGTCCACGGTAATATCCTGCGAATAGCCGCGATAGACCAGCCAGGCCCGGCAGCGGGTCAGCATGATCCGACGATCTTCCGGGTATTCTGCGCTCAGGTTGCCGGCCAACAGAGCATCGTAGCGACTGTGCAACTCCGCCCAGATGACCCCGGCGTGCAGCATGCCACCGCGGCCATTGGTCCCGAGCACAACCTGATGTCTGCCCAGCAGATCGTTCCGCGCCAGGGCCACGGGGATGCGGACCTGTTCAACCGGCGGAAGGATCAGCAGATGACCTGTCGCATGTGCGGATTTGTCCAGCCCGTACACTGAGAAACGCAGTTCACAGGCTTGCGGTTCCCGCGGCACAGGCAATGGCGGCAAGAGCACAAAATAACCACCGTTCGTCTGCGGCAAGGCATCCTCCTGCCGCAACACCCGCAATTCATCGGCCACCTGGACGCGGAACGCCGATGGGGCGGTGATCAACAGGAAATGCCGCGGCGGCAGCATCACCTGGCGATGCAAATCGCGCGGCCATTTCCAGCTTACCACGTTGCCGCCACCCGGATTACGTTCAGGATGCATCGAAGATCCCAATCGCCGGCAGAACGCACGGGGATCAGCGGCTAAATCCTGCGCCATTTGATCGGGATGCAGCTCCGAAACATCAGCGGTGCCATGGATAGCGGCCCATGCTTCCAGAGCGTGGGCGCGCAGGCACTGGTGTTGAACCTGTTCCGGCATGATATCTGATCTCTTTTCCGCGGTCTGAACGAGATCCATATCACGGGGATCGGCGCTCAGACAAAGTGCTTCTGCGGGCGCCAGGTCCACGGAGGCCAGATTGTCGGCAACCGAGACAGACGTTTTATTACCGGACAGCAGGTCAACCAGGCTTGCGAGAGGCAAACTGGCGTCATTGATATCCCAGGTAACAGCGCCGGCTTGCGTGTCATCCAAGTTTACCAGGACCAACACCTTCGCCTTAAAGACCGGGTGATATCGAAGCAAGGCAATGCTGTTGCCTGCGCCGCGCTGGATCAACTTAAGCTGGGCGCCACCGAAAAACGCGGGATGCGCACTCAACAAGCTGTTCAAGCGGGCAATGGCATCCACCTGATTTTCGCGGCTATCCCAGTTGAGGGAGGAACGCTCATGAACGTCAATCTTATCCGCAGCAAACCATTCCACCCCATTGGCGAACCCGAAAGCGCCCCGGACTGAACAAAGCGCCGAGAGCGCTGTTCTCATCCTGGCATAAGGCAGAGAGCGCGCCGCCAATCGATTGTTATCGTGAGTTTCGGCAAAATGCACCAGCAGCCCATCGCATTCGGAGACACGGAGGGCAGAGGGCAAATAGGATTCGATTTGGCGCCGGTCATGGTTTTGGAAGAGTTCCGAATAGGCCCAGTTCATATTGGCGACATTCAACAGGGCCGTGGTGAACTCAAACTTGCCGCCCAGGCCTTCTAGAAGAAATACGGTATCGGGAAATTCGCGGCGGACGGCGGCTACGATGAACTCCCAGGCCGGGACAGGAATCATATAACCGGCATCGCATCGGAATCCGTCCACACCCCGGCGGCACCAGGTTAAGAAAACATCTGCCAAGTATTTCCACTGCTCGCCTTGAACATGGTTCAACTCAGTTAAATCGCGCCACACCACACCCCATGCGCCAGGCGACCGGATCGTTCCATCCGCGTCTCGCGCAAGCCAGTCGGGATGTAGGCTGTGAATTTTTGCGGCCCAGCCGACATGGTTGATGGCGATATCGAGGAAGAGTCGGGCGCCCCGGGCATGGATGCCGTCCACCAGCTCCTGGAATTGTTCCAGCGGCGTGGCCTTCGTATCGAACTCCGCCAGGGCCGGATCAACTTCCAGAAAATCCAGGGCCGCGTAGGGACTGCCGAAGCGGCCCATGCGTCCGTAAACGGTTGGCGCGGGATGAATCGGCAGCAGCAGGAGAATCCGGCAATGCAGACGATCAACGATAAAATCCAATTTGCGGACCAGATCGCGAAACGTGCCGGAAGGCGGAATCACCGTATAAGCCTGCTCGTCGAGCGCTTTGACAGCAGCCTGCCGGTCCAGCGCGGAAGCGGTCGGTATCTGCGACTTGTTACCAAACTGGCGGACGAAGGCGTTGTACAAGCTGTTGCCGCTGCTGTACCAGGCCGGGTGCACGTTGATAAGTGTATTCGAGCCCTCCGGCCAGCGCGGCTGGGAATCGCCTGCCGCCACAAAAAAAGTTTTGGCCTCGAAATGACCAGGTTCACACAGCGGCATAACGATTCGGAAAGACCCGCCATCCGCCGGGGTCATGGGAATGTCGAACCAATCCTCGGCCAGGCGGGGCTGACGCTCCAGGACTTCGCAGATGATCGCCTGGCGGGAAACAGCGGCATGGCCGATATTGGTGCGCAGGAAAGCTCGGCCCGGCTCGGGTTTGGCGATCCGGAGCGTAAATTCCAGCGTATCGCCGCAACAGGCAAATAGATGCTGTCCGGGTAAAGGAGTTTGTTGCATGATACCGGTTATTCTAATACAGCCCCGGCGCAGATTCAATCCGGAACAATATCGATTTACAGACAAGCCATTTTCATTGGTATATTTCAAACAAGGATTACACTTCCATAAATACGATTTTACGAGGGATACTCCTCAGACCGAAAAGCTCAGTCTCAGATGCTGGTGTCTATAGAACGATTCACGTAACAATGAACCGAACGGGTGAACAGGGGGAGCTTACGTCGTCGCCAGCGGCGGGCTGGAGATCGGATCCGACAGCCGGGAATGCAGGCGCAGGAGGTCCGTGATGCTGAAATCCTTTAAGGCCTCCGCCGAGCCGGTTTCCTCCCTGCCCATCACCTGGCGGACCGCCGGGTTCAAGTGATCCAGGCCCAGGCTGCGGGGCGAGGCGCCGGATTGGATAATCACATTGATAACATCCTTAACCCGGATCGAGTCGGGCACTTTCAGCAGGACATAGGAGCCGTTGTCTGAGGCCACTTCGGCCAGTAAGTTAGCTTCCACCAGTTCCACGACCACCTCATTGATCAGCCGCACGGGCACTCCATGCTTCCGCGCGTAAGCTGCCACCCGGAAATGCGGCACATTGATCATCATGGATTGGGCCGCGTGGGACATTATGGACAGCGCCAGCATGATCCTGGATTGGGCGCTGGCTCCATGCGCGCGCTGTTCCAGCTTATAGGTGGAATAATTCTGGAGGGCAAACCCGATTTCGGCGCCCAGCAACACGATCTGCCAGGAAATATAGAGCCAGAACATGAAAATCGGAGCAGCAGCCAGTGTCGCATAGATCGCATTGTACTTATTGACGCCGATCTGCAAGGTAATATACACCCACTGCCAGCCGATCCACAGCGAGCCACCGACCAGGCCACTGGCGATGGCCGGACCTAGGTTAACGCGGGTGTTGGGCAGGTATTTGTAAAGAAAAGCAAACGCCGCCCAGGTCACCAAGAACGGCATCAGCGAAAGCAGGCGCGAATAGACAATCTGCGCCGAGCCCAACCAGGCCTGGACCAGGCTGATAATCCCCGGGCTGGTCAGGGTGGCATTGACAGTAGTCGCCGCGATCATCAGCAACGGCACCACCATCAGGATGCTCAAGTAATCGGATGTTTTCCGCAGCAGTGTACGGGGCACGGCCACGCCCCAAACCCGGTTGAACGACATTTCCACCCGGCCCAAGACATCGATGACAATCCAGATCAACAGCGCCAGCCCCACTCCACCCAGCGTGTTGAAATTGGTATTGCTCACGTACACCAGCAGTTGATTGACCACGACCTGAACCTGGTCCGGCATGGCCACTACGGATTCGAGAATTTTCTGTTCTACTCTTTCGCCGGCGCCCAACCCGCGCAACAGGGCCAGGGCCAGGGCCAGGATGGGCACGACCGCCATCAGCGAGCTATAGGTCAGCGCCGAGGCGTGTAACGGGCACTCGTTCTCGACAAATCCCCGGTAAACCAGGTGTACTACACGGATCGCGTTCACTCCCAGCCGACGCATAAGCGACAGGGAACTAAGCTCCACATCCCAGATACCTTCGGACACGAACCGCCATACTCGCTGAGTCAATTTAGGCTTTTGTTCTTTATTCATGGCTAAATTGCCTTTTTAGCGATTGGCGTACATGGTGGCATAATAGCCGCGGTATGCGCCGCTGCGAATGCGCTCCCACCAGGAACGGTGCGCCAGATACCAGGCAACCGTTTTTTCCAAAGCAACATCAAAAGCGCAGCGCGGTTTCCAGCCGAGGTCGCGCTCGATTTTAGCGGAGTCAATGGCGTAGCGCCGGTCGTGGCCGGGGCGATCCTTAACGTAGCTAATCAAAGACTCGGGCTTCTTCAGAATGGCAAGAATGCGGCGCACCACTTCCAAGTTGGGGACATCGTGACTCCCACCAATATTATACACCTCACCGGTTTTTCCCCGGCGCAGAACAGCATCTATCCCACGGCAATGATCCTCCACATAAATCCAGTCACGCACATGTCGGCCATCGCCGTAGACAGGCAGCGGTTTATCCTCCAGGGCATTGGCAATCATCAGCGGAATTAGCTTCTCAGGAAACTGGTAGGGTCCGAAATTATTGGAACAGCGCGTGATAACAGCATCCAGACCGTGCGAACGGCAGGCCGCGCGCACCATGAAATCGGAGGCCGCCTTGGTCGCCGCATAGGGATTATTCGGCTGGATCGGTGAAGCTTCCGTGAAGCGGCCTTCGGAGCCCAGGCTGCCGTAGACTTCATCCGTTGAAACATGCACAAAACGCGCCACCTTATGGGTGCGGCAGGCGTCCAGCAGGTTCTGAGTGCCCAACACATTTGCAAGGATAAACGCCTGCGGCCCCATGTGCAAACTGCGATCAACGTGGCTTTCAGCCGCGAAGTGCACCACGGCGTCCACGGACTGCCCATCCAGCGCGGCGTCAATCTCCCGGGCAGCAGTAATATCACCCTTGAAAAAAGTATAACGCGGATTACTAGCGATATCGGCCAGGTTTTCCAAGTTGCCGGCATACGTCAGGGCGTCGAAATTAATTAGTCTCAGATCCGGATATTCATCCAGCATCAGATGAATAAAATTACTGCCGATAAACCCGGCTCCGCCTGTCACAAAAAGAAGCATATCTGTCCTTTTTTATGGAATTCAATTCGCAGCCGCATTGTTCTTGTCAAGAATCGCGGGAATGCTATGATAATTTTGTTTAATTTTCAAGTCCTTTATCAGCCGCTGAGGATTAAATCATGAAACGCATATTCATTATGATCGGTCTTACGTCTTTCGCCGCGACGGCGATCCTGGCCGCCACGGCGTCCGGCGGAGCTGATTTCGATCGCTACCGGGTCATCCTGGACCGCAAACCTTTTGGTGAAATAACACCCGCGGACACCTCGGCGACAATAGCAGAAACCTCCGCGCCAACCGAAGCGCTGACCAGGGAACTGGAATTGAAAGCAATTATTGATAGCGGCAACGCCCCATTGCGCGCGGGATTCCTTGATAAAAAAACAACTAAAACTTTTTATTTGGAAGTCGGAGAAAAAAACGAAACCTATGAACTGGTGTCAGCGGATTACGATAACGAGGAGGCGGTGCTAAGGCGGGGGGTGGAAACGACGATTTTTAACCTGAAACCGAGCAAAACCAACGCCAGCCCTGACGGGCCATTGTCGGCGCCGGACGCTCCTCCGGGGTTTACGCCTTTCAGCGCTCCCGGCGCGATGACTACCAGGGGGTTTACGACCGTCCCGAACGCAAACACCAAAAACCCTTTTTTCTCGGATATGAAGAAAAGAAAATTTTCGCCGTTTAAACCGATGGGCACCAATATGCCTGCTCCCTTTCAATCCCAGTCGCTGGAAAACTTCATGAAACCCAACACCAACGCCAGCCCTGGCTTTCCCGGGCAACTCCGTCCATTCGGGTCGCTCAACACCAATCACAGCGCGGGCGATACCATCGACAACTTCCTACGTGTCAATCCCGACGCGGCCCACAAGTTCTCGCCGTTCAAGCCCCCGGACCCGAATGCCGGCAACACCGAAAACACGGGTAATAACGCGCAAGGATTCATCATGCAAGACTCAGACCAGCCGCTCCAAGTCCCGAACTTTTTTTCAGCGCCCGCCCCGGAAGACGAAGGAGAAGTCGAGGAGTAAAGCGGTCGGACAGGCGCTATATTTCAATATTGTAAAATAATATGGCCACATCATCTTCCATTACATTTCAAGGCATTTCCGTCATTATACCCTGTCTGAACGAAGAGGCATCCATCGGCCAGGCAATCGACCAAGCACACCGTGGTATCGCCAAGCTGATCGCGTCCGCCGCGGGCCAAAACTTACAAGCTGAAATTATCGTTGTGGACAACGGCTCCACCGACCGCTCCGCGCAAATCGCCCGCGAACATGGCGCACGGGTACTGACCGAACGCCACCGGGGCTATGGGTCAGCCCTGCGCAAGGGCTTCGCCAACGCCCATCACGACATTCTCGTCATGGGCGACGGCGACCTATCTTACGACTTTGAGGCCCTCGATATCCTGGTCCAACCGATCCTTGCCGGCCAGGCGGAATTCGTCATCGGCAACCGGATGAAAAGCATCCAGCCCGGGGCCATGCCACTGCTGCATCGCTATATCGGCAACCCCCTGCTTTCCATGGTCCTCAGGATCATGTTCCGCACCAGTTCCGTGCATGATGCCCACTGCGGCCTGCGCGCCCTCACCCGTGCAGCGTACGACGAACTGCGCTGTGTGACCACCGGTATGGAATTCGCCAGCGAGATGGTCGTGCGCGCCATTCGCTGTCGTCTCCGCATCGCGGAACGCGACATCGTATATCATCCGCGGCTGGGTGACTCAAAACTGAACTCGTTCCGGGATGGCTGGCGCCATTTGCGGTTCATGATCCTGCACAGCCCCACGATTCTACTGCTGCTGCCCGGACTTTTCTTCTGGACACTGGGGCTGGCCATAACCCTGCCGCTGGCTTTCGGACCGATTGTCATCAATCATCGCATCGTGGATATCCACTGCATGCTGATCGGCGGAGTTCTGAACATCGTCAGCATCCAGCTTATCACCATCGGCCTGCTGGCCAAGGCCTACGGCCATCTCTCCGGGTTGCATGAGGATACCGTAATCGCCTGGTTCTACCGCTGGTTCACTTTTGATAAGGCTTGTATCATATCCGGCTTGGTAGTGCTGGTGGGATTAATTATAACCTTGAAAGTCATGATCGAGTGGGTCGCCAGCGGTTTCGGGTCTCTAGACCAGCAGCGCTTGCTGTTTTTCGCCGTGCTGTGCCTGGTCAACGGGGTGCAATTAGGCGCGGCCTCTTTCCTGTTCAGCATCATGGCTTTACCGCGGCACCTGGATCGCCTGACCAGGGAAGTACAGGATACGGGCATCGCCGATACTTAGCCCGCCCGGCGGGAAATTCCAAATTCCAAAATACAAATTCCAGGGAAACGCGATCAAATAAGGCAAAGGCAAACAATCTAAGAACCTGAAAAGAGCATTTTAACTACGAAATACGCGAAAAACACGAAAGTAATATATTGATGATGAACATATTATCTTGCAAGTGGCACTGCGGTAAAACTGCACCCATTGAATGAAAGAACAGATTGAAAAACATATCCAAATTTCAATTAAATCCTATATTTTCGTGCATTTCGAGTGTTTATAGTGGATTCGACTGCCGGGTTTAGGATGAATGCTTCTCCACAATCCCAACGCGTCTCGGTCGTCATTCCGGTCTTGAACGCCGCGGCTTACCTGCCTGCGCTGCTCAAGGCTCTCTTCAACCAAAAACCCACGGCCCCGTATGAAGTGGTGCTGGTGGATTCCTTGTCCACGGACAACACCCGGGACATCGGGCGCATGCATGATAAAATCCGGATTGTACCCATCCCCCGCTTCTCGCACGGGGCCGCCCGCAACCTGGGCGCACGCGAGGCCGAAGGGGATATCGTCGTCCTCCTGACTCAGGACGCCCTGCCCCGGGATGAGCATTGGCTGGCGTCACTATTGCGTCCTTTTTCCGACCCTCAGGTCGCGGCCGTATATTCCCGTCAAATTCCGCGTTCGGATGCCCCGCCGACGGAACAATTTTTCCTGGGCTATCATTTTCCGGCAGATCAATCCGCGCGGCGCGCCAAGATTGGCACCGCGCCCTTGGCATTGAAAGACGTCTTTTTTTCGAACGTCAGCGCCGCTGTACGCCGTCCGTTGCTGCTCCGATATCCATTCGATGAAAAACTGATCATGAGCGAAGACCAGCAATTTGCCCGGGATATAATCGAAGCCGGCCACGCAGTCGTTTACCAACCAGACTCAGTGGTGATTCACTCCCACCGTTATTCGCTGCCAACCGCGTTCCGGCGTTATTTCGACAGTGTATATTCGCTGACCGTTATTTTTCCACGCCACAATGTGCAGACCAGCGCCGCCATGGGCTGGCGCTATCTAAAACAGGAATGCGCCTATATCTTCCAGCGGCATCCACGCTATATCCCCTATTACTGTCTGTACACTCTGGCCAAGGTCGGCGGCACAGTGGCCGGACATTGCGCACCCCACCTTCCCAAAAGCCTCCTGAGAAAGCTCAGTCTGCACAGCTATCATTGGGACAACGCGAACAAGCCGTAGGATGCCGGCGGGCAATCCGCCAAGCCGGACATGCCCGCCCTACAAAAGAATCGGCATGGTTCACAATCAGGTTACGGCAAATTTTGGCAGGGCGGTTTCGCCGAAACCGCCGCTCAGCAGTCAGGCCGCAGGTAAGGCTGCGCGGACCGCTTGCCAAGCGGTCCCTACCTGTACTTGCACCGGTTTTGAACCATACCAAAGAGGCTCCTCACCAGAATCTGTGGGTCGAAGAGGGGATTTACCACAGAGACACGGA
>CAZALU010000056.1:0-20731 GCA_964486075.1 uncultured Verrucomicrobiota bacterium
CCGCCGGTCAACTTTGACTGTAGCCGACCACGTTGGAGTCGGCCATCCGCCAATCACCAAGACCGCGTCCAACGTGCGCGGCTACAGAAATCCGGCAACCGCCATCCACGTATTCATTGTCGTGAGCCAAATAGAGACGGTGGCGCTTGCGCGGACATCGGCCAGGTTCTGCATGGTACTGAGAATGGCCTGCTGCGTAACATCCTGCGCGTCTTCTTCGGATCCGGTGATCCGACGGGCCAAAGCATATATCCGGCGCTTATGCCGAGTCACCAATTTTTCGAATGCGCTACGGTCGCCAGCCTTAGTCGCTCTCACAAGCGCCAAGGCGTCAGGATCTGCCTGCTTCGTTTCTCCCATAAAAAGACGCCCTGTCAATAAACCCGCTTATTGAGCCAGAACGACACTGATCGGGGTGTTATTCTTCAGGTTTTCCGAGATCGGGCAGCGCGCATCCATGGCGTGCACGAACTGCACCTTCTCCTCCGTAGTCATGTCCGCATCGATCTTCACGCGCGCGCTAATCGAGCTGAAACCGGTGCGGTTAACTGGGGCTTTGCCGAACAAGCCGTCCGTGTCGATTTCACCCTCCAGTGAAATTTCGATGCCGCGTACGGCCAGTTTACGCTGGTTGGCGATAATCCTGCCAATAGCCGCCACGCAACTACCCAAGGCCATGAGTTGGAGGTCAAGCGGAGTCGATCCCTCATCGGTCCCCCCAGCCAGCGTCGGCTGATCAATGACCACCAAGTGCTTGCCCGCCCGACATTCCGTCCGGAATCCCGAGCCCTGCTTGATCTCGACGAGAACTTTTTTTGCTGGCATAGCTACTGTCTCCTTGTGTTGCGTTATCCTGGCATTCTCACTAATTCGGCCACCGCTCAAAAGCGCGGTCGATTATACATAGCCTGATTTTGCACGTGCGCCATGCAAAATCCACACCCACAAATTCTAGGTCTCTGGCCGCCAGCATATAGCCCGGATCAGCAGGAATGGGGACCGGCTTGGTCGCCCACCCCCGTGACCAGTAATAGTTCCGCCATCTTCGATTGCCTGCCATTTACCAGCCTTGAGCCCCAAAACCATTCTTCCGTCGCAACCATACATCTATAGGCGATTCGCACACAAGCCAATTAAAACAGCGCTTCCGATTCGGCGCAAGACCAAATTATTCGGCTAAGAAGCCATGGACAAGACATCATTGCATGCCGCATGGATATCTAGTCGGTATTTACACGAATGATGGAGCCAAAGAATCAATCAAATTATCTCAGGAACGGCAATGCACATGTCATAAGCGCTAAAACTCGCAATGGCACCCAAACCGGACTTTCGCGAGGAGCATGATTGAATTCGCCAGCTCTTGGTGACAATAATCCATTCCGGGAAGGGATGAGTTCCCATGCCATGCCGCCCATAAAAAGGAGCTACAACTGGTTTGACTTGGCCAAGCGATTCAGGGTAGGATTTCGAGGCTAGTGACGACGCAAGCAGAACCAATCATTGAAGAACGATTAATATTCGCAATATGCGACCAACCAAGGAGTTCTCAGCATGTCTTCACAAAAAATCCTGCGCGGCGGAGTGTTCGGCTTTGGCGGCATGGGCCAGCAGTTCACTCGTAATATCAATATCGACAAGTGGTACGGCGACGATTTCCGGATCATCGGCGCCTGTAACCGGGGCGAACCCCATCGGCGCACCGCAGTCGAGACTTTCGGCATCAAAGCCTTTCAGGATCCGGCCGACCTGATCCGCGAAGGACTGGATTTCGGATTGGTCTCTTCCACCACTGCCGCCCATTGCGAACACGTTTGCCTGCTTGCCGCCGCCGGCATTCCCGTCTTCTGCGAAAAACCAATCGCGCTGACGCCGGATGAGGGCCGCCGCATGCGCGAAGCGGTTGCCAAGGCGAACGTTCCATCCGTGGTCAATTTCGGACGACGCCTGGATCCCTGTAACCAGAAGATCAAGGCCATGATCGAAGGCGGCGAATTCGGGCGGCTCATGAACTATTCGAGCTTCATGGCCCGCGCCCATGGTTTTTACTCCGAGGGCGCCCGCCATCGCGCCATCCTCGATCCGGTCGAATCCGGCGGCTGGATTGTTCACCATTCCTGCCACCAGGTGGATTTGGCCTGTTGGCTGATGGGCGAGGTGAATTCAGTCAGTTGTGTAACCCGATCGACGGTCGAGGGCATCGAGACCGTGCCCGGACTGATCTCCGAAGAAGTTGTCCAGGGCCGCCTGTTTTTCAAGAATGGCAGCATGGGCACCGTGTTTGACTGCGTCGGCGGAGTCCACGATTCGCATCTTTCCGTGATCGGCACCAAGTGCGCCGTGGGAATCGTCAAGGCCGAAAACACCAGCGTCATTAAATACAAGCGCCAAGGCGACCCCGAATGGGACGCGCCCCGGGTGCTCGACCCACGGCTGGAGTTCCCGCGCATCGACAATCTGCACCATTTTCTAAAGGTGGTCCGCGACCGTATCCCATCCCGAGTCACGCTTGCCGACGCCTTCTATGCCCTGCAAGTCACAATGGCAATGCGCGAATCCGCCAGTGCCAGCGGCGCCGTCGTAAAAATGAAGGACTAACCCGTCCATGGCATCAGATGAACCGGATGTTGCGCGTTTGCTCGCAGCGTTTGCCGGAAAACGGCATGACCGCATGCCGCATTTCGAAATCTGCATCGAGGCCGCCGCGGTCGCCGGCATCATGGGCTGGCCGCGCGAAAAGGGCATTCACAGCCGGTACCTGCCGCCGGCCTTGGCGTTGGAATTCGCCCGGCGCACGCACCAAGACGTTATCGTCGCCTGCGTGGACGCCTGGTTCGGCGAACGCGCGGTCTCCACTGAGGCCGACCTCGACCGTCTGCCGCCGTTCGATCCGGACGCCTGCCGGCGCGGGCTGCAGACCTACCTGGACGCCGTGCGCGGGACCAATATCGGCGTGGCCGCCCACATGTGCGGCCCGTTCTTCGTCTCCTACATGGCGATGGGGCCGGTGCCCATCCAAAGTTTCCTGCTGAATCTGTACGACAACCCCGCGCTGGTCGAGCGGCTGATGGAAATCCAGTCCGCCCGCCAGCTGGCCATCTGGGAAGCCATCCGCGACCTGCCCCTCGCCTTCGCCATCGTCGCCGACGACGTGACGATGACGAGCGGGTATTTCTGTCCGCCGTCCATCATGCAACAACTGTGGGTCCCGCACGCACGACGACTGGCACGGGCCGTGAAAGCGGCGGGCAAGCCCCTGCTCTGGCATTGCTGCGGCAAGCTGGACGACGTCCTGCCGCTCTTCGTCGAATGGGGGGTTGACGCCCTCAACCCCATCCAGCCCTCCTGCAACGACATCTACCGCATCCAGAAACAATACGGCCGTGAACTCTGCCTGGTGGGCAACATGTGCATCGAGGGCGTAATGACCTTCGGAACGCCGGCGGAGGTCCGCGCCGAAACACGGGCGCACATTGAAGGCCTGGCCAGCGGCGGGTATGTCGTGGCCTCCAGCCATTCGATCATCGACAGCATCCCCCTCGAAAATTATTACGCGATGACCGAAGCTGCCCGCGAATACGGCGTATTCCGTTAGTCGCGCAATGCGATTGAGAAAGATACCATCTGGCACGTGGCACGACGCTAAACTGTGCGCCATCCGTGGCACACATGTATGGCACACAAACAGCATCAACACCCACCCCTGCCCCTCCCGGGAGGGGATCACGCATTCATTATTCCCAACTGAGAAGATATCTATCCTTAGAGAAGATCAAGCATCATACACTCCCAACCGAAGAGCTCCCATCCTTGGAGGGGCCGGGGGTAGGTTCCCTGTTTAGCGTGCATTAGCGCCATTGATGGACTCAATTACAGATTTGAATTCAAAGCTGATAACATAATAAAATCAGGTCCCTGTTTCTGCGCTTGTTACCGGCCCGCTTTTCCAGTAGGCTATTTCATATTCGATTTTTTCCGAATAGGATTTCTTTAGAAAAGGACTATTATTATGATGACCGGCAAATCAATTCGCTTAGAACGTATCATCAACCGGCTGACCGGGAAAACAGTGATTATCCCCATGGACCACGGCGTCACAGTGGGACCAATTGCAGGCCTGATCGACATGAAACAAGCCGTGGATAACGCCGTCAATGGCGGGGCCAACGCCATTATTGTGCATAAGGGCATCGTGCGCTCGGGGCACCGCCAGTCGGGCAAGGACATCGGGCTGATCGTGCACCTCTCGGCCAGCACCAGCCTCTCGCCCAACCCCACCAATAAAGTCCTGGTCTGTACGGTAGAGGAAGCCATCCAACTCGGTGCCGACGGTGTATCCATCCATGTCAATCTGGGCGCTCCAGGGGAAGACGAGATGCTCGCCCAATTTGGCCTGGTGTCCCGGAAATGTATGCAATGGGGCATGCCACTGGTGGCCATGATGTACACGCGCGGCGCTAAAATCCAAAACGAATTCGACGTTAAGTTTGTCAAGCACGCGGCGCGAGTCGGGGCCGAGCTAGGCGCCGACATCGTGAAAGTCAATTACACGGGCAGCCCGAAATCGTTCGCGGAAGTCACGGCGGGTTGTCCGGTGCCGGTAGTGATTGCCGGCGGCGAAAAGATGGGGTCGGATGGCGCGATCTTAAGCATGGTCGAACAGACCATGCAAGCGGGTGGCGCCGGCGTTTCCATCGGACGGAATGCGTTTCAGCACGCTGATCCATCCCGCATGGTAGCGGCCATCTGCCAGGTGGTGCACGCCAAAATGCCCGCCAAAGAAGCGTTAAAAATGTGTAACTACTCAGCGAAACCACCGCCGGCAGCCGGCGGTGCAAAGAAAGAAACACGTTAGATATTAATCTGTTATGTCAAATTCGGCATCCCGTGTTACTGGGGAGGTTGTCATCCTGAGCGTAGCGAAGGATCTCATGTTTGTTGGCAAACAGATGAGATTTCTCGCTACGCTCGAAATGATAATCTTTGCTTATCCGGGTTTTTTCAGGCAACCTAAATAGTTACAAAAATGTTAAATAGAGAAATGAAACAAGCCTGGGTACAGATCAGTCCGTGGGATAAGGAGCTGGCGGTGGCGGCCATCGAAAGCGGCGCCGACGCCGTCTGGGTCGACAAAGACTGCTCCCCGCGCGCCAAGGAACTTGGCCGCATCACCACAGTGGCCGAGGACGGCGACTTGGTGCTGGGCAAGGATGTCCTGGTGCTCGACATCAATTCCAAGGACGATGAGCGTCGCGCAGCGGCCGTGTCCCGCGAAGCCATCCTAATCCCGCGCATGAAGGATTGGACCATTATTCCTCTTGAAAACCTGCTGGCCCAACGGGACCGCCTGATGACAGAGGCGCGGAGTGTGGCAGAAGCCCGCACCATGCTGGGCATCCTGGAAAAAGGCGTGGACGGCATCGTGATCAACAGCCGGGATCCGGCCGTCGTGCGCCGGATCGTGAAACTGGTTCATGGAATATCTCCAACGGTCGATTTACTGACCGCCACGATCGCCCGGATCGCCCCCACCGGTATGGGGGATCGCGTCTGCGTGGACACCTGCACCGCCATGACCATCGGCGAAGGCATGCTGGTTGGCAACACCTCCAGCGCCTTTTTCCTGGTGCATTCCGAAAGCCTGGAAAACCCTTACGTCGCGGCGCGGCCGTTCCGCGTCAACGCCAGCGCCGTGCATGCCTACATCCTGCGACCCGGCAACAAAACCGCCTACCTTTCCGACCTGCGGGTCGGCGATGAAATGCTGGTGGTCAACGCCAAGGGCCAGACTCGCGCCGCGCATATCGGGCGCTGCAAAGTAGAGACCCGTCCAATGCTATTGATCCAAGCCGAGGTCAGCGGCCGGGAAATTTCCATCGTTCTGCAGAACGCGGAGACCATCAACCTGGTACGGCCCGACGGCCAGCCAGTGTCGGTCTCAAAGTTGAAGACGGGTGATCAGGTTCTGGTTCACCTCGAAACCGGTGGAAGGCATTTCGGCATGAAGATCAGCGAAACGCTGATCGAGAAGTGATAGTCGGTTTTTCAAATCGCTTCAGCGAGCCATCAGTTCAGGCTTCCTGATCCGGGCGGAACATAGGCTGGCACATCCATTAGTTTACGTCAGTCAGCCCGGATCAGGGAGTCTGAAACTCAGACAACCCACCCCGGCCCGACCTCGGGGCAAGGTCGGGCCGACCCTCCTGGGAGGGTATCCGTAATTTTCCCGCTTCCAACAGCCGCCGGGTTGGGGGTGTGGTTGAAATAATGAATCATCGCACCAATTTGACCGGTTTGTTCATCCAGTCAACATTGTTTCCGGATGGTTTTGAAAAAACCCTGAAGCAACGCACGGCATTCGACTGCCAGCACGCCGCGCGCGATTTCCTGGCATTTCAGGACGCCGCCGCCCTGCGGATCCAGTGCGCCGAAGACGACCCGGGGGATCCGAGCTAAGTTAATGGCACCGGCGCACATGGGACAGGGCTCCTTGGTGACGTAGAGCACTGTTTCCAGCAGCCGCCAGTCACCCAGCGCAGCGGCGGCCTGGGTGATGGCGATCATCTCGGCATGCGCGGTCGGATCTTTAAGCCGCTCCACCTGGTTATGAGCCTGGCCGACGATGGCCGTGCCGTGCAGTATTACGGCACCGATGGGCACATCACCTTCCTCCGCCGCCTGTTGCGCCTGCAGGAGCGCCTTCCGCATCCAGATTTCATCAAGATTCAAGTCGTTCATAAGAGCACTTCTATTATTCTATGTTCCCGCCCCGCTGCCTATGCAAAGGCAAAATCTGTATTTCATTGTTGGTTGAAAACAAGCTGACTATTTCCGGATTAGTAATGCAAGATTGTCCCGGATTATGCATTGAATCCACCCAAAGTCCCGAACCCGAGCCTGTAATGGCATTGCCACCCTGACCGTCATGATTCGCGCCCCAGGCATTTGCTCCCGCAATTTGGTTGGGCCCGTTCATGTCACAAATAAGGATTTTATCGCCGTCAGCATCCCGGCGGTACGAATAATACTGGTAGTAGCAATTCGTGTCCGGTTGCGTCCGGCATAGCCGTCCTGCGGACGAACAAATAAAGACTTCAGGAGACACCTTGTCCAGGGCATTCCGATACCCATCCGCAGAATCCAGACCCCATGTCGAAATGGTTTTGTACATCTCATTCAGGTGAGCCAAGCAGTTGATCCGCCGCGCCCTTTCGCGCACGGCCGCCACGTTGGGCCAGACCAACACGACCAGGAGAACGATGGCCAAGACAATCACAACTACCAGCTCAACCAGAGTGAACCCATGTCGCTGTCGTTGTTTTGACTGCCGACTCATTTTTATTGCCTTAATCCAATCAGCTTTCCGTGCCGAGTCACAAAAAACAATAAGTCATACCTCAATTTTGCGCCGAGCCGGCGCAGAATTAACCCAAAGGGCCACCACGTGAGTCACGTGATGATGGCCGAGTAAAACGCGGCCAAACGGGGTTAACCACGTTCAGATTTTCCCTGTATTCCCCGGACAACACTTTTATATGCTATCCCCATACCGGACCGGCCGCAATCAAAATTCACGGACAAAGGCTATAGCATTTCAGATAAATAACGCAACAATGCGAGATGGTTTTCTAAGAGCACCCACCCTGGCCCATCCAAGGAGGGGAAATGACTGGTTTTCAATATCATCCCCGCCTTGGAGAGGCGCGGCCTGCCTGCAACGCTGGGCGTAGCACTGCGGGCAGGGGTGGGTTCCTTGATCCTCTGAAGTTAATTACCTGAACATCTATAGCAATTCTAATGATGGCCTTTAGACCCGCTAGACCAAGCCTCTGGCGTGATCGCGGGTGAAGAAATTGGCTGGCAAGGCAAGTTTTTTAAGCCAATCTGCCGCCCCCGCCACACAAGATGGCAGGCGGCGCCGGCCATAATGCGAATTGCTGAAATCGACGCTTGACCCTGTACCAAGATCAACTATGATATTAAATGTTGAAACGCAATTTCACGGGGTGGATAACTGGCCCGGCATTGCCGGGAAGGAGCCTTTATGTCGCGTATCGGCTGGCAAGAGATTTTACTGATTATCGCTGTCATTCTTCTGCTTTTTGGCGCGCGAAAACTACCGGAACTGATGCGTGCCATCGGTCGTAGCATGGGAGAATTTAAGAAAGGTCGCGAGGAAGGCGACCAGCCCGACAACACAATGCATGAACCGCCAAACAATTGACATATTCAAATTTCGGAGGGAAGGCAAACAGTATAACAGCGTTCTTTTTGTTCAGTGTCGCACCGTTCTGAACGCACTTCCATTGCTTAGCGGTTTTTCAATTTGGATATGCCGCCATTCCTTCTTAACTGTGTCTGCCATATGCCCCTCAAAAATCAGAAGTCCATTCAAAAGACGTCCCCGCAGATGAATTACTGGAGGAATGTCGGCGCCGCCGGATCGCTGGGATTCACGCTGGTGACCGCTACGTTCCTGGGCCTGGCGGCCGGCTATTTTATCGACAAGTGGCTGGACAGCGCCCCGTGGTTCACCATAGGATTGTTGTGTTGCGGCATCGGAGCTGGTTTTTTCAACATGATTTATTTCGGACTCACTCACAAGGACGACTCAAAATGAATTTAGCTTGGGAAATCGGTGGCGGCGTGTTGCTCGGCGCCCTGCTGGGCGTCTTTAATGTTTATCTATTGCGCTTATCCGTACGCCGCGGACTCGCGTTTAAGCGAGGCCGGCGAGCAGTGCTGGTGATTATCGGAGCCTATGCCGCGCGCTACCTGGCCATAGCCCTGGTTATTATCGGGTTGCTGAAAATCGACAAAATAGCCATGGCCCTGACCGTGCTGATCGTGCTGGCCGCATTGACCGTGCTGCTGGCCACAGTTCAGCAACAGCAAAAGACCAAAAACCAAAATTCAGGCTCCAGAGACACCAAGCTGGAATAAGAACCGCCGAACATGGAAGAAATAGAAGGACCTTATTTACTGACTGGATTATGGCATCTTTTTGCCGCCCAGAGCGAGCCACCAGCATGGTTTTTACCGCTGGCGAGCGCCTGGCTGGTAGTGCTTATCCTGGTCGGGCTGGGCGCGCTGGCGGGACGCCGGCTACGGCTCAATCCCGCGCCGCTCCAGAATACTGTTGAGCTGGCCTTGGACTCCATCCGGGGCTTAAGTCTTCAACTTGCCGGTCCGGCAGCGGCGCGTTTCCTACCGCTCTTCGCGACGCTATTCCTTTTTATTCTATGTTCCAACCTCATGGGGCTTATCCCGGGCTTCGCCTCACCCACCACGAATGTCAACATCAACGCCGCCATGGCCATCATCGTGGCACTCGTCAGCATCGGGGTTGGCATCCGACATAAGGGGCTGGGCGGTTTTCTGAAACATTTATGCGGGCCACCCTACTGGCTGGCCCCGCTCTTCTTCGTCATTCGGGCGCTGGAACTGTTCACCCGCCCGTTATCACTAACCATGCGGCTCTTCGGCAATATGCTGGCCAAGGAAATTATTCTTGGCGTTCTGGTCTATTTGATTACACTCTTCTTCTTTTCGTCGGGGGTAATATTCAAGGCACTGATGATGGTTCCGCTGCTGCTGCGTCCGGCGATCATTCTGCTGGGCGTACTGGTGGCGTTCATCCAGGCCTTGGTTTTTACCGCCCTCTCAATGTCGTATATCGGTGAATCTCTGCATCAACATTAATAACAAGAAACAGGAGGATCGTTCATGGATATTCTAACGGTTTCGGTGATTGTGGCGGGGGCAACGATCGGCATCGGCACCCTTTGCACCGCCATCGGCCAGGGCATGTCGGTCTCGTCCGCCATGAACGGCATTGCACGCCAGCCGGAAGCGGGCGGCGCCATCAGCACCAACTTGATCATCGGCTTGGCGTTCATCGAATCGCTGGCTATTTATGCGCTGGTGATCGCCCTGCTGCTCCTTTTTGCCAATCCCTTCGCGACGGCGCAAAAAGAAGTCAGCGAAGCCAAGGCCAAGGTGGCGCTGGTCCAGGCCGAAATGGATCTGATAAAGGCGCAAACCGATCTGGATATGCTGAAAACAGGGGCCGCGTCGGAGCGGTAAATCAGGGCCAAGCCTACTCTAGCCGACATTGATGATGTCGGCCTGCGTTATCATAGCCATGACCAAAGGTCGTGACTCCAAAAGATCTAAATTACCATGTCTTAAACTGAATTTTATCGAATTCCCGCCATGCTGGATATTAATTTACCCTTGATCATCGCGCAAATCGTCACCTTCCTGCTGGCCCTGTGCGCGCTCTGGCTGGTGGCCTACAAGCCCATTATAGGCATTTTCAACCAGCGCGCCGAAAAGATCAAGCAGGACCTCGATGCCGCCGAGGCTGCGCGCGTCAAGATGGAGTCAGCCAGAGACCAATACACGAAGGAAATGACGGAGCTGGCCGAGAAAACCCGGCAAATCATGCAGCAGGCGGCCCGCGATGGCCAGCAAGCACGCGATACCATCCTGCAGGAAGCCCGCCAGCAGGGTCAGGCCATCCTGAATCAGGCCGAGGAACGGATCGCCATCGAAAGAGAAAAAGCGATCAAGGAACTGCGCGTGGAAGTCGTATCGCTTGCGATCCAGGTCGCCGAGAAAGTCATCCGCCAAGCAGTGAATCCGGAGTTGAACCAGCGCCTGATTAACGAAACCTTGGATCAACTGGAAAAGAAACATGCAGGATAGTCCGAACATACCCTCGAGCCCGCTGGTCAACCGCTACGCCCAAGCCGTATTTTCCCTGGCCATGGAACAGGGTCTTCAGGGACAGGTCGTGGATGAACTCAACGCTTTCGAACGGCTCTTACAGGATAACCGGGGATTGCGGGAATGCCTGTTAAATCCGTTTATTCCCGGCGAGCGCAAACAGGCGGTCGTCGCCGAATTATTCGACGCCGTATTTTTGCCTCTAACCCGGAATTTTCTGCGACTGCTGATAACGAAGCGCCGGGAACCGATCATGGCAGGGATTACACGCCGAGTGAACGACCTGCTTCGTCAAAGCCGGGGCATCCTGGCGGTGCGACTGGCCAGCGCCCAAAAGCTGACCGCGGAACAGGCTGCGACAATTCGCGATCGGCTATCCCTGATCTTTAAGCGCCAGGTGGAGTTGGAGACGGCGCAGGATGCCGAGCTGCTGGGCGGCATTGTGATTCAGGCGGGATACCGGCTGATCGACGGCAGCATTCGGGGCCAGTTGGATAACATTCAGTATGAACTTTCGCGCAATTAGTGCCTTATCCACGCGAAACCGCTAAGAAAAACAAGAAAATTAACCACGGAGAAAGACCGGAGATTTTCCGCCTTGGCGGATCAGCATGGGCTGAACCACGGATGACACGGATAGCAAGGATAGAGGAAAAACAAGAACATTCTGTTATCCGATCAGTGAAATCGGTGTAATCAGTGGTAAATTTTTTTAGGGTTGCGGGCGTTAGCCCGTCTTAGAATGGTGAAAAAATATGGGGGCTGAAATTAAAATTAGACCGGACGAGATCACGGCGGTGCTTAAAAAGCAACTGGCCGATTATCAGAACCGCATCCAGGAAACCGACCTGGGCACCGTACTGCTGATCGGCGACGGCATTGCGCGGGTCTATGGACTTCCGAATGTCATGGCCAGCGAGATCCTGGAGTTCCCGCACCACATTTACGGACTGGCCATGAACCTGGAGCAGGACAACATCGGCTGTATCATCCTGGGCGATAGCCTGCTGCTCAAGGAAGGCGATACCGTGAAAAGCACGGGGCGAATCATGGAAGTACCGGTGGGGCGCGAACTCATCGGTCGCGTGGTCAACGCCCTGGGCCAGCCGATTGACGGCAAAGGCGTCATTGCCGCCACCAAAACACGGCCCATCGAGCGGCGCGCCCCCTCCGTGGTGGAACGTCAGCCGGTGTTCGAGCCCATGCAAACCGGATTGAAGGCCATCGACTCCATGGTGCCGATCGGGCGCGGCCAGCGAGAACTGATCATCGGCGACCGCCAAACCGGCAAGACCGCAGTGGCCATCGACGCCATCATCAACCAAAAAGATACGGGCGTAATCTGCATCTACGTGGCCATCGGCCAGAAAAACTCAACAGTGGCCCGGGTTGTCAAGGCGCTTGAGGACAACGGGGCCATGGAACACACCATCATCATGAACGCCGCATCGGCCGACCCGGCGGCCCTGCAATACGTCGCCCCCTACTGTGGCTGCGCCATGGCCGAGGAGTTTTGCGACAACGGGCACCACGTGCTGATCGTATACGACGATCTCTCCAAGCATGCCGTGGCCTATCGTCAGCTCTCGCTTCTCCTGCGGCGGCCCCCGGGCCGCGAAGCCTATCCCGGCGACGTGTTTTACCTGCATTCCCGGCTCCTGGAACGTGCGGCAAAATATTCCAAGGCCAAGGGCGGCGGCAGCATGACGGCCCTCCCGATCATCGAGACTCAGGCCGGCGATATTTCCGCCTATATCCCGACGAACGTCATCTCGATCACCGACGGCCAGATTTACCTGGAAACCGGCCTGTTCTTTTCAGGAGTGCGCCCCGCCGTCAATTCCGGGCTTTCGGTCTCCCGCGTCGGCGGCAAGGCCCAAACCAAGGCCATGAAAAAGGTAGCCGGACGACTGCGCCTGGACCTGGCGCAGTACGGCGAACAGGCCGCCTTTTCCCAATTCAGCGCCGATCTTGACAAAGCCACCAAGGCCCAGCTTGTCCGCGGCGAGCATCTGCTGGAAATTCTCAAGCAGGACCAGTACCAGCCGCTGGCCGTTGACAAGCAAATCAGCATTCTCTTCGCCGGCATGAACGGCTACCTCGACGACCTCCCCCTGGCCCGCGTGCGGCCCTTCGAGGCCGGATTGTTCCGCCACATGGACGAAAAGGCCGCGGATACCTTGCGCCGCTTGCGGGAGAAACAGGAGCTCGACGGTGCGCTGGAACAAGAGCTGCGTGATGTGATTCAAACATTCAAAACCCAATTTATAGCCGAGCAAAAATAAGGCAAAGCGTTGCCTCTGGCGCCAGGTATTCCGCCGGGAATATAAAGTTTTCTATCATGTGTTTTTTGGGCGACAAGTAACGCCTTAACCACAGAACGCTTTTCATTCATAACAATTAAATCTGAACGGACGGGACAACACAATAGCACCCCCGAATTCAGGACAACCACGAATCATGCAAGCAAGAAAAGAGCACCTATTGCCCTTTGGGCAGACTGTAGCCGACTTCGATGAAGTCGGTCTTCATCTCAAGAACCGCGATCAACAATCGCGGCTACAATTTAAATTACTAGTAGATCGCAAATGAACCTTCGCGACATCAAACTCCGCATCCACAGCGTCCGCAAGACCCAGCAGATCACGCGGGCCATGAAAATGGTGGCAGCCGTCAAATTCCGCCGCGCGCAGGCGCATCTGGTCAACGCCCGGCCCTATGCCGCGCGCATCCGGGAACTCGCGGCCCGGGCATCGGCCGGCTGCGAACCCGGCGACGATCCACATCCCCTCCTGCAGCAGCGACCTGTGCACCGGATCCTGTTGATCGTCGTAGCCTCCGATAAGGGGTTATGCGGCAGTTTCAATAACAACGTGTCCCGGGCAGCCCAGCGTTTTATCAAGGAACAGGCAGGCATACCGGCCGCCGACCGCCCTGAAATCGGAGTATGGTTGATCGGCCGTAAAATCAACGACGCCTTCAAGCACTTCCACTCCCCCGGCCTGAAATGCGAACGGTTCGGGTACCTGCCCCAGGCCGAGGCCAAGGCTGCCGAAGTCGGCGGGCAGTTGAACAAGTTGTTCAAGGAAAGCCGCTACGACAGGGTTGTGGCGATTTACACTGAATTCCAATCGGTCATGCAAAACCGTGTCATTCAAGAGTCCCTGCTCCCCATGGCTGCCGCACAGTTATCCGGAACGGTCCGCCCGGACGCGCTCTCGATGCTGGTTGAGCCGGATCTGCCTGCTATCCTGGAAGATTTATTACCGCGTCTGCTGACATCCCAGGTCCAACATATCCTGATGGAATCGGCGGCCTCCGAACAGGGCACGCGTATGAGCATGATGGACCAGGCAACTAAAAACGCGGATGACCTGATCACCCAACTGATGCAAAATTACAACAAGGCCCGCCAGTGGAACATCACCCGCGAACTGACCGACCTCACCACCGGCGTGGAAGCCATGGCCTAATTTCAGACTTCCTGATCCGGGCGGAAAATAGGCTGGCACATTCAGTGGTTTAAGGCCAGTCAGCCCGGATCAGGGAGTCTGAAGTTGGCCAAGAATGAGAACCGCCACAGACGAATTTTAATCTGCTTTCCGCCCGTAGGCTACAAGGCTCAAAAGAAGGATCCCTATGGTCTCTCGGTCTTGGATTTGATGCGCCCGGTTAATCTTATGGATAGCATTGAGAGCCCATTTCCGGGCGTTTGAGTCGTCAGCCTGAAGCATAGACGCCAGAGGCAAAACTGCCCTTGCGTCCCGAATTTCTCCTAGAACAATCGCCACGTTCTCTTGCGTCGAATTGTCTGGAGCTTTGAGATAGGGCAAGAGATATGGAATAGCATTTGTCCCCTCGTGGAGAATTATCTTCGTATCATTGTAGGCGGCACTATTCCACATCAGCGCACGGGTGTCGCCGCTGCTCCTGTCGCCCCAGCGGTTCCAATTCAGCCTCACATTTGAGTGTTGGCGGGGGCAAGAACGACATAGTGACGAACTATAGGCAGGGGTTGATGGCCCCTGCGTAGAGCGTCGAGGGGTATGGGCCGAGCCAACGCAACAACATGCCGATCACAAAAAGAGGACCTTTCTAACGAGTCTTGACACACTTAAAAAATTTCTTGTCCCGGCCTTGCCATTGCGATAACCTTAAAACAATATCCGCGTTCAGCCCCGGACCATGCTGCGGACGCCACTACGGTGCCCCGCCCGGTGATGAGCTGGATTTTTTTAGCAGCATCGACCTTTGATTTGTGACCTGCGACTTTCGACCTTGAGCTTATCTTTATGAAAAACGTCGTACTAGCCATCACGGTGGGCGACCCGGGCGGCATTGGGGCGGAAGTCGCCCTGAAAGCCGCCTATGGGGGCCGCTGGCCGCATTACCTGCGCTTGGTGCTTGTTGGCGATCACGAACTGCTGGCGCGCACAGCCCGGCAGCTGCGGCTTGCGCTGCCGCCGATGCTGGATTTAGCCGGATCATTGCCAACCAAGGCGCCGGTCGTCAGTTGGGAACCAATGGTCGATGCGCGTCAAAAACTTTTTCGCTCTGCCTGGCGGGCGGGTATCAGCGGCCGTTCCCAAGGGCGCGCTGCGGCGCAATGGATCCAGGCCGCTGTTGCGGGATGTCAGACCGGATTGTTTGACGGCATGGTCACTGGGCCAATCTGCAAAAAGAGCCTGCAATTGGCCGGAATCCCCTTTGCGGGGCATACCGAATACCTGGCAGCCCTCACTAACACCAAGCATTATGCCATGCTGCTAATGGACAAGCGACTGCGGGTGACGCTCGTCACACGCCACCTGCCTTTAGCCCAGGTCGCTTCCGCTCTGACCCGGCAGGCCATCGTAGAAGCCGCGGAATTAACCGCCACCGGACTGGACTGGCTCGGTATAAAAAACCAGAGTATCGGCGTCTGCGCCCTGAATCCGCACGCCGGCGATGAAGGACTATTGGGTCGCGAAGAAATCACCACGATTATTCCGGCCATCCGCGCCCTGCAACGCCGCGGGGTCAAGGTCCAAGGCCCAATCCCGGCCGATGTCATTTTTCATCAGGCATTGCGTGGACGGCACGGCGCGGTTCTGGCCATGTATCATGACCAGGGCTTGGGCCCGCTGAAGATGCTCGCATTCGAGCGCGGGATAAATCTGACCTTGGGCCTGCCCATTCTCCGGACATCCCCGGACCATGGCACGGCGTTCGACATTGCCGGCAAGGGAGTTGCCAATCCGGGCAGCATGATAGCCGCGATCCAACTGGCCGTCCGGCTGGCGCGGCTAAAAAATCCATGGAAAACATCAGCATACGGCAAAAAAATGTGAATTTAAATGTCAATTCGAAGATCGGACGCGACGAAGCGCATGCCTTTATTTTTTAGAAACCCGCATGTCCTGATCCTGGGAGGGACACGTTTAATCGTGTCCATCCGATTTTGTACAGCTTCCGGGCGGTTTACAACGACACTGAACGGTGGACCCAATGACAATGACCATCGGGGACCCAATCGAAAAATCGCTTGAGTCGCGGTCTCATTCGTGCGATACATTCAATACATAGCAAGGCAATTCAAACGATAACCAACAACTTCAGGAGGTCCGGCATGATCGCCAGGAACATCGCAGCGGCAGTATTGGCTATAATCGGAATCACGGTTTGGGGAGATCTTCCCCAGCAACAGCCCACTGCCCAAGAGGAGAATGCCGGCGGCTTCCAACTTTCGCTGGTGACTCCCGTGCAAATCCAGAATGCCCAGCGTTCCATCCATGGGCTGCGCCTGAATATTATCTACGGACGTAACGACAACCTTAAAGGCATGGATATCGGGTTAGCCAACGATCTGACCGGCAATCTGCGCGGCGCCCAGATCGGTATCGTCAATAACGCAGATGGAACGGGGAAAGCCCTGCAACTGGGCATCGTCAACCTTATGGGGCTCGAGCTCCAGGGCATACAGCTGGCGCCGGCCGGCGTAAACTTCGTGAACGTGGACTCGGCCGGCTGGCAACTGGCCGGCGCGGGCGCCAACCTGACTATCGGGAAACAGGCGGGCGGACAAATGAACGTTGTCGGCGTCAACTTTGTCGGCGGCGACGGCGACAACCAGCTTTCAGCCGCCGGCCTCAACTGGGCTTATGGAAAAGCAAACGGGGGCCAATGGATAGGTGCCGGCTTCAACGCCGCCGGTAACGATGCCACCCTGCAAATCGCCGGCTTCGGCGGCAACCTTACCATGGGCCATGCCGATGCCGGCCAGTTGACGGCGATCGGCGCGAATGTCGCCCTTGATGCTGTCGACAAACAGATTTGCGGGATTGGCCTGAACTACGTGGATACCAGCGTCAGCGGCGCACAAGTCGACATCATCGGCATCAATTGGGCCAGGAATTCCGCCGTGGCTCAGATTGACGGCATCGGACTGAACGTCGCGCTCGAACAAGTTAGTGGCGCTCAATTCAACGGCATCGGCATCAACTACGGCAACAACGATATTAACGGCGCGCAAGTCGTCGGCTGTGCTGGCTTCAATATGGCTTCCGGCAACGCCAATGGAGCCCAAGCGGTCCTGCTCCTGCTAGGCGCCAATTATGCCGCCAACATTGAAGGCATGCAATGGTCGGCTGTTAATATCGTTTCCGAGAAGATGGTCGGATTCCAGTTCGGTGTGATCAATTATGCAGCCGAGCTCGACGGGATACAGTTCGGCGTGATCAACATCGCGCCCAAGAACATCACGCCGTTCATGCCGATCGTCAACGCCAACTGGTGAGCCCTCCGCGGCAAAGCCCTTGTCGGATGGTAAATGGCGTGCCACAGCGACTTGTCCTTCGCAGCTACGACCGGAGGAAGAGCGCAGGAGGAAGTTTCCGAGTGAAGCCGGGATCAAGGTTCAGCGCTTCACGGTTAAACGGTTGTTAATTTTTCGGCGATTGTTGCAACCATGAACTGACAAACAGTGCCAAGCAACTCTCCCCTCCTGGGAGGGGCCGGGGGTGGGTCATTTCAGCCTAAACCCAGCAGTTGAATCCACTACGAAACAACACGAAATGCACGAAAATGTAGGATTTAATTGAAATTCGGATATGTTTTTCAATCTGGTCTTTCACTCAATGGGTGCAGCTTTACCGCAGTGCCACTTGCAACATAATATATTCATCATCTATATATTACTTTCGTGTGTTGCGCGTATTTCGTAGTTAAAATGCTCTTCTCAGGTTCAGTTTCCCTTCCCTGCTTTCCGACGCCCCTGGCCACAGATTTCGGACGAGACCCGGTCGCATTCCTCGAAGAACGTCTCGATATTGACTAGCGGCACCTCGGGCTCCAGAACGTGCGTTGGCGAAAGCATGAGTCCGCCGTTAGCGGCCTGTAAGTTTTCCGCCAGCTCGCGCACGACCCGCCGCATATCATCCGGCGTGCCGAACGGGAACGTGGTTTGTGTTCCAACGCATCCGTCAAAAGCCAGGCGTTTGCCGCAACGTTTGCGTATGCCTAAAAGATTCATGCATTCCGGCTGGACGGGGTTGAGAATGGTGATGCCTATCTCCACAATATCGTCCAGGATGGCTTCGATATTGCCGTCCGAATGATACCACACATGAAGGTCTGGCTTGATTGACCGGGCGGCGGCAATCACCTTGGCCCAGCGGGGCTTCATGACGGCCCGCCACAGCTCCGGCGCAAACATCATGGTGTTCTGGTTGGCCACGTCGTCGCCGATGGTTATATAATCATAACCGGCCCGGGCGGCCGCAACCGCCGTACGCAGGTTGTTTTCGCAGAACCGATCCAGCAGCAGTTCCGCCCACTCGCGCCGCACGAGTAAATCCTCCAGGAACGGTTCATAGCCACGCACCTGCCAGGCGCTTTCATACATATGGCCGACCCAAACGTTCGATGCCAACCCCCTGGCATGCGCCTCCTGGCCGGCCTGGCGCATGGCCGCATCGGACCAGCCCGCGTTTACGGCAAGGGGGTATTTTTCGATTTCATCGAACCGCTCGGCGTTGCGCAAGGGGCTGATATATTCCGTAAAATGATGAAAGCCGCCATGCTGATGCCCGCAGCCGTTGCCATCGATCGTGAAACCGTCCTTGCCATGCGTCTTGCCTGGGTGGTACCCGGCATGGTCCGGGAACTTGAAGTCGGAAGGAGGAGTCAGGCCGGCGCCGCCGGGCAGATCCATGTCAAAATGCGTCCACAGGTTCGAGGCGCCAAGCTTGGTCTTGAAACGTTGTTCGAGATCGGGAATAAAGCTGGCATGTCGTGGAATGCGGTCCACAGGTTGAAAGTTGGCAAAAGCCAGGAATCGCTCGCGCTTGTTCATGGGGTTCCTTTCTGTTCGAGGATCAGGGTTCTATAGAAGCGGAGTCACCGCCCCTTTTCGTTCCGCTCTGTCGCACTTTAGGCAGCCTTACTTTGTCCGGGCGGCTTCTGCGCGCGCCAGACGAACCCAGCGCGCCAAGCGCGTTGGCTCATTGTTTAGAGTATGCACATCCTTCATAATAATTTCCAGGCGGCAGGCGCGAGCGATATCCAGGGTCTGCCGGAGATCGGCACGGATTGCGTTTTCGTCAAACAGACTCGTGCTGATCAAGGTTGGATTCGGCTTGCGCGAGAATACGCAATCCCGGCCCAGCGCCTCGGCCATAAAGACCTGATCCGCCCAAGGCGATACGGATACCCGGGCCAGGTTAGGGAGCTGCTTAAGAATATGCCACCGATTATGTACCGGCTCACAGCAACCGTAATAGCATTTGCCGAACTTGGCAACCAGTTCGAGCTGGTAAGGGAAAATAAACTCCTCGAACTGCGGCGGGCCCACCCCTACGGTTTCCTGTGATTCACTCAGCATCCACAGGTCACGATTGCGCACGATACTGCCGGGTTTCCAATCCGCCTGCGGCAAAGAGTGCGTGTAGCCCACGCTGCCGGAGCCCAGGTATTCGTTCTCGTTGTTCAACGAATAGAGGCCTTCCCTTTCGAGCCAGTCGATAAAGGCCAGGTGGTCATCCCGCAGAAAAGCCATTAGACGGTGCAAGCCAGCCGGGTTGTCATACATGGCCATCATCAGACCTTCAAGCCCGATCAATTCGATCGCCGGCCACGTCATACCCAAGGTCCAGTAGTGCGCGCCGCGCATGCGCACCGACAGAATACCGTCAAACACGTTTTCTAGTCGCGCTTTCGCGGCCAGCGAGGCGTCGCGGTCAACGGAAAATGTTCGGGGATGTAAATTATCAAAATCCTTGTCCAGGTCCCGGATCGGCGGATCCCAGCAGCGGGCGCCTAAAGGGGTGCCGCTATCGCTATGATGCATGATCACGACCACGCCGTAGTTGCTCGTAGCAACCTTCCAATTCGTGTTGATCACCGGCTCAACGACATGGTCGTCCTGCAATTCCTCGAATTGCCAGATCGTTGCACGCAATCCGTATTCCACTCCGCGCGCCCATTCCCCGACACATCTGCAAATCTCGCCCGGCAGAGGGTGATTCCGGTCGCGCACTCCGGAGAGTTCGGCCAGGATCATCACCCGGTCGGCTTCCCCAGCATCCAGTGCGTACCAAGCCCTACGCCGCTCGGCGTTGACTGGGCTTTCCGAGATGGCCCTCACCCTTTCTGCAAGCCGTCGCAGGATATCGATATCGGCCTGCTTGTCAGAACTTGGAGTCAATTTGGCAATGTGCATCTATTTATCCCAAAAGCCGGCTCTGCCCGCCACATAATATGCCATTTCTTAAATCCACGCCAGCGTGCTTGATATGGAACAGGCGATAAGGTACTTTTTTCCGTGTGAACAAGCAAGCATCTCTCGTTCGGCATATTGCAGACAATGAATTATGATCGGCAGTTGCCAGCCGACTATTATATTGGGCGGGAACACCCAATGGGCTTCCCGCCTCCGCTCTGAAGCAGAGCGACGGAGAGCCACTCCCACCTTTTAGAATTGGGGGCTGGTGGGCAATCCGCTCCCGGCTCTCGAGGAGGTCGG
>CAZALU010000057.1:0-20692 GCA_964486075.1 uncultured Verrucomicrobiota bacterium
ACGCTACTGCCTATTCGCAGGTGGCATCAGGCGATGCCTACCTGAGCAGTTACAAGAAATCAAACCCAAAACCGAAGGGCAATGCCACTTGGTGCGCTATGCGGATGATTTTATCTGCATGGTGCAAACGAAGGGGGACGCCCAGCCGATAGAGCAGATGCTGAAGGAACGATTCGCGCGATTTGAGATGGAATTACATCCGGAAAAGACGCGCGGAATCAGCTTTGGCAGGTATGAGGAACAAAACGCCGAACGGCAGAACCGGCGCGCCAACACCTTTGACTTTCTGGGCTTCACGCACTATTGCGGGAAAAGCCGGAAAGGAAGGTTTATGGTGTGTCGCAAAACCAGTAGCGCGAAGTTCCGCAAGAAATGCAAGGCAATGGCCTACTGGGTTCACAGGGTGCTTACGGTTCACGACCTGGAGCGTCGGCAGAACCCGGTCCGCCTCGGTGAGACAGGCGCCCAGGGCGGCAGCTTCGGCGGCGGGGTCATGGTGGGGTAGGACGGCGGTTGTCATGCCTTGCGCCCTCCTACCCGCAGCCGTTCCAGCATGGCGGACACGTCTGATGGCAGGAAACGGATTTGCCGTGGCCCTAGGCGAATATAGGGCAGGGCGCCATCACGAGTTCGCCTGTCAACAGTGGGTAGACTGACGTTCAACACTTTTGCAAGTTGAACCCGGGTTAAAAGATTTTGGTTTGCAAACATGACGGTACCCTTTCTTAAATACCCAGTTCATACGGGCGTTTTCCCAGCACCGCTGCAATTCTTTCGGCTGTGGCACGATCTGTTTGAGCACGTCCGGTTTCCAGGCGCGTGATTTGGTGCTCCCTGACCCCAACAGCCTTGGCAAGCTGTAGTTGTGTAAGACCTGCAACCTGACGGGCGATCTTGAATCTTATGTCTTGACTCATGGTTTCTCCTTTTTGAATACTTCTTAAACATTCGCGGCTAAAAAAATATCCGCACCAAGAGACTTTTCTCTTGATACGGACAATATACGGGATAACGCAAAGACAGCGGCGGGGGTTCGTTACACGGAGACAAAAAAAGGGGCCGGAATCATTGATCCCAGCCCCTCAAACAAAGTTGTAAATAAGGCGTGCTTTAATTCATTACACGCGGCCTTTTTTGGTTTTGTGCTTACCAAGGGCTTTCTTTACATGCACTTGTAGGCCCTGCCATTTGATGGTCAGTCCTGAGTTCTCAACGGCAAGCTCACAATTGCGCTTCATGCCTAGATTGCACCCATGTTCTTTGAGCCGCAAGCAAACATCTTTGACGGCGGTGGCGATTAAATCCTTACTGTCTTTTGTCGGCGCCCCGCCGCCCTTCGCATTCTTCGATCCGCGCCGGCTGCGCTTGTCGTGTTCGGCTTTTGCATTTTCTTTAAGTGCATTCATGGCATCCACGAGGGGCGCAATCTCCCGGCGTATCACGTCAGCGTCCGCAGGCGCGTGCGGCGCGGCGTGTAACCTGTGCCATTTTAACTCGCGGGATGTGCGTTCCTGTGGATTTGTTATGTCGGGGGTGTCTGTACAAATCCATCGGAGCACGCGCCCGTTTTGAAAATGAGCATACACTTCGCCATCAGTGTCTGTACTCAACCCTGTAAATCTGCTTATCGAAAGCCCCGCCAAACTGCCGTTATCGGGTTCAACATCTACAGTCAGAATAAAATCGCATTCAACAAGCTGCGCCGTCATGACTAATCGGGAATTCTCGAATCCGACAATATCCCCGTTTTTATCTTTCTTCGGATCGCGTTTTAATCGGCATCCCAAGTCCTTAATCATGAGGCGCTGGATGTCCTTGATCCAGTCTTTCCAGCATTTTTCCGGTGTCTTGGTCTTTGCGTTCTTCTTGTTTCTTGTTGTCATGTCTCATTCCCCTATTGAATGCCCACCGGCGCCGGAATAGGGCTGGACACCGGCAGGACTTCCGCCGGGGATCAGCCGGCGACATTGGTTTATTACACCTCCACCAGCCCGGCGAATTTCTCCACCAGGGCGATTTCTTCTTCGGTCAATTTGACGGTCGCGGCCATGCGCTTGACGGCCGCGGCGGCCAGCATCAAACCTCAGCTCGGATACGGCTTCAGGATGACGCCGGGTCCATAGGCTTCCCCTATGGCCCGCTTCATAAGGACCGGCTGTCCGTAACTGCTCGCCGCGTGTTCCGTTGTGAGTTCCCATGTTTTAAGTTTCAAAATCATTTTGCCTTTCTGCCGGATCATCCGGCGTTTTTATGCCGTCTTGAATTCTACAACGTTATCCTTGACGCTTGGGCGGATCTCCCAGAATAGCTTTGCCTCGCTCTCGCTGACGGCCCGGCGATAGTGTTTGAACAGCATTGATTTCCCCTTATGGCCCAGCTGGTCGGCCGTGTCGTCGGTCCCGTGGATCACGCAATGATTGCTTGCGTAGGTGTGGCGCATAATGTCATTGGCCCAGGTGACGCCGGACTTTTTGCGGGTGCTGCTAAAAAACCGCTTGGAAAAAAATATCTGTCCGTCGAGCTTCCGGTGTGGGAGTAGCCAAGCAATAAGATTCGGGCTCATGCGGACATAGCGAGCGTCCCGGGTCTTGGCGCTTTCGGATGTGACCTTTATTTCCTTGCGCTCGAAATTTACATTGCGCCAGTCCAGGGCCTTGATTTCATCGGGCCGGATGCCGGCAAATAATCCCAGGATATAATAGGGGATCATTTGCGGTGCCTTGGTAGCTGTTACCGTTAGTAAGTTGATAACCTGGTCCTGTGGCATAATGACCGGCTCCGTTTCTTTCAGCTGGACTTTTTCAAGCGCAGCGGCCGGGTTCAGCTTGCAATAGCCGCGCTTCAGCGCGTAGTTAAAAAAAACGACAAAATTGCGCTGGAAATTAGCGCGGCTGATTCCATGAAGTTTTCGCTTGTCCATCCATTTTTCGAGTGTCTGGACGGTTACGGCATGAACATCATCCTTGCCGTGGTCTTTGGCAAGGTTGCCCAGGCGGAAATTATAGTCAAGAATTGTCACGTTGGCCTTTCCTGATGTTCGTTTGCTCTCCAGGAATTCGGTCAGGACTTCGTTGACGGTCCGCCGGTGTGCGCCAGGGTCGTGGTGCTCCTTGTAGAACCGCGCGGCGTCGATCAGGGTTGGCTCCGGGAACCCGGTCAGAACCTTGAACGCTTCCAGGCAGATTTGCCGTTGCTCCGGGGTCAGCGCAAAGGCGCTTGCCCCCAGCTGGCGCCGCTCATCCCGGAACCGCTGGGCGGCCGCCTCTGCCTCCACCTTGGATTTGTAGTTTTTACGAAAACGTGTCAGCTTCCCCTTGACCGGGACAATGCCGCAATCTACTTGCCAATAATCCCCCCTTGGTCTAACCTTGGGCCATTCGGTTTTTTTCGGGTCGGTCGGTTTCTTTGTGACGGTATTTTGAGCCATGAACAAATCCCTTTCAATTAACCTGCAAGCATTGTCATAAAAGCGTCACACGATGTCAACAACTATGTTTAAGATGCAGAAAAGGCAATAGAATCAAGCATACCCCCGTAGCTCAGCTGGATAGAGCACCGGATTTCTAATCCGGCGGTCGCAGGTTCGAGCCCTGCCGGGGGTGCCCTTTTTCTTGCTTTATTTTGGAGTATGCGCTGTTCTTCAAAATCCGCTTATTAACGGGAGATGCCATGCAACGGTATTATTTAATATGGACGCTAAGTTTGGGTCTACTTTTGGCCGGCCAAGCCCTGGGCGCGGGCGATAAGGCAACGGGGTCGGCAGGCACCAAGCCGACTCCGAGTACCATTTCCGCCGACGCATTGATCAATCTTAAGCAAAATGTTGCCAATGCCGAACAATCTCTGCAAATTGCGGAAGAGCAGTTCAAGAACCTTGAACGGCTCCAGGGCGATTTGCGGAGGCAGCGGCGAGAACTGAAACAGACCGAGGCGATTGCCACCCGGGAGAAGCAGTCTGCGGATGCGATTCAGGATGAAATGAAATCACTCAAAAGTCGGTTGGCCCGGATTGAAAAATCTATTGCCGTTGCCGCCGAGCAGGCCCACCGCCTGGAAGAGATCCGAAACGAATACGCCAAAACACAAGCCCTAAGCCAGGCGGCCGAATCCAGGATTCGAGCGCTGCTTGAATTTCAACAGGCGGCGAAAAAGGAAATTGCCGCTCTCAATGAAAAAGAGCAGGACGCGCGCCAACGACAGGCAGAACTGGAAAAACAATATAAGTCAATCAGCCGGCTCCAGGAGGATGTTGACCGAGAAAAGCAACGCCTTACAAAATTGCTGACGGAATGCGACAAACAAGCCGGACTGAAAGAGGTCGCTGTCCAGGAAGAACAGCGTTTGCAAAACCAGTTGGCTGACTTGCGCAAGGCGATGGCCGATACGAACCGATTGCAGGCCGTGGCACGGGTCCAGGCGGAATTGGCGCAAGCCAAACAGTTGCAGGCCGAGGCCCAGATCGGCGTGCAGGATGCCGTCAAAGTCAGAAAAACCTCCGAAAATATAGTAGCTGACCTGAAAGGCCAGGTGGCTGAAGCAGAACGCGATCTGCAACGGGAATTGAAACGTCAGCCTTCGATCGATGCCCTGCGGACCGAGCTGCAAAAGGAACAAGCTCTACTGGCCGAGTCGGAAGCAGAGCTGCGCCTGCACACGACGGCACGGACAGCGACTGAAAAAGAGATCAGCGAGTTACAGTTAAAGCTGGCTGCTGCGCACGCCGCAAAAGCGGACCTCGAACGCCAGGCTCAGGCGGCGGCTGCGTTAAGTTCCGAATTGGTGCGCGCCAAGGCGTCCCGGGATACTTGCCGGGCTAAGGCGGAAAAGGCGGAGCAGGTCGCCGAAAAAGCCGGCAAAGATTTACCGCGGCTCAGGGCGGAAGTGGATGACCTTGCCAAGCGCAACATGGCAGCAGCCGGCCAGGTTGAAGCTCTTCATAAAATACGCGATGACCTGGCAATGGAAACAGCACAAATTCAGGAAGCTGAAGCTCGAATCCAGCAAGCTGAAAAAAACCGGGTCGTTGCGGAAAATACTGCTTCTGATTTAAAGCGCCAGATTGAAGATGCCGAAAAACAGACGCTGAAAACCAAAAAAGGAAAGGCAGATATTGTCCAGCTTCAGTCCGCACTGCAGCAGGAGCAAAAGCGCCGGCTCGCAGTCGAAACAAAAGCCGGGGTTCTGGCCGAGGCGCGCTCGGGGATGGCCAAGGAGATCGCGGATTTGATCGCCAGGCTCGATGACAGCAAACAACGCCTGGCGGAAACCGCCGGGCCGGACCCGGCCTTGATCCGGCTTCAAGCCGCCTTGGAAAGCGAACGTCAAGCACGTCTGGCCATGGAGGCCGGTCTTGAGCGTGGGCAAGCCATGCTGGCTGGCGCTGAACGCAAGCTGACTGATCTCCGTGCGGAATTGGAAGAAACAGACAAGCGCTTAGCCAGGACAGGGCAAAAACAAGCCGCAGCGGCTAAAAAAATCCAAGTTGAACTGGATCAGGAAAACAAACTTAGGGCGCAGGCCGAGACTCAGACCAGCCGGATAGGATTGCAACGGGCGGGCGTGGAAAACGAGATCGTTAAACTTAAATCCCGGCTGGCCGAGGCCGGGCAGGGGACGGATGGGACCCAGCAACTGGCCCAGGTCGTGAGTCGGGCCCAAGCTGCCTTGGACCAGGAAATCAAGCTCAAGGCCGCCGCGCAGGACAATGCCGAACGCGAAGGTAAGGCGCGTATACGTGCCGACAAGGAATTGGCCGAAATTCGCCGTCAATTGGAAGAAAAGCAAAAAGAGTCGGCCGAAGCGGCGCGGCAAAGTGAGAGAATCGAACAGTTAAAAACGGAAGTAGCTCAGGTCAATCGGGAACGCCAGGACGCCGAGAGCAGTGCCCAGGCCTCCGCGGCGGCTCGCGCAACTACGCTCAAGGAGTTGGACCAGCTCAAAGCACAGATAGCATTGCTTGATCGGCAGTCGGCCGAAAACGAACAAACATCCGGTTTGATCGCGGATCTCCAGTCGGATTTGGAAAAATCCAGAAAAAAGACCAGCGAAGCGCAGTCGGCAGCGGCGGCAATTCGCCTGGAACCACTTCAAAAACAAGCCCAGGAACTACAACTCCGCCTGAAGACCGCTGAACAAACAGGGGCGGAACAGGCCGGTCAGGCACGGGCCTTGGCTGAACTCCGTGAACAATTAGCCGCCGAACATAAACTGAAGGAAACCGCCGACAATCGGACACGGGCGCTTAAGCAGGAATGGGGCCGCCTAGAAAGCCAAATCCAGGAACGACAGGATGCGTTGCGTGAGCTCGAAAAAAGAATTGCCGTCATGGAGCGTGATTTGTCCCCCAAGGATCAACTGCAGGCGGAATTGGAGAAAACCAGGCAAGCACAACAACAGGCTGCTGTACGGCTGCAGGCGGAAACCAATACCCAGGCGCGTTTGGAGGGTGAATTGACGCTGCTGGTCGGAAAGATGGCAACCCTATCGCAGCTGGCGGACAGCATGAATAGCCGCATCGAGTCCGGCAAACTGGCTCAGGCAGAGCTGCTCCAGGAACGCCAACAGCGCGATGCCGCTGCAGTCAAGACCAAGGCCGAGGCGGATGCGCGCCAGGACTTGGAAAACCAGATTGCGGGATTAAGCAGCAAGTTGGATAATCTTGAATCCCGGATGCAGCAGGAGAAAAAGGCTGCGAACGAAGCGGATTTGGACCGGAAACTTCAGGCCAGCCTGGCCGAGAAGGCTCAATTGCAAAAAGATTTGCACCAGCTGGTTGCCCAGGCGGAGGAACAGATCTGTGCCCTGCAAGCCCGGAATGATGAATTGCAAAAGGACCTGCAACTCAAGAGCCAGCTGTTGTCCGAGTCCGCCCAGCAGGACGAAATTCCGGCTGATGCTAAAGATGTCGGGCCGGTAGACATTGCCGAGGGGGCCAATGTGCTGGCGGCGGAACAGCGTATTCTGGCCGAAGCACGTGAAGGTGGCGGGCAACAGCCGCCAGCGCCACCAAGCCGAAATGTTGTTGATCCCCGAGCCCATGTTTTGACGGAGGCGGAACTTCATTATCAAGCCGGCATTCGGAAGTGGGATCAAGGTGATAGCGCCGGCGCTATTGCAGAGTTTAAGAAAACATTGTCCTTAAATCCTAATGCGGCCGGAGCTTATTATAATTTAGGCCTTATATTTTTTCACCAGGACGATACCGCCACGGCCTGTGATTACGCTTACAAGGCGGGACATGCCTACTTGAAAAGTAAGAATTTCGATCAGGCCTGGCGGATGGCCATGTTTTTAAAAAGTATTGATTCGTCTTCCCGATTGATAGAAAAATTGCGCACAGAAATAACCAAAGAATCCCGCTGAGTAGGGACATTCTGATTGCCGTGAACCTTGGCGGATCAAACTATGACGACTGCCACAACTGCGCTTTATCCACTGGTCTTTGCTCCGGTATACAAGGATTTCATCTGGGGCGGCGACCGGATCATACGCCGTTACAATCGATTGGCGCCGCTTGGGATTTACGCCGAATCCTGGGAAATATCGGATCGTTCGGAGGGTATGAGCCTGGTGGTGAACGGTCCGCTGGCGGGCCGTTCCCTGCATGCCCTGGTGCAGAGTTATGGGACATATTTGCTCGGGACAGCGGCGGCGTCGGGAAGATTTCCCCTGCTAACTAAAATCCTTGATGCCCGGGAGCGCCTGAGCGTCCAGGTCCATCCCGATGACGAATCGGCCCAAAAAGTTGGCGGCGAGCCGAAGACCGAGATCTGGTATGTGCTGGATGCCGACCCCGGCGCGTTGGTCTTTGCCGGCCTCAAGCCCGGCACTACCGCGGAGCACTTTCGGCGGGCGCTGCAGACCGGCGCCGTAACGGATTTATTGAATGCCATACCGGTGCTTGCCGGAGACGTGGTTTCTATTCCCGGTGGACGGGTGCATGCTATCGGCGCCGGATGCCTGATGCTTGAAGTTCAGCAGAATTCCGATACCACCTATCGCGTCTTCGACTGGAACAGGTTGGGCCATGACGGTAAACCTCGCGAATTACATGTGGATCGGGCGCTGGAGGTCATGCGCTGGAACGATGCCGTTCCGGCGCGTTTACCGGCGCCGGCCGGAGCCGCGGATGAGGGCATTGTTTATGAGCGCTTTGTCTCGCCTTATTTCCGGCTGGACCAGGTGACAGTGCGGGCGCCGCTGGCTTGTGCGACAGGGGAGCGGAGTTTTCACATCCTTTTTATCGAGGAAGGTGCCGTCAATGTCACAGCAAGTGGCATGACTGTCGCCGCCGGACCGGGTATGACCCTGCTGATCCCTGCAGCACTGGGTGTCTATGAAATAGCCGGGGCGGACGGTGGATCAGGGCGCGTGATTCGTATCAGGCTGCCCTGACTGTGCTACGACGCTAAATCTACAGGTGCAGCCATTTCAAGCCTTGCCGGAAATCGGCGGGCAGGGGTGCTTCGCAGCGGACCGGCGAGCCGGTTAGCGGATGCGTGAAGCCGATGCGGCAGGCGTGCAGCATGGGCCGCTGAAAGCGCTGCTCCAGAGCGCCCACGGCGCGATGTGAGGCATAGTAATATTCTCCCAGCAATGGGTGCCCGATGGTCAGCAGGTGTTTGCGGATTTGATGCGTGCGGCCCGTATGAATAGCAATTTGCAAATGGCTTGCCGGGACTCCGGTCTTCAGGACTGTGACCTCGGTGATGGCCGTTTGTCCGGCAATCGGCTTTGTAATAGTAAAATGCGGTTCACGGATCGTGCCGCTGACCAGAGCCTGATAAATCTTGTCGATTTTACGATCCTTGAACAGCAGGAACATGCGCTGTTGCGCATCCGCATTTTTGGCGAACAGCAGGCAGCCGGAAGTGCCCCGGTCCAGCCGGTGAACCGCTGTCAGAGCCGGCATGCCCATGGAGCTTTGTAAACGGGTTTCAAGGCTGTGTGGGCCGTTGGCCAGGATCCCGGCGGGTTTATCGGCGATCAGGTAGTTGTCGTCTTGGTATAAGATTGGCGGAGAGACCGTCCCGGGCTCAACCGGGACTGCATGCTCGGGGAGATCGACTATATCGCCCGTTTTGAGGATATGGTGTGCCATCCAGATGCGTCGCCCGTTCACGAATATTGTACGCCGGTCGAGCAGGTTCTTGGCTTTGCGCCGTGAGCAATTGCGATGCGCAGCCAGAAAGTCGATCAATAGGCGTCCCGTTTCACCCTCTGTTACAATAATCTGCATGGCATTCATTGCCGAGACCATGCTGCGTAATCCCGGAATTGTCAAGGTCAAGGACAAAAGGAATGGAACTTGACGAACATTCAAACATGCGGCATGCTTAATCCAGTTTTTTTGATTGCCGGATTATTGCGCTGCTGATTGGTTTATTGCGGGAGGGGATGCTTAATGGCTGCCAAACATGGTCTTGGACGGGGGTTAAACGCATTGATCGAGGATGTTCCGGTTGCCCCGCAACCGACGCCAGTCTCGCCGTCAGTGCCTGCTGCCGCTGAAGCCGCGCCGGGCGCTATGAGCGTGCCGGTGGACCGCATCCGCGATAATCCTTTTCAGCCCCGCAAGCATATGGCGCCCGAAGCATTGAACGAAATGGTGCAATCCATTCGTACGCATGGCGTCTTGCAGCCGCTGATCTTGCGGCGGATGGGCGACCATTATGATCTTATCGCGGGAGAACGCCGATTGCGCGCGGCGCGAAAGGTCGGATTACTCGTGGTTCCGGCGACTGTCAGGGATATTCGCGATGATCGTGAAGTACTGGAGCTTACGCTGATCGAGAATCTGCAGCGGGAAGATTTAAACACAATTGATGAGGCGGAAGGCTACCAACGCCTGGCGACTGAATTTGGCATGAATCAGGAAGATATCGCCCAGCGGGTGGGGAAGGCGCGGGCGACGATTGCAAATGCCCTGCGGATCCTGTCTCTGGCGCCTGACATCAAGCAAATGGTGCTGGATGGCAAGTTATCCGCCGGGCATGCCAAGGCGCTGCTGGGCGTGGAGATCGATGAGGAAAGAAGACTCATGGCGCGTCGTGCTGTCGCGGAGAGCTGGTCTGTGCGCATGCTGGAAAAGGCCGTGGCCAGACTGAGCCGCGTGCCGCGTAAGCCGCGGGCCAGCCTCGTGGATATTCCTGCCAGCCACCTGCAGGATCTATCCGATAAACTGCACCGGCATTTCGGAACCAGTGTGCGTGTTTTTCCGCCGCGAACGATGAGTAATGGCCAGAAGGTCAAGGGATCGATTGAAATCGATTTCTTTTCCAATGATGATTTAACACGCCTGTTAGAGGTTTTTGGGGTTGGGGATAATATTGATTAGCGCCGCCGCCAAGGATTTCGATTGATATTGTCCGTTCCTTCTATACACTGCTGATTGTTTACTTGTGGTGAGTGTAGCTCAGTTGGTTAGAGCATCAGATTGTGGATCTGAGGGTCGCGGGTTCAAATCCCGTCACTTACCCCACCTTTTCCTGGCAAATATGCCGATTTTCCACCTTTCCCGGCGCGCGGAGCCACGACCCATATGCTCCCTCCGGCCCGCGCCGGTTTACGCTGGCGGTTCTGGATACGCCTTGCTATATTCCGATTTGGATATGTCACGCGCACGGGAGTACCCCGCAGGATCAGGAACGCTGGCTGAATTTTAGCAAGATCGCGGCACACTGGATCAAACGCTATTCGTTACCTCGGCTGAGACACAAGCAGACAACCGTGGTCACAAAAGCCACATAAGAACAGGCACGCATGTTCGAACAAGCCTTCAAAAACATCGATGATGTCCTCTGGAAAGAGGCGGGGTGTACAACGGAGCTGGATTACACGGAGCAAACATCCTGGCTGTTGTTCCTGAAATACCTGGACGGGCTGGAGCAGGACAAGGCGGCGGAGGCGGCCCTGGGAGGGAAGAAATACACCTATATTCTGGATAAACCCTATCGCTGGGAAGCCTGGGCCGCGCCGAAGGGAAAAGACGGGAAACTCGATCATAACACGGCCCTGACCGGCGATGACCTCCTCGAATTTGTCGACCGTAAGCTCTTTCCCTATCTCCACGGCTTCACGCAGAGGGCCAGCGGGCCAAACACTATCGAATACAAGATCGGCCAGATCTTTGGGGAGATAAAAAACAAGATCCGTAGCGGCTATAACCTGCGCGAGATCATTGACCGCATTGACGAACTGCAATTCCGTTCACAGACCGAAAAGCACGAACTCTCCGCCCTTTACGAGGAAAAAATCAAGCGCATGGGCAACGCCGGGCGCAACGGCGGCGAGTATTACACCCCACGCCCTCTCATTCGCGCCATCGTGCAGGTAGTGCAGCCGAAGATCGGCGAGAAGATTTACGATGGCGCGGTCGGATCGGCGGGCTTCTTGTGCGAGGCGTTCGATTACCTCCAGAAAACAAATCCCACGCGCACCACCGCGCAGGATAAGACACTCCAGGAGCGCACCTTCTATGGCAAGGAGAAAAAGTCGCTCGCCTACGTCATCGCGATCATGAACATGATCCTGCATGGCATCGAGGCGCCGAACATCCTTCACACCAACACGCTTTCCGAGAACCTGGTCGATATCCAGGAGAAGGACCGCGTGGACGTGATCCTCGCCAATCCGCCCTTCGGCGGCAAAGAGCGCAAAGAGGTCCAGCAGAACTTCCCCATCCGCACCGGCGAGACGGCTTTCCTCTTCCTCCAGCACTTCATCAAGATGCTCAAGGCCGGCGGCCGCGCCGGCGTGGTTATCAAGAACACTTTTCTCTCCAATACTGACAATGCCGCGGTAAGCCTGCGCAAACTTCTGCTGGAAAGCTGTCAGCTCAACACCGTACTCGATTGCCCCGGCGGGACGTTCCAGGGCGCGGGCGTGAAGACGGTTGTGTTGTTCTTCGAGAAAGGCGCGCCGACCCGGAAAATCTGGTTCTACCGGCTTGATCCCGGCCGCAACCTCGGCAAGACAAACCCGCTCAACGACACTGACCTCGCTGAGTTCGTCAAGCTGCAGAAAACATGCGCCGACTCGCCCAAGAGCTGGAGTGTGGATGCCGAGAGCATCGACCAGACGACGTTCGACCTGTCGGTGAAAAACCCGAACGGCGGGGAGGAAGTAAAGCATCGCAGTCCGCAGGAAATCATGGACGAAATCGCCGCGCTGGATGCCGAGAGCGCGGAAGCGCTGGGGAAGATCAAAGAGATGCTGTGAGCAATAATGTGAATGATGCGAATAATGGGAATGATGGGAAACAAGCTTTGCATAATTCTCAGCCTTTCCATAACTCCCACGATCCCGACTGCCTGCTGCCGCCGCGCGGAGATTACCAGACGCTCCTCTCCTACCAGAAGGCCGAGGTGGTATACGACATCACCTTCCGCTTTGCCCACAAGTATCTTGGCAGAGGCGATCGCACTGTGGACCAGATGATCCAGTCCGCCCGCTCCGGCAAACAAAACATCCTCGAAGGCAGCAAAGCCGCCCTAACCTCGAAGGAAACCGAAATCAAGCTGACCAGCGTGGGCCGGGCCAGCCTCGAAGAACTGCTCGCCGACTACCGTGACTACCTGCGCGTACGCGACCACGCCATCTGGGACAAGAACTCCAAGGAAGCGCAATTCGTCCGGCGGCTGGGCCGCAATATACCTCAGACCTACGAGCTTTACCGCGAGTTCGTGGAGACCCGCCCCGCTGAGGTGGTGGCCAATATCGCCATCTGCCTAATTCACCAGGCCAACTACCTGATTGATCAGCAGCTCCGGCGCCTTGAGCAGGACTTTCTCAAGCAAGGCGGCTTGCGCGAGCGCATGACCCGCGCCCGGCTCGCCCACAGGAATAGGACTGATGGGAGGAATGTGAGTAATGGGCCGGAAATTCCCTGGAAAAGCGAAACTCCTTGCTCCCAAAAGCCGCCGCCGAAAGGAGGACGCCCATGAGCCAGCCCTCGATCCTCCCGCCCCGCGCCAGCCGTCGGAACTGCGCCACCGGAGATCATAATTCCCATTCTTCCCATCCGTCCCACGCCGCCGACGGGAACGAAGGTGCCGGGACAGATCAAGGGGCTGTTGGAATTAAGAAGGGGTTGGAAACGAGGCCGCTCGGCGAGCTGTGCGAGGTCATCGCGGGCCAGTCGCCAGAAGGGAAATTCTACAATTCCGAAGGCAAGGGCATGGCCTTCTACCAAGGCAAAAAGAACTTCGGAGATAAGTTCATAGAGCCGCCAACAATCTGGACGACTGAAACAACGAAGGTTGCTCACGAAGGTGACATCCTCATGTCGGTTCGTGCACCGGTCGGGCCAGTGAACTTCGCAACCGAAGAAGTGTGCATTGGCCGTGGGTTGGCAGCCATACGAAGCAGAAAAGAATTAGACCGCGATTTCCTCTTCTACCAACTCTTGCACTTGCAGCCGGAGATTGCCGGGAAAGAAGGAGCGGTCTTTGCTTCCATCAACAAATCGGAAATAGCGGCTTTGCCGATCGCATTTGCCCCGCTCCCCGAACAGCAGCGGATCGTCGGCATCCTCGACGAAGCGTTTGAGGGCATCGCCACCGCCAAAGCCAATGCCGAAAAGAACCTCCAAAACGCCCGCGCCCTGTTTGAAAGCCACCTGCATGAAGTTTTCAGCCAGAGGGGCGAGGGGTGGGTGGAGACGAAGCTGAGCGACGCAACAGGCGGCATCTTCACCGGCCCGTTCGGCTCTCTCCTTCACAAGAGCGACTACGTTGACGATGGCATTCCTCTGGTGAATCCAGCACACATCACAGAAACGGGAGTTGAGCCTGACCTTCGCAAAACAATCTCCAAGGAAACCGCTAAGCGGCTGTCCAATTACATCATGCGCGAGGGTGATATTGTCATTGGGCGACGAGGCGAAATGGGACGTTGCGCTTTGATCACTGAGGTTGAGGATGGATGGCTTTGCGGAACAGGGAGCTTTTTCATCAAACCTTCAAGCCGATGCGATACACGCTACCTCGTCAGATTTTTGCGCTCTGATAGTTGCAAACGGAGGCTGGAGAAGATTGCGGGGGGCGCGGTGATGCCAAATCTCAGTAACACGGATTTGGGTAACCTACGTTTTGATTTGCCACCTCTTGCATGGCAGAAAGAAATTGTGCAAGCCATCGACTCCCTCGCCGCCGAATCCCGCCACCTCGAATCCATCTACCGGCAAAAGCTCGATGCGTTGGAGGGATTGAAGAAGTCGCTGTTGCACCAGGCCTTTACGGGAGCATTATAGGAGCAACATTATGAAAAAAGAAAAGAAGACACCTGAAAGCAAAAGTCTTGTCCGCTCATCGGCGGCGGAATATCTGACCTTTGTGGCGGCTGCCGGCGCAGGCGGGGTTGACGCGGTGTATGCCGATGAAAATGTCTGGCTCACCCAAAAGATGATGGGGCTGCTCTATGATGTTGAGACCCATACCATTAACTATCACCTGAAAAAGATCTTTGCCGACAGCGAACTGGCTGAAGGTTCAGTTATTCGAACTTTTCGAATAACTGCCGCCGACGGCAAGAGCTATAGCACCCAGCATTACAACCTGGCTGCGATCATTGCGGTGGGCTACAAGGTCAATTCCGAGCGTGCCGTGCAGTTCCGCAAATGGGCGACCGCCATTGTCGAATCCTTTGCCATCAAAGGTTATGCGATGGATGACGAGCGGCTGAAGAACGACGGATCCATCCTATCCAAGAAGTATTTCGAGGAGCAATTGCAACGCATCCGGGAAATCCGCCTCTCGGAACGCAAGTTTTACCAGAAGATCACCGACATTTATGCCACTTCGATTGACTATGATGTCACGGCGCAGGCGACCATGCGGTTTTTCGCCATCGTGCAAAACAAGTTGCACTGGGCCATTCACGGTCAAACGGCGGCGGAAGTCATTTGCGACCGCGCCAATGCAGACAAGCCCAACATGGGGCTGACTTCCTGGCAGGACGCGCCCAAAGGAAAGATTCATAAATTCGATGTGATCGTTGCCAAAAATTACCTGACTGAGGCGGAGATGGCGCAACTGCAACGGCTGGTTTCAGCCTATCTCGATATGGCCGAGGACATGGCGCTACGACAGATTCCGATGACGATGCAGGATTGGGAAACACGCCTAAACCGTTTCATTGAGGCGACCGATCGGACGGTGTTGCAGGATGCGGGAAAAGTCACGGCGGAGATCGCCAGGACGCACGCCGAGAGCGAGTTCGAGAAATACCGCGTCGTGCAGGATCGTCTGTTTGAATCAGACTTTGACCGGCACATCAAGAAACTGCTAAAAGATGACAAGGAATAGCCCATGAACGAAGCCGAAACCAGAGCCGAACACATTGACCCCGCCCTCAAAGCCGCCGGCTGGGGCGTGGTGGAGGGCAGCCGCATCCGGCGCGAGTATCCCATCACGCCCGGACGCATCGAAGGCCGCGGCCGCCGCGGCAAGCCGCTCATTGCCGATTACATTCTCGAATTCCGCAACACGAAACTGGCGGTGAATGAGGCCAAGGCATGGGATGAAGAGCTGACCGAGGGCGTGGCCCAGGCGAAGAATTACGCGGGCAAATTGGCCATACGGTTTGCGTATGCCTCCAATGGAAAGGGCATTTACGAGATCGACATGGAGACCGCCAAGGAGGGCGAAGTCTCGCGTTATCCCACGCCGGAAGAACTCTGGAAGCGGACTTTTGCCAAGCAGGATGCCTGGCGCGACCGCTTCGCCACCGTGCCCTTTGAGGATTGCGGCGGCTCGCACCCGGCCCGCTATTACCAGGATATTGCCATTGCCCGCGTCATGGAGGCAATCGCCGCCAAGCGTAAGCACATCCTCCTCACCCTGGCCACCGGCACAGGCAAGACTTTCATAGCTTTCCAAATCGCCTGGAAACTCTACCACTCCCGCTGGAATCTCAGCGGCGAGCCGACCCGCCGTCCGCGCATCCTCTTCCTGGCCGACCGCAATCTGCTGGCCAATCAGGCTTACAATGCCTTTTCCGCCTTCCCGGAGGATGCCATGGTGCGCATCGCGCCCGACTCGATCCGCAAGCGTGGCCGTGTGCCCACAAACGGCAGTATTTTCTTCACCATCTTCCAGACTTTTATGACCGGCCCGATCAAGGACGGCAAGCCGTTGCCCTATTTCGGCGATTATCCCGCCGACTTCTTCGACTTCATTGTCATAGATGAGTGCCACCGCGGCGGCGCCAATGACGAGAGCAATTGGCGCGACATCATGGAGTATTTTGCCCCCGCCGTGCAGCTCGGACTCACTGCCACGCCCCGCCGCACGGAAAACGCCGATACCTACCGCTACTTTGGCGATCCCGTTTATATCTATTCCCTCAAGGACGGCATCAACGACGGCTTCCTGACCCCTTTCAAGGTTCGCCAGATTCAGACAACGCTCGACGAGTACGTCTATGCGCCCGATGACACGGTCGTGGAAGGCGAGATCGAGGCCAGCAAGCGCTATACCGAGGACGACTTCAACAAAATTATCGAGATCAAGGAGCGCGAGAAGTACCGGGTTAAACTCTTCATGGAACAGATCGACCAGCGCGAGAAAACGCTCGTTTTCTGCGCCACCCAGGCCCACGCCCTGGCCGTACGCGACCTGATCAACCAGATGAAAACCAGCACCGATCCCAACTACTGCCATCGTGTCACGGCAAACGACGGTGCGATCGGCGAACAGCACCTCCGCGACTTTCAGGACAACGAGAAGACCGTTCCCACGATACTCACGACCTCACAGAAACTTTCCACCGGCGTGGATGCGCGCAATATCCGCAACATCGTTTTGATGCGTCCCATCAACTCGATGATTGAGTTCAAACAGATCATCGGCCGCGGCACCCGCCTCTATGATGGGAAGGATTACTTCACCATTTACGACTTTGTGAAGGCGCATCATCATTTTAACGATCCGGACTGGGACGGGGAGCCTGTTCCGCCGGATGAGCCTGAACCCTGCCCAAAATGCGGCCAGCATCCTTGTGTCTGCATCAAACCACCCCCTCTGCCTCCGCAACCCTGTCCGGTGTGCGGTCAGCTGCCCTGCATCTGCCCGCCTGAGCCTTGCCCTAAGTGTGGCCAGTGTCCATGCGTCTGCAAGAAATGGACGAGGGCAAAAGTGAAGCTGGCCGACGGCAAGGAGCGCACTATTCAGCACATGATGTGCACGTCCTTCTGGCACCCTGACGGCACGCCCATGTCTGCCCAGCAGTTCATGGAACACCTCTTTGGCAGGCTTCCTGATTTTTTCAAAGATGAAGCCGAACTCCGCGTCATCTGGAGCGTCCCGGATACCCGGCGGCGCTTATTGGAGGGACTCGCTGAGAAGGGGTTTGGCCATGACCAGTTGGCCGAGATGCAGAAGATCATTGATGCTGAGCAGAGCGACCTCTTCGATGTCCTTGCCTATGTTGCTTACGCCATGCCGCCAGTGACTCGCGATGTAAGGGCGGCCCAGGCCAGGGTCTACATCAATACCCGGTTCACGTCCAAGCAACAGGCCTTTCTTGACTTTGTACTCCAACACTATGTGAGTGTAGGTGTGGAGGAATTGGACCAGGATAAGCTGTCGCCACTACTGAGGCTCAAATACCACAATTCCATTTCCGATGCTGTGGCCGACCTCGGTCGACCGGAGAAAATTGGTAAAGTGTTTGCGGGGTTTCAGAAATATCTGTATCAGCAACAGGCCGTTGCATAACCAGAAACAAGGCTGAGAGGGTTAAGGGTGGTATGACCTCCGCCAATTCGGCCCAGTCAGCGAATAGAAACGAAAGGCGTTGACCGGCCCATGCCGGCGGCGGTGTTCATTTTGGATGAGAATTAGCAACCCATAAAGGAGTCCCATGCAAGCAACCATCAAAGACGGCAAACTCGTGATTGAAATTGACCTGCAAACCCCACCGGCGCCGAGCGCCAGCGGAAAAACGCTCGTGGTCGCCAGCACCCACGGCAACCAGGTGACCGGCTTGCTGATCGAAGGCCAGCCCGTAGTCATCGGCGTGAATGCGTACATCAAGAAGGCGCAGGCGTAACGATCGCCGAAAGGGCAAAACTAAGCGTTGTGCCATTGGACATCCTGGCGCGATCATGGAAGCCACACCCCCTGATAATCATTTCCCCTGATACGCATCGGAATGTTCTGCATGTTCCTTCCAGTTAGCGGCGTATCGTTCGGCCAGATCCTTATCGTTGATGATCAGCAGATTCTCCGCGTTCTTTTCCTCTGCGGCTTTTGTGAAATTGAACGATCCCGTAATGACCGTGTGCCCGTCATTAATCATGACCTTGTTGTGGGCTATAGCGTGCTTTGAATCAATCAGCGTGGTGATACCAGCATGAGCGACAAAGTCCGCCGATGAATACTTTGCCGTTTTCTGGCCCTTGCCCATGATGCCCGTGACCTTTATCCCTTGCTTGTGCGCGTCCACGAAGGCCTTAGCAATAGCTGCGGACGTGAAGGAATACGCTTGCACCTGATCAGTCCAAAGCCAGTTGACAAGCGTAGACGACAGATGGTGAAATTTATCTCATCGATGAGTTGCTGGCGGCCATCCAAAAAGGGACCACCCTTAGCGGTTGATACCCTATCGGTTCGGTTGGTGGCCGGCAAGGGATTTTCTGGGCGCATGGCAGCTCTGCCGAGGATTTCAGGGCGGCTCCGGGTTTGGCGAGTCACCGCGTTCATGTCGCGTCATAAGGAAACAACTGCTTCCATCTGCCATTCCGATGAAGAGTGGACAATGCGAGGAATGCTTCATCGCCTTCCAGACTCCAAAACTGGCCAGTAAGTTTAAACCGACGCTGATATTGTGAACAGGTTGACTCAATTGCCCCTGATCCTACCGGCTGTCCAAGCGCCTTGCCTGTTTTGTAATCCATTCTGTTCTTATGCTCCTTGAAGTAACCGATTTCACGGTCTATTGCAGTAACCTGTTCCTTTGTCAGATTCTTGAGTGTGACCTTCAGGTCTTCCAAGCTATTGATAACATCCAAGGCTCCTTCTTTGCGCCGTTCCAGCCAGGATAACAAGGGGCGAACCCATTCTCTGGCTTCAGCTTTACCGCTGCCATATACTTCATTGGCCAGATTCCAGAGATGCTCCTGTACATGATGAAGATCGACTCTTTGCATGGCGTCCTTGAATCGGTCGTTAGCAATGTTCCATATCCAGATCGCGCCATCCGCTATAATCAATACGAGTTCAGCTTGAAGCAGGCCTCTTTGAAGAGCCTCTGCATATAGCTGCCGCTGGAAGCTATCGATTCCTTTTCGGGTGGCAATATAACCCCGCTCCGCAATTACAGGTCGGCCTGATGCGGTTGTGCCACGCTGATCAAGACGAAAGATTGTGCCGGTATAGACCCAGTGCCAGCGACCGATATCCTTTCCTGCTTTCAGGAGCGCCTTGGTCCGGCCCCAGTTGTCCCGCTCCCGGATATTCCAGGCATCTATTTCTATTATCATTGTAAATGGCGCCTTTGGGACAACGGCATGGCCAGCAAGCGTTTGGATTCCCGTTGAGTTCTGGGTCAGCTTTTCGTCCGCATCCCGTAACACCAGGCCCGTTCGCCTTGACGTATGGCCTCGCGATGAATGCTGGAAGCATCCAGCCTGATTCCGGTCAGGCGTAGCACATCGTCCTGGGCCTGGCCTGCCGGCGCGCGCAGCGTGGTCAATGCGCAGATTTCCTGAACTCTTGGCGAAGCCGGGGCACGCGTCTGGAGCCCCAGTTTGATATCGGCCGGATAGACATACGCTGCGCAGCTGGGGCAGAAACCGTAGTCTCTGGTAAACCGGATAATATCAAAAGATGTTTTCACCTTACGGGCACGATCATAAGACTCCATATTCAGCTTCCCGTCGCAGTGCGGACAGACCATGCCGTATTGGTCTGCCTTTTCCTGAACCAGGCGCTCCAATGCTTTCCGGCAGGACTCCAGGCTTGCCTGATTCAAGGCCTTTTCCATCGCGCCCATGTCGGAGGACTCCGCCAATGTAGCCGACACCCTTTCGTATAACCACGCCGCCACGTCATCTTCACTCATAAATATTTTCACTTTCTTTGTTGACAATAACGACTAAGCTGTATAGCTTAGCCGTTATGAAGCCTAACACAAATACCGCGGCGTTGAAAAGGGAAATCGTGGAGATAAAAAAGAAAATGCTGGCTTTAGGGGATATGCATCCAGGAAGCATATCCCTACAGTATCAGGCATGTGGGAACCCTAACTGCAAATGCATGGACCAAAAGCATCCGCAACGTCACGGGCCGTTTCATAAACTGTCCTATGTCTACAAAGGCAAGACGGGGTGCAGATTTATAAGGGCAGCTTACGCGGATGAGATTATCCGCCGAGTTGCCGTTTACAAGGAATTCCGAGCCCTGATCGATAGATGGATAAAGCTATCCATTCAATCTGGGGTAATAGAGTTCTTTACCGCCGCGGCGGCTAAATCATCCCAGAGGAAGCCCATCCGGAAGAAAACCTAAGCAATGCCTGGTGTGGTCGATCAGAAAATCCTCGGCAGAGCTGCCATGCGCCCGGATTTTCTTTTCCCTTGTTTTACGGCTTGCCCTCGGGGGGCATAGGTGTTAAGCTAAGCAATCATATTTTTAGGGCTCCTCGGCATAATTAGTGGGTAACGCATCTGCCATGAATGCTTCAATATGTT
>CAZALU010000058.1:0-19996 GCA_964486075.1 uncultured Verrucomicrobiota bacterium
TGGATATCGCAAAGAAAAAGGGCTCAAAGTAGCCGAAAACTCGGTACTCTCAAGCTATGAAATAATCCATTAAATAATAAAACCGCTTGCATGTCAAATATTATTTTTACAGATTTTTTTCACACGCACAAACTACCGGTTATTGCGCTAATTTAGTTGCGGATAGAGTGCGGATAGAGGTCAACCCTTGATAATTTATATTGATTGTTTTCCGGGAGAGGCTATTGCCTGTTCGAGAGCGGAGGCAATCTCTTCCATCGTCCCGGCCAAATCCGAATCGCGCGCCCGGCGATCCCGGAGCCGTTTTAACTGCTGGCAGACTGCCGAACCTGTGCCCATGCTCAATAGTTCCCCTATGTCCCGCTGACTCAATCCGGCGTATCTACCCACCACCTCTGCCGCCACGGCTCGCGCCACGCAGGCGTAACGCCATAATTAGAATTGCTAGCAAAAAAAAAAGGGGGGGGGATCGAAACAAAGCGCGCCCGGCAGGATTTGAACCTGCAACCCTCAGATCCGAAGTCTGATGCTCTATCCAATTGAGCTACGGGCGCACATAAAAACGATGCGTGACTGTTCAGGCTGTCCTGCAGTGCGGGGCACAGTATCAGGCGGCAGAGCCGATCACGGAAGTTTTCGCTACGCTCGCAATGAACCGCCCGCTTCTTGTAGGCTCTCGGCTGCCAACCTGAACGGTTGTTTCATATCCTTACCAAGCCATGGTTATTTCAAGATTTTTTTGAACTCGCGGGTCAGGCACGGCAGGATCTGAAAGAGGTCCCCAACCAGTCCGTAGGTCGCCATTTTGAAGATCGGGGCGTCCGGATCTTTGTTGATGGCCACGATGATGTCGGAGGAGGACATGCCCGCCAGGTGCTGGATCTGCCCGCTGATGCCGCAGGCGATATATATCTTGGGGCAGACGGTTTTTCCGGTCTGGCCGACCTGATGGGAATAGGGAATCCAGCCGGCGTCCACAGCGGCGCGGGATGAGCCCACGCCGGCGCCAAGCACCTCGGCCAGTTCCCGGACATACGAAAAATTTGCCGACGCCTGTAAACCGCGGCCGCCGGACACGATGATGTTGGCTTCCGCGATATTGGCGGTGGTTTCGGTCTCCGGTACGAATTTCAGGCGGCGCGCCCGGGATTTCAAGAGCTCGGCGGCGACTTCCTGGACCAGCGTTTCGCCGATGCGGCCTGGATCCAGGACCGCTTCCTTCATCACCTTGTGGCGCACCGTGGCCATTTGCGGACGATGATTAGGCGTGATGATCGTAGCCATGATGTTGCCGCCGAAAGCCGGACGGGTCTGGAGCAGGTTGCCGGTCTGGGGGTCGATCGCCAGACCGGTGCAGTCGGCGGTCAGCCCGGCCTTGACGGGCACGGCGACGCGCGAAACCAGGCTGCGGCCGATGGTGGTGGCGCCGCAGAGCATCACTGCCGGCTTATGCCGGAGAATGAGATCAACCAGCACGGCGGCATACGACTCATCCCGGAAATAGGCCAGCTCGGGGTGATCGACGAGATACACAAGGTCAGCCCCGCGTTGCACCAGTTCGGCGGAACGGTCGCCGACCTGGTGGCCGAGGAGCACGGCGCACAGCTTCATACCCAGTTGATCGGCCAGCTTGCGGCCCTCGCCCAACAACTCATGAGTGATCGACTGGATTTTACCGTCCTTCTGTTCCGCGAAGATCCAGACATTCTTATAGACCGACAAATCGATCTTTGGCGCCTCTTTTTTGCGGATGACGATGGCGTTGAACTTCTTACAAGCCTCCAGGCAGGCGCCGCACAGGTTGCATTTTAGCAGGTCAATGACGGCTAGTTTATCGACAACCGTGATGGCGCCGAAGGGGCATGCCTTAATACACAGGCGACAGCCCACGCATTTATCCGCCAGTACAATAATGGGTGCTTCTTCCATGATATTTTTCCTGATTATGAAGCGGCGGCAATGACGGCATCGCGTAGTTTTTCGGCCAACTGTGCCGCCATTTGATCCGGTTCGCCCGTGAATATTATCCCGCCCTGTCGGGGGGCCGGCGTGAAGATTTTCATGACCTTGGTGGGCGACCCGTCCAACCCGAGCTTAGCCGCCTCACACGCTAAGTCGCTGGCCTTCCAGTGCACGATGGGGGCCTTTTTGGCCGCGAGTTTGCCTTTCAACGACGGCAAGCGGGGCTCGTTGATCTCCTTGACCACCGTCAGGATGCAGGGCAGCGGCGCCTCGATGGCTTCAAACCCGTCTTCCATCATCCGCTCGGCCACAATATGCTGGGCGTCGATGGTTTCGATCTTGCGCACATAGGTGATCTGGGGCAGGTCTAAATGGGCGGCAATGCCGGGGCCGACCTGGGCTGTATCGCCATCCGAAGCCTGTTTACCACAAAGAATGACGCTATAATCGCCGATTTTTTTAAGGGCCATGGCAAGGGTATAGCTGGTGGTCCAGGTATCGCTGCCGGCAAAGGCGCGGTCCGAGACCAGGATGCCATGGTCCACGCCCAGGGAAATAGCTTCCCGCAAAGCGTTTTCGGCCTGGGGCGGACCCATACTGATGGCTGTGACCTTGCCGCCCAGCTTCTCCCGCAGGCGCACGCCCTCCTCGATCGCGTAAGCGTCGAAAGGGTTGATGATGGAAACGACGCCTTCGCGGATCAGGGTATTGGTTTTCGGATCGATCCTAACATTCGCCGTATCCGGAACCTGCTTGATGCAGACAACAAAATGCATGACGATTCTCTCCATTTATAGTGAAAACAACATGCTGGCGAATTGTATGCAGTTCCTGCAAAATTGCAAGATGATTGGAGGCTCGGCCAGTTATGGATATTCCAGGCGCACGACAGCGAAAGAGTCGCCCCGCTCACAAGCACCGGCCACGAGCAGACAACCCTCGGCATTGAAAGCGATTGAAATAATGTTGAAATCTGGGCCAACCAGCCGCACCACTTCCGCGGCGTTGGCCGGCCAGGGCAGAGGCGCCGGAACCTGCTTGCCATCCGGCGTCAGGCACACAAAACGCCGCCGGGCCAGGTCGGCTACGAGAATATTGCCGTCCGGCGTTTCGGCAAGCGGATTGATATGCGGCCAGGCGGACTCAACGCCCAGTGTTTTCACGCATCCCGCGAGTTGGCCATCAGCCCCGAAATGATAAAGGAACCCGTCGGGCATGTTCCGCACCCACAAGTCGCCGGACCGCGTGACCAGCAAAGGGCCGGGAAAGAAATCGGCGCCGTGCGTAATGGAGCGGATACCTTGGCCGTCAGGATCCAGCACCTGGATCCGATGGTTGGCGGTATCGGAGATGTATATCAGGCCGTTACCGGCCACGGCCACGTCACACGCCAGCGAAATCTCGTCAGCGCCGGTTCCGTACCCGCCGATCGCCTTAAGAAACCTGCCGTCAGGAGATAAACACTGTACTCGGTCATTGCCGCGGTCCAGGACCCATATATTCCCGGCCGGGTCGAAGGCCACCTGTCCGATTCTATTCCATTGTCCCGGTCCCGCCCCGGTCGAACCCAATTCCCACAGAACCGTTCCATCAGGTCGGCATTTACGCAGAATATTTTGTTCATAACCGTTGCCCATGAAGAAAACCAGGCTCCCATCCGGAGCGATCGAAACGCCCCGGGCGGATGGGCGAGCAGCCAGTGGTTGGCGTTCATAATGGCGACTGGTCATTACGAAGGGCGCAACGGCCCCGGATTCCGGATCGCATATCCAAACCGATTCCGGGGCCGTCGCATCCAGCACAATCAATTCTCCACGACTGTTCAAAGCCAAACCCGATATTGCCCGAAAGTATGGGAATTCGCCCGCGCCGCTGCCAAACATCCTCCGGTATTTGCCGGCGGCGTCGAAATACGTGACACGCGCCAGGGCAGGATCGGCGACAAACAGTCCGCCGTCCTTGGCCGCCGCCAGCAGGGCCGGCCTTATGAATCGGCCCGGCTCAACCCCATAGCCGCCGATAATTCCGCGTTGTTTCCCATCCGGTTCAAGAACCACGACCCGGTGCGCGCCGGCGTCAGCCACATAGATACAGCCTGCGGCATCGGTACTCACGTCGAACGGCACCGAGAGCAACTCCGAACCGGCGACAATGCGTCTGAATTGCCCGTCTTTATCATATTCGACCACCCGCGAGTTCCCGCCATCGCTGATTAGGAGATGACCTTCCTTGGTAAAGGCCATACGCGTCGGACCGGCAAACTGCCCGGGTCCGGCCCCGGCTTCGCCAAAGCTACGCTGGTACTTACCGTCGCCGCTGAAAATGCTGATGCGGTTATTGCCGGTATCGGCCACGTAAACAGCACCCCCGGGAGCCACGGCAAATCCGCTGGGATGGAAGAATTCTCCAGGTTCGTTGCCCCAGGCGCCGAAAGTCAGGACCACTTTCCCCTGGGGTGTGATCTTGAGCGCGCGAAACTCGCCTTTTCTAGTCCATCTCTTAAAGAACTTGCCGTCGAAACAGAATAGATTGTCCTGGCCGTCTATACTCAGCCCGAAAGGCTGGTTCAAAGTCATCTCCCGATCGAGCTTGAAGATTCGCGGCGGGCCAGCCAGTTTCACCCCGTTCAAGATCGACTTGGCCGGCTTGACTGCGATGTTTTTTTCAAGAGGCCGGTCGGTCTTGATAAAAGCCGGGACTTTGACAGCAGCATCGTCGGGCAGGCGCACCAGGGAGACATCGTCAAACCACACACTACCCGCGCCGAACAACTGCAGGAAAACGCGCAAACTGTCATAGCCGCCGGGCACGGCAAAAGAATATTCACAAACCATCCAGTCCATATTAGGGTCCGGAACGTCAATTTTCTTGACGACTTTCCAACCGCTGGCGTCGGTCAATATGGCGTGGGCCGTCTGGCCCCCCGATCCCGGCTTAAGTCCCTGCGCCTGGCAGGCAAATCGCAGACAGTATTTTTCTCCCGGCGCCACCCGCACGGGATCGCTGCAATAGCCGATTTTGCAATCTCCCGCGCTGCGCTGGATGCAAACTGAGCGCTTGCCGTTGAAAGCATTGTCGCTGACCACATTAAGGTCGCCCGAGCCTTCCCAGATCCGGGCCTGCCAACCGGGCAGCCGGTTTTGAATATCGTCGTAGTCTTCAAATCCGACGTTAACGAACGCTTCGGCGCCCACCTCGACTCCGCTGGATTGCTCAACAGCTCGGGGAAACAGCTCACGCCGCGGCCCGCTCCACGACAGGGTGGCGCCATCCGGCCATGTTAAATCGATTGCGACTTGAGCATCCGGATTGGCGTCGACCACGGGCACGGTATAGTTTTTAATTTCAAGGGGCGCAGCCTTCAGTGGCGCTGCATACGCCGCGATCCCCTCGCCCTTGACACGCAGGTTGCAATCCAGCGCATCCACCGCCATGATCCGAATAGAAAGCTCCGTCTGCTTATCTTCCGGCAGGGAAGCGTGGATGGCGGCGGCCGCGCCGGCGATGGTCAGCCCTTCCAGTCCGTCCAGCGGATAATAACGTTCGGTCCACTCGTAACGCCCTCGCGCCGGCAGGGTCAGGCTTTCCTCCATGGTTTTGGCCACGCCCGCATAGAAATTGACGTAATCCGGACAGCCTTCGCTATACAGCTTGACGCCGCGCACGCGATCGAGCGGGAAGACGCGCGCCACTCCGTTGTGGGCCGACCGTGAATGAATCGCCGCGAATCCGTAGCGGAGTCCTTCCGCGAAATAACTGGTATCGAAAGCCCAGCGGGCTGGAACTGAAATATCGGCTTCACCGGAGATCGGCCATGACCAGACCTGCTCCACGGCGTGGTACGTCATGAAATCGCATGGCAGGATGACTCGCGAATCGGGCAGGATTGGAACGTAGGCAATGGTCCAATATTTGTAGGGGCGCGGCTCTGCGTTGGGGTTTTCCAGTTCGGTATGGATCTCGATGGCGGCGGACTCGTCGAACAAACTGATGCGCTCCGAAATCTCGAGCTGGGTGCGGGGCTCCCGGTACCAGACCCGGACCCAGGCCTTGCCGTCCTGTCGGCCCGTTTCATATTTCCATTCCTGCTCGGCCGCCGGATCGTGGCCCCACTCGGGGAAATCGAATCGCAAGCCCATGGTTGTGGTCATGTAGCCGCAGCCTGTCTTCCAAAGAGCGTACAGGTCCAGGACATCGCCGCTCTTAAACAAGGGACGATTGCTTTGCTTGCACCAGGCTTTCCAGAGTCGACCACCGACGGACGGCAGGAACGAAAGGCGCAGGTAAGCGTTTTCCAGGGTTACTACAGTGCGCTCCGTTTTCACATACGGGCCGCCGCGATATCCGGCCTTTTCGTCAAACGCCCGGTATGGAAAACACTCGACGTTCACGCCCTGCGCATAAGGAGGCGAAATGAAAAGCATCTTGGAAAAATCACGGGCGGGAATGTTCGCCTGCGCCTCAGATACGCGGGCTATTTCGGGATTGCCCGGGGAATCGGTCTTCGGGTTGGCGTCGGCCACGGCGCCCAGCGCCGCCGACAGCGCGAGCGGGCCGAGGAGGATCCATTGATAGGCATGAATGGAGAATCGCGCAAACATCTGGGGACTTGTTATGGTTTTGCCTTTAGGACCTGAATATTGCGCAATCATCGTGCCATGTTACTTTCGCCTAGGCGGGCATTGCCCACTGGCGCAAGACGTGAAATTTCCAAAACAACCTGGTTAACCCCGTTTGGGTTAATTTTGCGTCGACTCGGCGCGCAATTAAGACATAAAAATTATCCGGTTGTAGCAGCGCTCTGTGAGCGCATTCTTTACCGGCCAAATATGGGATTCGAATCCGCTCATAGAGCGGGGCTACAATATGTTTGCTACCTGAAACTTGCACGATGATCGTACAAGTTTCAATTTCGCCCAGGCGGGCTAACGCCCGCAACCCCAAGTAGCGCAGGGTTGATCCCTGCGATCTTGCTTCGCCTGCCAGAGGCGGGTCTGCCTCTGGCAATATAACGGATTCGCGTGGATAAAGCGCTAGCCCTAAAGATCCACTACCTTTTCGAAAACCTGCGCCCCGCCGTTGGAGAAAACCACCGCGCGCAAGGTTATTTTTTTCATCTTCCCCGCACCTGAGTCTTGCACCATGATCTTCCGCGATTCGCCGGGCAACAGGTCGAAATAATTATCCGAGAGCCGCGCGTCGTCGGACACGACGATATGCACGGCATGGGCATAGATGTCGGAGCTGATGCTGACGGTCAGATTGTCCCGGCCTTGCCTGGCAACCAAGCTGGCATCGAGGCAAGGATTATTCATGGCCTGTGCGCGCAGATGTTCGGGCTTGAGCGTGGCGCTCAGGATTTCGGTGTTCCCCTTGATGCGCGCGTAAACAAGTCCACCGGCTTTTTCCGTTTTCAGCGGCAGTTTCATGACGACTTCCCGGCCAAACGCCGCAACCTTCACCCGCGCGGTTGTCTTGCGGGCCGGCTTGCCGTCCAGCGCTATCCAGCCGGCTTCGAGAATGCCATTCACTGCGGAAGGCGCATGGTTCGAAAGCGTCACGTGGATTCCATCCTTTTTACGCCTCAGAATCAAGCGCGCCGGCGCCAGTGCCCGTTTGACGGCATAAAAAGATATTTTCCGGCGCACGTAGTAATCCAGAATGGTCCAACCGACTTCGCCCCAGCAATCGGCATACATCCAGAACATGGCCCCGTGGCAAACCGGCCGGAAGCGGAATGATTCCAGCGAATAGCCGAGCATCTGGGCCTGGCACAGGCCCCCGTAAAGCAGAAAAGCATCGGCGTCCAGGCCGTCCGTATCGCGGTAATGCGCGCGAATCCCAGCCGTCAGAGATCCCTTTTCGGTGTTGCCCGCCCAGACGTTGGTATGATGCATCCATTCCGGACTTTGCATGTCTATTTGGTCGGTCCCCAGGTACTGCAGCGTCGAGGTCTTACAACAGGGGCCAACGTAGCCGTATTCAGAAGCGAAGAGCAGGCGCTCCTTAACGTCGTAGTTCTCCGGCTTCACCCGTTCCTTAAAGTCGGGATGGCCAGCCCAATACCAGTGATGGCAATCGCCGTATTCATCCATGTTGGGATGTTCGCCGCCGTAGGGCGAGCCGTTCCAATAGGGAATTTCCGGGCAATTGCGGTGGGCAGCCTCCGGTAAAACATAATCGTACAAGCCGCAACCGATGCCATGCGCCTTGGCGTGGCATTCGTTGTTGCCGGCAAAAATAACGACACAAGCGTATTGACGCAAACGTTTGGTCTGGTAATCCGCCTCCCGGGCAACTTCGTCCCGGAACCACTCCTGGTAATCGGGATAGGTTCCGCAAGCAAACATGAAGTCCTGCCAGACCATCAGGCCCAGGCGGTCACAAATCTCATAGAACAGGTCGGGCTCGTATAAACCGCCGCCCCAGATACGCAGGATATTGAAATTGGCGTTGACCGCCTCCTGCAACAGCGCCTCGTACTTCGCAGGCTTGATGCGGGCATAAATCGAATCGGCGGGAACCCAATTGGCACCCTTGGCGAAAAGGCGTTTGCCGTTCACCCGCAGGGCAAAGCGGTCCTCGGCGGCATCCAGTTCCACGGTCCGCATTCCCCATTTAATCGAGCGCGCCACCGACTGGCGGGCGATGCGTGCGGACACGGTCAAGGCGTACAGGTGCTGTTCCCCGGCGCCCGCGGGCCACCACAGGCGCGGATCGGACACGATGACATGCGCTTGCGCATAGTTCAGCCCGGCCTTCCACAAGACCGGGGCTGAGGCAGTGAATTTCCTGCCCGTCTGATCGACAAGTATCACGTTCAATTCCCCTTCGAGGAGCGTGTTGCGGACCGTCACGTCCACTTCGACATCGACCGTCACGTATCCCACCCCGTTATCAAGAACCACTACGGGATGAATGCTCCTGATTTCGGCCAGCGCGATCGGACGCAGCAAGGCGTTGAAAGCTATGCCGCAGGTAGCCACGCGCGGCCCCCAGTCCCAGCCGAAACTATATTGGGGTTTCCGCAATAGAACGCGCCGGATATCACCCCGGTCGGAGGCCCCGGCAGCGGATTCCTTGCCGATCCAGTCGGCCAGACGCAGCTTGTCCGAAGTTATCCGGTCCAGCCCGACCGTCAGGCGCACCATAATTTCGTTACGCTGTCCGATCTTCAGGCTGTCGGTCACATCGCATACAAAAGGCCGAAATGCGCTGGGGTGCTGTCCAAGGCGCTTCCCGTTCAGAAAGACATCGGCCAGAATATCCAATCCGTCCAACTCGAGTTCTATGCGGGAAGCTTTATTCCAGTCGGCCGGCGCTGTAAAAATTTTTCGATACCACCAGGAATGGTTTTCGATCCAGCAGGAAGAAAAATCGTTACTGCCGATCAGCGGCTCCTTGATCCTGCCCTGACTGATCAGGGCCTCGCGGATATCGCCCGGCACCGGCGCTCGGAAACGAGCGGTGGCTTTTTGCGGGATCGTGGCGGCGTCCTCCGCTCCATCGGCCAGTGAGCCCTGAAACAAATCCCAAGTTCCGTGTAATGAAAGTGATTGCATGCAGGTTCTCCTCTTGCCGATAAAATAAAAAGTTCGCAATGGATGAAAGCATATCACTGGGGCAAGGTCAAGCATCATAGGGGGTCGCCTGGAGCGCTTGGGTTGACGCGTATGGGCGGCAACGGTTGCGGCCCGCAGCGCGATCGGGGTGATTTTTATTTCAACCTGATTTTTCCGCCAGCGACGGATCCGCCTTCGATGGAAATTGAGTAAAAGCGATTCCCTCGCCGCGTGTACTTGCAGACCGGGACATGGCCGGTAGCCGGGATAAACCCGGATCTACCCACGAAACGGATCGGGTAGAGCAGGCTTTACGCCTGCTATCCGACGGGAATCGTTCAAGCGACTGCGGCACCAGAGGATTTTTTCCAAGCCGTATAAAGATCGCTTTCCGTTCCCTGAATACACCAAAAGTCATCGCTGAGATTCCGACTTTCCAGGTAGGCATAGGGGATTTCGCCATAGCCAGCCCGGCCCCATGCCGTGCCCCAGGAGTTGCGGAACACCAGCGAGCGGGTCCGTTCCCGGTAGCCCACGGCCATCACGGCGTGGCCGCCCACCATCCGCTCGCTCGGCTTGGGCAGGCGGATTTTTCCGGTGCGCTTGACCGCGGCCGACATCACGTGCTCGTACACGGCAAACCCAAAAACGAACGGCAGCCCCATGGCCAGGCAGGTTTTCATCTCACTCAGCGTATTCAAGCGCTGATAAGCCGTCACCTGGTGCCGGGCGGCTTCGGCATAGCAGGCAGCAGACGGCTTGACCGCAAAGCGGGCAACATTGTAAGGCCAGAGGGTTTCACGGCAGACGCCCTGTTTTTTCAACGCCTTGATCCCGATGCGGAGCATGGCGCCGGAATCCTCGCGGACCGTGCCCATGGCCAACCGCTCGTTGTAATAGACGAAAAGTCGGCTCAAATCGTGAAAGCGTGACAATCGAAAGTCAAAGGTCGAAGGTTGAACGTCTTCTGTTTTTGACCTTCGACTTGCGACCTGAGACTTGGGCCCGGCGTTTTGCGCCTTGAGTTCCAGGAATTCCAGGGCGCCGACGAGCGCTTGCGCCGTGCAGGAGCCCAGTTTTCCCTGCTGTTCGACGGCGGAACAGGCGGCGCGAAGGTCGGTGCCGAGCGGAAGTTTACGCGGAATGCGGAACACGGCGGCAAAAGGAATATCCCGCTGATCTGGCACATCGGGAATCCAGCCCAGATGGTATTGTAAACGCATACCGATTCTCCTCAAACAGACCGCACCTGATCCTGAGATTCTTACAAAACTCCAGCTGACGCGATCCCAACTCTTAAAAGATCGGGACGTCCCGCTGCGGACGGATGCCTGCATGAATTGGCTCCAGCCAACCCCATCAGTACAAAGCATAATCTACCCCTCCCGAAACGCAACTTGAAAAATTTATCCCGCAGCATCCCGTCTCGAGGACTTCCTGGGTAGAATAATGATAAAAACCATTTGGTTTTTATCAAGCAACCAGCTATGCTAGCTGATAAACATTATATCTGGCTATCTTTGCGCCGATTGTTTGGAACATGCCATGACTACAACAGCTATCCAGCCCGTATCCGTCGTGACCGGCGGCGCCGGCTTCCTCGGCTCGCACCTTTGCGACCTGCTGATCGGCAAGGGACACCGGGTGGTGTGCGTGGACAACCTGATCACCGGCAACCTGGAGAATATCCGGCAGTTGCGCAAAAATCCCGCGTTTTGTTTCATCGAACAGGATATCACGAAGCCGATCGCCATCGACGGCCCGGTGCATTTCATTTTCCATTTTGCCTCGCCCGCCAGCCCGATCGATTACCTGAAACTGCCGATCCAAACCCTAAAGGTCGGCGCAATGGGAACCCATAATGCCCTCGGCCTGGCCCGGGCCAAGCAGTCCTCTTTTCTCCTGGCCTCAACTTCCGAAGTTTACGGCGATCCACTGGTCCATCCCCAGCCGGAATCCTATTGGGGCAACGTCAACCCGATCGGTCCACGCGGAGTCTATGACGAAGCCAAGCGTTTTGCCGAGGCCCTGACCATGGCCTATCACCGCTCACATGGGGTTGACACCAAGATCGTGCGCATCTTTAACACCTACGGGCCGCGCATGCGGCCCAACGATGGGCGGGTGGTCCCGGCGTTTATCAAGCAGGCGCTTGCGGGCGCGCCCCTCACGGTCTTCGGCGACGGCCACCAGACGCGCAGTTTTTGCTTTGTGTCCGACTTGATTCGCGGCATATTCGCGCTATCATCCAGCCAGATTCACGATCCGGTTAATGTCGGCAACCCGCGGGAAATGACGATTAACGAGTTTGCCCGCAAAATACTGGAGCTGACCGGCAGTCACTCGACGGTCGAGTATCACACTCTGCCGGTGGACGATCCTAAAACGCGCCAGCCGGATATCACCCGGGCCAAAAGCCTGTTGCAATGGGAACCGGAAGTGGCGCTGGAAGAAGGCCTGAAATTGACCATCGATTATTTCCGGCAACTGGCGCAAATCAGACAACCCATGGCCCAGCAGAACGGAAAGGAGCAATCATGATGCTGTTAAAATACGGCTTGCCGGACGGCACCCGCAAGGAGTTCGAACTCGGCGAAAAATCCATCACCATCGGGCGCGGCGCCGACGTGGATATTTCCATACCCGACACGCTGGCTTCACGCGTGCATTGCGGCATATCGTTCTGGGATGAAGCTTTTTTTATCCGCGACTTCAAGTCACGCAACGGCACTTTCATCAACGACAAGCAAATTGAAGTGGCCCGCTTGAGTCCCGGCGACCGCATCCGCATCGGCGACACCATCCTCACCGTGGAATCCCAACACCAAAAAGGCACAGACACGGTTATCAAGGAAGTCAAAGCTGAGATGGCCAAGGGCAAAGGCTATCACACTATTCTCCAGGAAATTATCAAGGAAGAAGAAGAAAAATGAAGGCTGGATGACCCCCTCCGTCTTGTCCGCCATAGCCTGCCTGGCGACGGTGGAAGCCATTTTCCAGCGAAAGGGTAACTCTTATTTTTTGGGCGGCCAGCCGGTGGTAAGCCTGTTGCCCTTGATGTCCTGCTGCAGACCGAAAAGATCCCGCTTGATACGCTTGGGAATCTGTTTCTCCAGGCTGTGATATGGCGCCAGGCCAACCTGGTCGTTGGCCAGCGATCCGGTCATGACGCCGCCGCCGCGAAACCGGTCGGTCAAGACGTTTTGCACGAGCGCATAAACGGCGTTATCCATTTTTTTCAGACAAGAAGTCAGCAGGCAATCCCTGGCCTCCGGCAGGGTATAGTACTGATCCGCGTCGACGCCAATGCCCCATTTACCCTGCTCCTTGGCTGCGGCCAGCGCGCCGGCGCCGGTGTAGCCGGCGGCGGCGAAAATCACCACAACCCCGTTTTCGATCAGGCGCTCGCCGATGGCCTTGCCGCGCGCCGGATCATCAAAAGATCCGGCATAGTCGCCCAGCACCTGAACATTCTTGGCGTACTTCCGGTTGAAATAAGCCACTCCAGCCTGGTAGGGAACGATAAATTGTTCCACGGAGTTAATTTTCACGCCGCCCACGTAACCGACTTTCCCGTCTTGCGGGCTCTTGAAATCAGCCCAAGCCGCAGCCAGGAATCCAGCCTGGAAAGCCGCCTCATCAACATTGAAAAAAAGACTTTGCACATTGGGCAGCGGCGGATAGAAATCGCCATCAACCAGGACAAAGTTGACTTTTGGATTGTTTTTCGCCGCCGTGGCAATGTCTTTCTGCATCAGGGCACCAATTCCGATAACCAAGTCGCAGCCGGATCGGGCCAGCTCGTTCAGGTTAGTCAGGTAATCCTCGCGGCTGCGGGATTCCCGGAACTGGCCTGTCACCTTGAAATCGCGCATGGCCCGCAATAAACCGGCCTTGCAAGAGCTGTTAAAGCCCGCGTCATCAAAGGAGGCGGTATCCGCGACCATCCCGACCGTCAAGGTCGCCGCGTAATTGGCGGATGGCGCCAAGGCCATCCAGCAAAACCCGCATAAAACAATCCAAAAGCGCATGGTTAAGCCTGATTTCAAGCAACGGTTAATCGTTATCCGCGGCAGGTGCAGGCGGGAGCATCTCCGGCGCGGGGATGGCCGGGGGCTGCCCGTTATCGACCGACGGCGCGCCATTCTCTTTGATAAGCTCCTCGTCTTCCGGCTCCACCGTGGTGGCCGAGACCAGTTTGTCGCCTTTGTCCAAGTCGATCAGCCGCACGCCCTGCGTCACCCGGCTGATAATCCGGATGTCGCTGACTTGCATGCGGATCGTCTTGCCCTTGGCGGTTATCAACATGAGGCAATCCTTTTCCATAACGGTATGGGCGCCAACCACCTCACCATTGCGATCCGAAGCGCGGATCGAAAAGATCCCCTTCCCAGCCCGGTGCTGGTCGCGGTATTCGTCGAAATTGGTGCGCTTGCCGTACCCGTTCTCGGTGCAAACGAAGAAGGTGGCTTTCGGATCCACGATCGCAAGTTTTTCCAGTTTATCTTGCGGGTCCAGGCGGATCCCGATGACCCCGCGCGTGGCCCGGCCCTGGTCCTTTAATTCCGATTCGTTGAAGCGCAGGCTCATACCCCGGCGCGAGGCCAGCATGACATCGTCCTGTCCGCTGGTGAGCTTGACGCCGATCAACCGATCGCCCTGGTCGATATTGATGGCGATGATGCCGTCGCGCCGCGGATTGGCAAACTGGCTGAGATTGGTTTTCTTGACTATGCCCCGCTCGGTCGCCATAACCAGGAACTCAGTGTCGGGGAAAGCGCGCACGCGCACCATGGCGGCAATCTGTTCGTCGCTCTTGAGCTCGAGCAGGTTGACGATGGCCTTGCCGCGCGCCGTGCGGCCAGCCTCGGGAATTTCATAGACCTTTTCCCAGTAAACCCGGCCACCGGTGGTGAAAAACAGGATATAATCGTGGGTCGTGGCGATAAAGAGGTGTTCGACGTAATCTTCCTCCTTGGTTTCCATGCCGGCCACCCCCTTGCCGCCCCGGCGCTGGGCCTTGTAGGTGCTGACCGGCACCCGCTTGATATAACCGGTGTGGCTGATGGTGATGATGCAGCCCCGGTCGGCGATCAGGTCTTCCATGTTCACTTCGCCTTCATCCGGCACGATCTCGGTCCGGCGGGCATCCCCGTACTGTTCCTTTATTTCCAACAGGTCGGTCTTCATCACGCCAAAGAGCTTGTCCTTGTTGGCCAGCAGATCCTTGAGATACGAAATCAGCTTGATCAGCTCCAGGTATTCGGCTTCCAGCTTGTCGCGTTCCAAGCCTGTCAACTGGTAGAGACGCATGTCAAGAATGGCGTTGGCCTGGATTTCAGACAGGCCGAAACGCTTCATCAGCTCTTCGCGGGCAGCGTCCCGGTTTTTCGAGCTTTTAATGATCTTGACAATTGCCTCCAGATTGGCCAGCGCTATTTTCAGGCCTTCCAGGATATGGGCGCGGGCCTCGGCTTTCTCCAAGTCGAACTGCGTGCGGCGCGTGATGACTTCGAAGCGGTGCGCGATGAAGCACCCCAGAATTTCCTTCAAGTTCATTATCTTGGGGCGGCCCCGGTCAATCGCCAGCATTATGGCGCCAAAAGTCGTTTGGAGCTGGGTGTGCTTGTAGAGGTTGTTCAGAATCACCTTAGGAATCACGCCCCGCTTGAGTTCAATGACAATGCGGATGCCGTCCTTGTTGGATTCATCCCGGATATCGCTGATGCCTTCCAGCGTTTTATTATTGACCAGTTCGGCCATATGCCCAATCAAGGAGGCCTTGTTGACGATGTAGGGAATTTCGGAGACGATGATACATTCCTTGCCCTGCTTGCCTTCCTCGACGCCGGCGCGGCCGCGGACGCGCAACTGGCCGCGGCCGGTTTTGTACATGTTCAGGATTGCCTTGTGTCCGCAGATCACGGCGGCGGTGGGAAAATCCGGGCCCTTGACATGTCGCATCAGATCTTCAATGGTAGCCTCGGGATTATCGATCAGCGCGACCAGGGCATCGACCACTTCATTCAGGTTATGGGGAGGGATGTTGGTGGCCATGCCCACAGCAATGCCGGTGCTCCCGTTCAGAAGCAGGTTCGGCAAACGGGAGGGCAGGACGGAGGGCTCATCCAGCTCCCCGTTGTAATTCTTGACCATGGGCACGGTGCGCTTGTCGATATCGATCAACATTTCCTCGGCTATCTTTTGCAAGCGGCTCTCGGTGTAGCGATAGGCTGCGGCGTTATCGCCGTCGATACTGCCGAAGTTGCCCTGGCCTTCGACCAGCATGTAGCGCAGGGAAAATGGCTGGGCCATGCGCACGAGCGTGTCGTAGACCGAGAAATCGCCATGCGGATGATACTTACCGAGGACCTCGCCCACGACATAGGCGCATTTCTTAAAAGGCCGGTTGTGCAGCAAACCCAAGCGCCACATAGCGAACAGGATGCGGCGCGCGCCGGGCTTCATCCCATCGCGCACGTCCGGCAGTGCCCGGCCGATAATGACGCTCATCGAATAATCGATATACGAGCGCTGCATCTCGTCTTCGATGTTGATATTGCCGACTATTTCGTTTTGGGTATACATAACAATTCCACTCAGATATCCAAATTGCGGACGTTAAGGGCGTTTTCCTGGATGAACAGGCGCCGGGGCTCCACCTCATCGCCCATCAATAAAGTAAAAATATGGTCAGCTTCCACGGCGTCCTCCAGCACCACCTTGAGCAGCTTGCGCTTGTCCGGATTCATGGTGGTTTCATAGAGCTGTTCCGGATTCATTTCGCCCAGGCCTTTATAGCGCTGAATGCCCAAGCCCTTCCGGCCCCAAGTGCGCACAGTTTCCAACAGACCTTGCAGGGAATGCGCCGCCACGGGAGCGGGCAGATCGGGATCAATCAGCAGGTAAATGGGATCCGTGCCCGACTCATATTGCTCCAGCGAAAAGCCTTTCTTTTCCAGGCTGTCGACCAGTTTGCCGATCTGGGTCGTTGCGTATATCTCCTGCCAGCGGAAGCCGGAAGGCTCCACCTTGGCCGGCTGTTCGTTATCAGAAAAAATCTCCAATTGGTGGCCCGCGCGACGCTCGAGTTTCTCCCGCAGCTTGCGCAGGTCCTCTTCCGTGTAAACGTAATGATAGGTGGTGCCGGCGCCATTGGTCGCCGCCACCCGGTATTTCGGGTAAGCGCCGGTCTGAGGATGCCGCTGCTGCAGGTATTCCTGAAATGAAATACCCTTGCGCTGGACCCCCTGCGCCATCTGTTCCATTTCGGCCAGGGATTCCAGCAAGGCCGTGAGTTCCTTGCCGGTATAGACTTTCTTGGTCTTGACCACCTCCAGCGAGATATCCTCGGAACCCAGCTCCAGCAACTTGCGGGTCAGCTGGACATCCGAATCCACATATTCATCCCGTTTTTTCCAGGTGATCTTGTACAGCGGCGGCTGGGCCAGGTAAATATAGCCATTTTCCAGCAGTTGCGGCATTTGCCTGTAAAAGAAAGTCAAAAGCAAGGTGCGTATATGGGCGCCATCCACGTCGGCGTCGGTCATGATCACGATCTTGTGATAGCGGGTCTTGGCAACATCGAACTCATCCTCGCCGATGCCGGCGCCGATAGCCGTGATCAGCGTCCGGATTTCGATATTGTTGAGAATCTTGTCCAGCCGCGCCTTTTCCACGTTCAGCACCTTGCCTCGCAGGGACAGGATGGCCTGGAATTCGCGGTTGCGGCCCTGCTTGGCGGAACCGCCGGCGCTGTCGCCCTCGACCAGGTACAATTCGCACAACGCCGGATCGCGTTCCGAACAATCCGCCAGTTTACCGGGGAGCGAGGCGCTATCCAAGGCGCCCTTGCGGCGGGTAAGATCGCGAGCCTTTTTAGCTGCTGCCCGCGCCCGCGCCGCCAGCAGGCTTTTTTCGATGATCCGACGCGCCACCGACGGGTGTTCCTCGAAAAACATGGCCAACTCGTCGTTCACGATTGATTCCACCAACCCCTGCACCTCGCTGTTGCCGAGCTTGGTCTTGGTCTGGCCCTCGAACTGGGGATTGGGAATTTTGACGCTGATCACGGCCGTCAGGCCCTCGCGCGTATCGTCGCCACTGATGCTTTCGTTCTCGTTCTTGATCAGCTTGTTGTTTTTGGCGTATGCGTTGATGGTCCGGGTCAGGGCCGATCGGAATCCGCTGAGATGGGTACCACCCTCGATGGTATTGATATTGTTAACATAACAGCTAATGGTTTCCGAGTAAGCCTCCGTGTACTGGATGGCGATTTCCAAAGTGATCGCGTCTTGTTCCTTCGTGAAATACACGACCTTCGGATGCAGAGGGTTCTTGTTTCGATTCAAGTGCCCCACGAATTCGACAATGCCACCCTTGAACTTGAAGAGCTCTTCCCGGGCGGGTTCTTCCTGCGAAAAAATGATTTCAACCCCCCGGTTAAGGAAAGCCAGTTCGCGCAGGCGCACCGCCAGGATATCCCACTCGAAGTTAGTCGTCGTGAAAATGGTGTCGTCTGGAAGAAACGTGACCTTGGTGCCCGTGCTCTTGGTCTTGCCGATTTTCGCCAGGCCGGTCGCCACCTTGCCTTGCTCATAACGCTGGTGATAAACAGTGCCGTTGCGTCGCACCTCGACTTCCATCCATTCGCTCAGCGCGTTGACGCACGACACCCCTACCCCGTGCAGGCCGCCGGACACCTTGTAGTTCTTGTGGTCAAACTTGCCGCCGGCGTGCAGTACCGTCATCACGACTTCCAGAGCCGGCTTATGTTCCGTGGCGTGCATGTCCACAGGAATGCCCCGCCCGTTATCGTTGACGGTCACGGAACCATCCGAATTGAGGCGGACCTGGATGGTCGTACAATGACCGGCCAAGGCCTCGTCGATGCTGTTATCCACAACCTCGAAAACACAATGGTGCAGGCCGCGGGTGGAGGTGTCTCCGATATACATGGCCGGGCGCTGTCGGACCGCCTGCATGCCCTCCAAGACAGTGATCGTAGCGGCATCGTAAGCGGTTTCTGTTTTGGAACCGGACTGCGCCGCAACGCTTTCTTCCGGTGCTTCCGGCATGCTGGCGGATTGCTCTGTTTCAACTTTTTTGGCGGACATAAAGCTCTTTTCTCCTATTTCGATAACCAAGAAATAAGTATATAAACAACGCCTTAAAAAGCAAGCGGTTTTTGAAAAAAGTTTACAGGCCCGGCCCGGCCCGGCGTGGCTTTGAATTTAAGCGCAAACTTCTCACTATAAACGCATTAAACTGTGAAGTGACAGCATCGGGCGTTCCGTAATTCTAATTATGGCCTTTAGACCACCGCGACCTTACGTCGCGAGTGAAGAGATTGGATGAAAAAGGCTTGTTTTTTCAGCCAATCTGGCGTTCCTGCCGCACAAGGCGGCAGGAGGCTCCGGCCATAATGCGAATTGTTGGCGGGCGATGACAGACGGTTGAAAACTCAATCCGGATCATTGGCCTGGCTTTTTCCTCTTATGACCGCCCTGCAAAAACAGAATCCGGATCCGCTCGTAGAGCGGGGCTACCAACGGACCAGCTCATGCGGATTTTCTGAACGAGCCGCGCCCGATGGGCAGGCCCTGGCCCATGAACAGCAGTTCAAAATCGGTCCGCTCCTCCGCCAGGGGCTCGAAGGTTGGCATGGATTCGAAGCGCGAATCCTGACCAAAAATCTTGCGGATGTCCTCAAAATAATCGAGGTGATCGGTGGCGACATGCACAGCGCCACCGGCGATCAGCGTCCGGTCCAGCGCGTTCAGGAAGCCTTGATCGAACAGGCGGCGATAATGCTGACGACGTTTCGGCCAGGGGTCGGAAAAGAATAGATAATATGTGGTGACCGAGCTGGGCGGGATGAGGTAATTGACCGCATAACGGGCTTCGACATACAGCAGTCGGATATTGGCTAGCTGCCGGCGCAGGGCTTCCCTTTCCACCCGCAGAATGCGCAGCAGCAGGCAGTCGATCCCCAGAAAGGAAATTTGCGGATGGCGCGCGGCGCGCGCCAAAAGGAAACGGCCCTTGCCAGAGCCCAGATCCACCTCCAGTGTTGCGGGTCGGCGGCCGAAGGCGGCGGCCAGATCCAGCGGTCCCAGCCAGTCGGAGGGCATGATGCGCAAACTGTCCATATTGGTAACGGGCTGATTATTCATCTTAGCAGGCGTTCCGCAAGATTAATACCAGATGCGATATGCGCTTGGGAAGAAAAACGTAGCCAAGGGCCAGTCGCTTGGCCCGCGTGAATTAGGTTCCGATGCACGTAGTGTGATCGGGACTGTAGCCGACCACGTCGGGGTCCTGCTCTTCTGTAGCCGACCACGTTGGGATCGGTCCTGCTCTTCGATTCCGCTGAAAAAGGCGGCAAAGATGGTCGGGAAGAAATCCCGACCCTCCCAATTTCAGATTTCCTGATCCGCGCTTAAAGAAGCGCGGATCAGTGATTTGATCAA
>CAZALU010000059.1:0-19904 GCA_964486075.1 uncultured Verrucomicrobiota bacterium
TGTTACAACCCCGCATCAGAGGGGAGAAGACCGCGCCCATCGTGCGCGGCTACAGTAAGACCGCGCCCATCGTGCGCGGCTACAATAAGACCGCACGGCCCACCTGTAGCCGCCCACCTGTAAACGCCCACCTGTAGCCGCCCACGTTGGGGGCGGCTCTTCCATGCTTGTTACAACCCCGCATCAGAGGGGAGAAGACCGCGCCCATCGTGCGCGGCTACAGAAAAGACCGCGCCCATCGTGCGCGGCTACAGAGAAGACCGCGCCGCCAGAAACAGGTTCGGCAGGCCCACGATCTCTTCGAATATGTTAACCAGCGGTTGCATCCCAAATAGCCGGCGCGAAGAGAGGGCCGGCTGCCCCCCCCTGTACTACCCAGTACTCAAGGACCCACCCCGGACGGCGCGAACCGCGCGGCGCGTACTTCTGAAAAGCACACCGCTCTCTGATAATAACCCCAGCCATGATTTGTTTTGACAGCGCCTGCGGAATACGGAATGATAACGTAATAAAAGCGGTGCTTATCACGCGGATAAGCTCGTTAAGCCAATTGTAATATTTTCGGAAACAATAATTTCACGCAAAAGGTGACTGCATGGCCATGATAAAACTGGACCGACCACTGGCGGTGATCGACATCGAATCCACCGGCATCAACCCACGCCTGGACCGGATCATAGACTTGGCCATCGTCAAGTTACACCCGGACGGCAAGCGCGAAATCTTCACCTTCCGGTTCCACCCGGAAATGCCCATTCCACCCGAGTCAACCGCGATCCATCATATTACCGACGCCGATGTCGCGAACTTTCCCAGTTTCCGGGAGAAAGCCGCCGCAGTGGTCGAAGTACTGAATGGATGCGACCTGGCCGGATTCGGCGTGGTCCGTTTCGATGTGCCCCTCCTGGCCGCGGAATGCGCCCGGGCCGGCTTCGATTTCAACGCCGATGCCGTACGCGTGCTGGACGCTCAGCGCATTTTCCATAAGAACGAGCCGCGCAACCTGACCGCCGCTGTTGCCTTCTACTGCAATGAGCCGCATCCCGGCGCGCACGGCGCCGAGGCCGACGCCTTGGCCGCACTCAACGTCCTCGAGGCCCAGTTCAAAAAGTACCCGGACCTGCCGCAAACGATGGACGAGTTGAACGCCTATTGCAATCCCCCGCGCCGGCCCGACTGGGCGGACCGGAACGGGCGCCTGAAATGGGTCAACGGCGAACTGGCGATCAATTTCGGCGCGCAATACATCGGCCAGAAACTGCGCGACCTGGCGCAGAACAACACCCGCTTCCTGAAATGGATCCTTACAAGCGACTTCCCCAGCGACACCAAACGCATCGTCGCCGACGCGCTCGAAGACCGCTGGCCGACTCCGCCGCCGGCGCCGTCCGGCGAGGAGGCCGCGCCGGATGCGGTAAAATGAAGGCAGGGCTGAATGGCGCAAAGTTAAACCAAGCATGGGAACCCACCCCTGACCCCTCCAAGGAGGGGAACTGGTTAGCATGCAATATTTTAATGCTTGATCCGCTCCTCCCCCAGTAACACGGGATGCCGAATTTGACATAACAGATTAATATCTAACGTGTTTCTTTCTTTGCACCGTCGACGGCCGGCGGTGGTTTCGCTGGGAGGGGTTTGGGGTGGGTTGTTGAAGTTAGCTTGAACCCATTTAAGGCTTTGTTTTCTATTACCCTATGAACCTTGTCAGCCTTCTTCACATTCTATGGTCGGCGCTGAAAATCTGCCTGGCGGCTTACCTCGGACTGGGCCTGCTGATGTACATCTTCCAGTCGCGTTATGTTTATTTTCCTGGACGCACCGTCCTGGCCACGCCTATGGCCGTGGGCCTGTCTTTCGAAGAGGTGACGCTCATCGCAGCCGACGGACCACGGCTGGCCGCTTGGTTCGTGCCGGCCGAACCGGCTCGCGGCACGATCCTGATTTGCCACGGCAACGGCGGCAATATCGGCGATCGCCTGCATGTCATCCAGCGCTTTCACGGGCTGGACCTGAATGTTTTTATTTTCGATTACCGCGGATATGGAAACAGCCAGGGCTCGCCCTCCGAAGCGGGAACTTATGCAGACGCCCTGGCCGCATGGAACCACCTGGTCCGGGAACGGTCTCTGCCGCCAAACCGGGTTATAGTGTGCGGGCGGTCGTTGGGCGGCGCCGTGGCCGCCTGGCTGGCGGACCGACAACAGCCCGCCGGCCTGATCCTGGAGTCAACCTTTACCTCCCTGGTCGACATCGGCGCCAAGCTTTATCCCTACCTACCCGTGCGGCTTCTCTGCCGCTACCGCTATCCGACGCTGGAGCACGTCCGCAACATCCGTTGTCCGGTCCTGGTTGCGCACGGTCGGGAGGACGAGATGATTCCCTTTGCCCATGGCCAAAAAATATTCGCGGCGGCCCCAGACCCCAAGATATTCGCAGAACTGACCGGCGGGCACAATGATGGCGAAGACCTCACCGAAGCAGACTATCGACAGGCGTTGGATGAATTTACGATCCGCTGCCTCGGTGCTGAAGAACGGTAAGTTTTTCGTCCATGAAGGCGGACTTGCGCCGGCAATCCGATCGCGTTACGCGCAGGGACAACTTTTACTGTAACCGACATCGCTGCTATCGGTCCCAATCCGAGGACCGCGACCATCAGTCGCGGCTACAACTCGGATCCATTACTTCAACCCCTCCCAGTCATGGTCGTGTAATACTGAAATAATGGGCTTGGCAAGAACTTGTTTAGCTCGTACAAGTATTGCATGGTTATTGGAGAAACCATGCCCATGATCAGCGCCAACCGCGGAGCGCCCCGCCGCCACATTCCTCTGGCCATCCTGGCCGCGCTATTGATCCTGCTGATCGCCGGCCTGGCCGGACTAAATCTATGGTACTTGGTGCATTTGTATGAACAGACCTCCCGTTCCTCGGTCACTTTCTCGGTCCTGCAAGATGGGATATTATTGACCCGACAGCTGTCCCGCCAGCAGTTTCTCCAGACGCCTCGGCTGGACCCCGCCGCCGAGGATCAGTTCAACCAGATAGTGGATATGCTTCAGCATATCGAGCCCAACCTGGCCTATATCACCGTGACCGAAAACGAAGTGGTGATCTATCATAAGCAAACCGCCGCTGAGGATGAAGCTCCGGACCAGCACTCCGCCGGCGAACGGACAAGCATCATCCCGAAAAAGATTTTAATCGGCAGCAACGTCGTGCCCGTCATCGCCTTTAACCGCAGGCTCGATGTGGCTGACGGCCGCGAGCGTCATTTGCAGATTGCCCTGAAAAAAGAAATGGTGGAGCAGGAGCAGGCCGAACCCTCCACGGCCATCGCGGCAATGTTCAAGATGTCGCTGATTACACTCGGCGCGGCTTTCGGCATCTGCCTGCTGGCCGTCGTCTGGCTCGTGCGCCGGGAGCTGAAATGGGAACAGCGCCGCCGGCAAAACGAACACCTGGCCTTCGCCGGGGCAGTCGCGGAAAGCATTTTTCACGACTTCCGCAACACCATGTCACCCCTGAACCTGGACGCGCAAATGCTTCAGCAGGAAGCCGGACGCGGAGCGGCGTCTGATCCGAAACGTCTGCATGAACTGGCCGGGCGCATCAGCGCCACGGTCCTCCAACTCGATTTACTGCTCACAGAGCACTTGGCAGGCGCCAAGCCGGATATGCTCGAGAAAGAGATCTTCGACATCAACACCTGCCTCAGTAACAACACAAACCTGCTGAAATCACAGTTCGCAAAGGAGGGTATCCGCATCGATCTGGCCTTGTCGGAACAGCCCCTGACCATCCGGGGTTATCCGGTGCAATTCACGCGGGCTTTGCTCAATATCCTTAAAAACGCCGAACATTTTTCGCCGAAAAACGGCGCGATCAGCGTCCGGACCAGGCTTGAAGGCGTCGCGGCGGTTCTGGAAGTCACAGACGAAGGACCGGGAATTGCGCCGCGCGAACGCCGCCGTATTTTTGACCTGTTTTATTCCAACCGACCGGGCGGAACGGGCATCGGGCTGGCGCTGACCAAGACCGCCGTGGAGAATTGCGGGGGCACGGTTGAGGTTAAGCCCGGGCCGAACGGCAAGGGCAGCCGTTTCATCATCCGGGCGCCTCTGGCATAAGCATCGGGCCTATCAACGGTGCGAGGTTTTGAGGCGACCGGTTTAGTGCGCGCCTTTTTTGGGCATCAAAAAGATTCGCTCAATTGAACCCCCAATAAATAGCATTTTTTGTGTTCTATACGTTGCGGTTAAAAATCTTCTCTTATCTGAAGACCGGAGAGGAAAATAATTATCTCGCGCAGAGACGCAGGGGCGCAGGGGTCGGATCTAAAACAGCGCTTCCGCTCCTGTAGACGCGGCGCCCTCGCCGCGTTTTCCGCCCAAAACACGCGACGAGGGCGCCGCGTCTACGAAGATATCCCGCCCGGCCATGCCAATTACAATTGCTACTCCAAAGTGGCTTTGCCGCAAATATAATGGCGTAATCCCTACGGAGCTAACCTGCGCGCACAACCGCTTGGGATAGAAAAAAGCTGGTTTTGAAGGCCGCTCTGTGCTTAAGTGGTCACTCGTGAACTCCAACGCTCTCATCAAAATCCTGGTGATCGAAGACAACCCGGCTAATCGCCTCTCGGTTAAGGAAGCGCTGGCTGGGGTCGGTTACAGCGTGACCGCCGTCGAGACCGGCGAGGAAGGTCTGCGGCTGTTCGAATCGGAAAAGTTCAACGCGGTCCTGTCGGACGTCCGACTTCAGAAAAACAGTCCTGGAAACGAGAATCTGGATGGCCACGCAATTCTGGCCCGAATCCGCAAGCAGGACCAGGCAACGCCAGTTTTATTGATGACCGCCTACGGCACGGTGACCGCGGCGGTGGCGGCTCTGAAAGCCGGCGCCTACGACTACATTCTCAAGCCGCTGAACCTCGACGAAGTCCAGTTAAAGGTGGCGCACGCTGTCGAAAGCCGCCAGTTGCGCTCGCAGAACATCTCACTCAAAGCCGCCCTGCATGCGCAATCATCCTCGCAAGCCATCGTCACCAAATCGGCGAACATGCTGGAAGTCCTGAAACAAGTCCAGGCAGTTGCCCCGACTCGTGCCACAGTCCTGATTCTAGGGGAAAGCGGGGCCGGCAAAGAACTGGTGGCCCGCGCCCTGCATTACGATGGCGACCGCGCAGAAGCGTCTTTCGTGGCCGTCAACTGCGGCGCATTTTCGGAATCCCTGTTGGAATCCGAGCTCTTCGGCCACGAAAAGGGCGCCTTCACCGGCGCCATGACCCAGCACGAGGGCGCCTTCGAACGGGCTCATGGCGGCACGCTCTTTCTGGACGAAATCGGCATTGCGCCGGCTGCCGTCCAGGCGCGACTGCTGCGGGTGCTGGAAACGCGGGAACTCATGCGGGTGGGCGGGAAAGAGCCGATCACGGTAGATGTCCGCATCGTCTCCGCCACCAACCGCAACCCGGAAGAGCTAGTGGCCGAAAAAACCTTACGCCATGACCTGCTTTACAGGTTACAGGTGGTCACGATCAGGATCCCGCCGCTCCGCGAACGGCAGGACGACATCCGGCTCCTGGCAAACCATTTTATCGCCATGGCCTGCCATGAATACGGCCGGCACATCGAAGCGGTTGAGCCGGCCGGCTATGAATTGCTCGAACGCCATCCTTGGCCCGGTAATGTACGGGAGTTGAAAAACGCGATGGAGACGGCGGTACTGATGGCAACCAGTCCGGTATTGACATCCGCCGACTTGCGTCTGGGTAACCACAGCGGCGCGGCATCCGCCGCGCCGCTTCCGGCCGTGTCGCTGGAGGAGCTCGAGAAGCAGGCCATCCTGCAGTCGCTCCAGCGTCATCAGGGCAGCCGGACCCTGGCCTCGGAAGAACTGCATATCGCTCTGCGCACCATCCAACGCAAGATCAAGGAATACAATTTGCCGTTTTAATTCGTTCAATCCGTCCGCTACGGCCAATACGCAGCAACGCATGGCCGGGCAAACTCACGAAAGGAAACACACCGTATGAGCCAACCTGAATATTCGATGATGGATATCGCGCCCACGGTGAGCGCGGTCTTGCGGTTGCCGGCGCCGGCGCAAGCCAAGGGCGCGCCCATCCGGGAAATCGTCGCCGATATTAAAGGCACGCGCCGGCTGGCTATCCTGGCCCTGGATGCGTTGGGCACCTTTGCCTGGAACCTATGGCGTGGCGAAATGCCCTATCTGAACGAATTGCATGCGCGGCACAGTCTCGTCCTGCGCTCGGTCATGCCATCCATCACGCCGGTTAATTTCGCGACCATGGTAACTGGCACGGATGCGGCAGGCCACGGGGCAAATACCTTGAACGACAGTTTTGTCTGTGAAACTCTATTCGATGTGATCCGCAAGGCCAAGGGCAAAAGCGCGGGAGTGGGATTGCATGGCTATACCGGCAGCGAACTGCTGGGCCGTTTCGCGGATATCCGGGGCGACGCCGGGAATGGCACGGACGACGACGTGGCCGACAAGATCCTTGAAATAGCTGATAACGACCAGCCTGAGTTTATAATCGCCCAGCTCGGCCGGGTTGACGATGTGTTTCACCAGTATGGTCCATCATCGCCCTCGGTCATACCCATGCTGCAGGCTAGCGACGAACGCCTGCGCCGGCTGGTGGCGCATCTGCAACCGTTAGGATACGCCATTTTAATACTGGCCGATCATGGACAGCACGACATGGTGGAGGGTGGAGGCAACCACGGCACCGACTCGCCTGAAGATTGCCTGACGCCCTGCACCTGGCTCTGACGGCGGGTACGGCCCGGGTATGCGATTATTGAAGAGAATACGTTAGCCAACTCATGCAACGGTGTACAGCAGGCTCAAAGTTCATTGAGAATCGCAACATCCCATCTATTAAGCTCTGCGCTGTCCCGTACACTTGTCTCGCATGGCTTCAGCGACGGAACCAGGGACGAGCGGAAATAAGTCAGAAAAGCATGCGCTCATAGAGCGCGGCTACAACAGGATCCGGGTGTAGCACCGCTCTAGGAGCGGATCCGAGTCTTCCATTTAGAACAGAACCGCGTGCATTCTAACCTGTCACCCTCAAAATAACACTTGGGATTTGCCGGCAAACCCGCTATGATCCCGTCATGAAAACCACACCATCCCTTGCCCAAAATATTCAAAAAATCGCGACCTCGATCGGCCCCGCCCTGATCGCCATCCGGCGCGACTTGCATCAGCATCCCGAAATCGGGTTCCAGGAACGTCGAACCTGCCGCAAGATCACCGAACAGATGCAAGCGCTGAAGCTCGATCAATTGCGTTCTCCTGTGGCTAAAACCGGCGTAATCGGGCTTATTAAGGGCGGCAGCAAAGGCGGGAAAACGGTCGCCCTGCGGGCGGATATCGACGCCTTGCCGATCGAGGAAGCCAACCAGGTTCCCTATAAATCCCGCAATCCTGGCGTCATGCACGCCTGCGGGCATGACGGCCATGTGGCCATGCTGATCGGCGCCACCATGATTCTCAAGCGCCTGCAAGCCCGGCTTCCTGGCGCGGTGAAGTTCCTATTCCAACCCGCCGAGGAAGGATCCGGCGGCGCGGAAGCCATGATCGGGGCCGGCGCCCTGCGCAATCCGAAAGTGGACGCCATTTTCGGCATACACCTGCACCCGACCCAGGATTACGGCGCGACGGGCGTCAGCCCCGGACCGATCATGGCCGCGGCAGACCGCTTCCAGGTTCGTATCGTCGGCCGGGGCGGGCACGGCGCACACCCGGAGAAATGCATCGATCCACTCCTGGCGGCTCACCGGGTTTACCAGGAATTCCAAACCGTTGGACACACCACCTTGAAGGGATCGGACGCGCGGGTGATCTCGATCTGCGCCCTGCACGGCGGCACCGCTTTCAATATAGTTCCCGATTCCTGCGAACTGCTGGGCACGGTGCGCACCCTCGATGCCCGGGTCCAGGCCGCGATCATCAGGCGGATGCGCTCAATCCTACGGGGCGTCGAGATCACGCATGGTGTGCGCTGTGAATTTAAATACCACGAAGGCTATCCCATGACCGTCAACGATGCCGCGCTTTGCGATGTGGCTCGCGCTGCGGCGACGGATCTGCGAATCCCAGTGCGTCAATTCGAGGTTACGATGGGCGCGGAGGATTTTTCCCTGTACCAAAAAATTGTGCCGGGCGCCTACATCGACCTGGGCATCCGGAAAAACCAGCGCCAGGCTTCGCTGCATAATAACCGCTTCGACTTCGACGACCGCATCCTGGCCACCGGCGCCGCCCTGCTGGCCAATTGCGCCCTGAGGTTCCTGGAAAAATAGCGCCTACATTCGGAATATATGCGTTTTTTAAGAAGAAGATGTTGCCCAGTGAGTGCGCCTTGCTTGGCGCACCGGAATACACGGAAAGGTGGAGCGAACAATCCAAAGAAGATGATCTGATTTTCTATTCGCCTACCGCACAAGGCGGCAGGAGACACCGACCATGATTTTCCACGGTCGCTCATTGCTGACCGGGCAGGCGTGCCAGAACCCAGCGGTACTCCTCGACAATACTACGCTCGACCCCGAGCTTACGCAGGGGTTCGGGCAATACGTTGAAGGTATAAGTCTCGATCTCGAAATGCTCAACCCCGCCCGAGAGTGCCTTGCGGAAAAAATCCGGGGTGAGCTGATCGGCGGTGGAGGCGATGATGCCGTCTCCGGCGAAATAAAGCGGGACGTGGCAATGGATACGCCATTCTTCGCCTCCCTTAGTCTGTGGCGCCGCCAGCGCGAGTTCCAGGTCCCCCCGGGACCATGCCCGGCCATCGGCCAAAGTTTTGACCTGGTGCAGATACACCGGATCACAGAAGGGCCGCAGGGCTGCTGCTGTGCCTGGCTGCCAGAGAGTTCGGAGCGCAGCGCTGATCTGGATTTTTGAAATCCGGATGCCCTGCGCAATCAAGCGTTCGAGGCTGTCCCCGAGGTCTTCGAATTGCAGGGCCAGGTGGCAGGTGTCAAAACATACGCCCACGTGCCGTCGGAGCAGTGCCTCGGCCTCGCCTAGCGGGCAGCCGAGAGCGGACGCAACCCGGCGGCTGCCCAGCGGCCAAAGACGTTGGGTAAAGAAGTCGATCGTCTCGGCAGTCGTTTCCAGGTAACAATCCGGTTCCGGTTCGAGCCCGAGATGAATTTCTGGCCCGCTTTCGCGATGGATCTCTGCTAGGTATAGCGCGACATCCGCCAAATTATTGACCATGGTTTCAACATCGACGGGAGCACAGATCCAGGCCTTGTAGGATCCCGGTACGGTACTGATGCTGCCCGAAATATTTGCGGGCAGCATGGTGCTCAGCTGCCGGGCCAGCCGGCAGGTGTATTCGCGGCGCTCCGGATCACGCCAGTCCGGGCGATACACTCTTTCCTTGACCGCCGCGCCGTGAAAATCGCCGAAAGGAAAGCCGTTGACGGTAAAGGCATACATGTCTAGTTCCGCGAGAAGCGATTTCAAGCTGTCCATGGCCGGGGCGCTCTCCAACTCCAATGCGGCTTGGTTGGCAAGGCGCAGCCCGAGTCCGAACCGGACCCCCGGCGCCACCGAGTTTCGGACGGGCACCGCATGATCGCGGATCGCGGCGATTTGATCGGCCAACGTCTCGCCCGGATGCACGTTGAGACAGTAGGTTAAATGAGCCGGCGGCTGACGCAAAATCTGCATGTGCTAAAGCTCCTCTGATGTATGAGGCTCTTGCAAAACCCCTGCTGAAGATGGCCACGACGAAGCGTGGCCCTCCCGAGGTCGCGCTAACAGACTGCTTTTAGAACTGGAGGGACGCGCTCCGTCGCGTCCGCAGGGGTTTTGCAAGAGCCTCGTATAAAAAAGATGACTTATGCCTCCAATGCCGTTCGGGCCGTACCCGACGGCACCACGCTGAGCATCTGTCCGCCCTGCAGCGCCAGTGTCAGTTTTTCGCCGGATATTTCCGCCGTGCGCAGATATGCCAGACCTGTCTGGCGCACATCGTAGAGATCCGCTGCGCGGACGCCACGCCAATCGGGTAGCAAAGCCCATTCCCGTCCAGCGTACCCGGTCTTGCTGAAGGCGATCAGCTCGCGGTGCGGACGCCACAGGGCCGGCACGCACACGTCCGTGCCATCAACCAGCAGACGGCCATTGTGCCGCATTGTGCGTTGCCCATTCCGAACCTGGCTCAGCAGGCCATCCGCCAACTCCAGCGTCCGCGTGCCGTCCGCCGCGTGAACCAGGCGTAAGCGGTCATGCCGGTTCAGATAGTACCATGGCAGGGTTTGCAGACAAAAGGGCTGGCGAAAATCATCCACGTCCTCGATACCCTCGCCCATCATGCTCGTTCCGAAGAGTTGACCGGTCCCCAGTTCGAGTTTGTCCACTCCGCCGCAGTAGAGTGCGGCCGGGATTTCCATCCAAGCCTGCTCACAGGCTTCCATAACATCCCATATGTTGCCGGTATAGTTCAGCCACCAGGCCATGGGCTGCAACCCGATGAACGCCTCGCCCATCCGCATGTGGCCCATGTTTTCGCTCGTGACATCCACGCCCTGGTCCCGCCAATATCGGAAGATGCGCCGCATCGCCGCCTGCTGCGGTTGAGGATCCGTGAATTGCGGAGGATAGAAAGCGTCGATATGGATCGTGCCCTGTTCCCGGATCGGCAACATCTCCAGCAGCCCGTCAATGCGTCTCTGCGCCAGACCGGATTCCCATTCGCGGGCAAAATCAATCCAGTAGGCCTGCTCCCCTCCCCATACCGCGCAGGGGTGACGCCACAGATCATTCCCAACTTTCAGCAAAACATCCCGGGCCAGGTATTCCGGCCACAACGGCGAGTTCTCGTAGGCATCCAGCATATTGATATGCAGGCTGAGAGTCGTGTGGTGCTTGCGCGCCTCTTCCAGCAGCCAGACCAGACTGGTGCGCGCCGTTCGATCGCCTGTCCGTTGCAGTCGCGGGTTCACCACCGACCAGTCCGGGTATTTCGAATCGTGCCCGTCGTGCTGCCACCCGATCAGGTAGGTGATTTTGGGAATTGCCCGCGTGACGTGGTCGATGCGCCGGATGCGCTCCAGCGCCTGTTCGGCGTTATTTACCAAGCGGGCGGGCGCTCCCGTACGTGCGTTAGCCTTGATCCCGATCCAGATCTTGTCCACCAGCGTCTGATGGTACGCATGGCGCCACGGACGCTCCGGCTTGCGCGTCTCCCGCCAGTCATAATATGCGTCCGAAATGTCAGAACTCATTTTTATTGGCGCCTTCTTTCACGCCGGCGGCGGCGGTGGTGGCGGTAATCATTTAGGGCGGGCATGTGCCGCCTGCGGCATTGCCCGCCGTTTCCTGTTCGATTGGGATCGGCGGGAAGGCCCGGGGCCGTTCCCGCCCTACAGTCGGATCATCGGTCAGCCACACGGAATGGCGGTCGTGACAACCTGAATTGTCACCAATTATTGACGGTCCTGCAGCCAGCGCGACGCGTCGGCCAGAACGTCTTGATCCATCTCGTGCACCTCGATCCTGGATCCAATTCCATCCGGCAGGGTGATGGTCAGCCGGCCCCCGAGGTGTTCGCGGAATTCGTCAAGGCCTGCCAGCACCAGCGGTCGCTTGCCGCGGCCGGCGACGGCGAGCAAATCAGACCAGACCGGGAGCCCGGCGCGTTCGAGTGCCGCCACGATCCGGTTGCGTTCAGCCGGCGTGATCAGTCCAATCGCAGCGGCGTAAACGCTGTCCAACGCGATGCCGATGGCCACGGCCTGGCCGTGGCTGATGGTGTAGCCGGAAAGCGCCTCCAGCTTGTGGGCGGACCAGTGTCCGAAATCGAGCGGACGGGCGGCGCCCATTTCAAAAGGATCGCCACCGGTGCGGATATGGTCGAGGTGCAGAATGGCGCAACGGCGCACCAGTTGTTCCATGGCCTGCGCGTTGCGGCGCTTGAGCTCCGTCGCGTTCCGCTCCAGAAGCTTGAAAAAAGAGGCATCCTTGATAATAGCCACCTTGAAGGCCTCGGCTATGCCGCCACGCCAGTGGGTATCGTCGAGAGTCCGTAAAAAGTTAAAATCGACCAGCACGGCGTGCGGGGGCGCGAATGTGCCGATGAAATTTTTCAATTCGTGCTCGTCCATACCGTTTTTGACACCGACCCCGGCGTCGTTCTGGGCCAGCACGGTGGTGGGAACCCGGATCAGCCGCAGCCCGCGGTGCACCAGCGAAGCAGCGAATCCCGCCATATCAAGCAGACTGCCGCCGCCGATCGCGAGCACGTAGCTGTGCCGACAGAGGTGACACCGGCCAAGCTGAGTCATCACGCGCCGGACAACGCCCCAGTTGTTTTTGACCTGCTCGCCGCCGGGCAGAATCACCGGCGCAGCCGCCAGCCGGATGGCGGGGGCCAGGAGTTTAAAATAACTTTCCAGGCGGTGCACAAGCCGACGATCAGCGCGGGCGACGCCGGCATCAACAAAAGCCATGACGCGGCAAGGCAAATCCTTCTCCTGCGGCCCGCAGACCGATGCCAGGAGCGGATTGGCTGGGCCGAACACATCACGCGTAAAGTGAACCGGGTATGAGAAAGACACGGAAAAAGACTGGAGATAGGCATTGCGCCGCGCGTATAAACGCTTTTTCTTTATTTGTAGGGCGGGCACGTCCCGATCGCGGAGCGCATCGGGATTGCCCGCCGGGTCCATTCCGAAACCGGCGGGAAGCCCAAGGGGCGTTCCCGCCCTACAAGCCGGAATAAGGACCGATCCGTTGCGGGGTGATAAGTTCTTGCCGCGGCATGTTTTGTTCCGGGTCATGCGGTCTCCAGCCAGTCGCGTGTGTTTTGGGCCAAATCAACAAGACTGTTTATATTACCCGGCAAGCAGGTTCCTGCCCAGCAACTTTTACGGGTGTCGTCCGCCCGCCCGTGCGAGCCGCAGATGCGCGCGGCATTGGAACTTACGCTGCCGGGCGGCCATCCCCAAAAAAGTTCGCAGGGGTCATAACCCGGCTTGGCGTGAATATCGACATGGCCGGCATACTCGGGCGCCTCGGCCCGGCGCGTCCACCAGGGATAGGCCAGCCAGCGGCCGTCCTGCGCCAGGAGCGCCAGGTCGCCGGCGCGCGGATTCTTTTCCCCCGGCATTACCCGGTCAATGCCGGGCACGGCGGCGAGAAGCGAATGCACGACAGGAATGTCATCCGGCTGGCGCACATAGACCTGAGCCACTTCATGATCACAGAGGGCAAACGCACGGCTCGCGTAAAAATCGGGATAAAGCATACCTTTGACCAGACGCGTAGCCAGGATTCCGGCTTCACGCAAAATCCGGTTGGGAAAAATCGGTCCGCCCGCGCAGGGCGCAATGGCGTAATCGCCGAACACCAGCAGTTCATATCCGGCGCGCCCGGCCGCGCCGACGAGGCCGGCCAGTTGTCCGCGCAAAGCTGCGACAGCCTGGACGGACGCCGGCGCATACGGGCCATGGCGCTGAAAATTATAATCGAGCGCCGGCAGGTAGGTCAGACAAAGATCCGGAGCAAGTTCGGGGTCAGTCAACAATGCCGCGGTAGCTTCGGCTATCCATTGGGACGAACGGACCGAGGCAAAGGGCCCCCAGTAGTGCGCCAGCCGGAAAGAGCGTCCGACCCGGCGACACAGGCGTTCGTAGAGTCCGGCGGGCTGGCCATAACAATCCTCTATCATTCCGCCATGATGCTTATGGATCGGGGCGGGCGAGAGGATGATGTCCGCGTTCTCGCCCAGGCTGTTCTGCCAGAAAAGCAGGGCGACTTTACGGCCCCGCTTCCGGAAATGATCCCAGATTCGAGGGCCCGCCACCAGCGTCGCCGATTGCTCCCAGAAGGTGGGCCGACGCAGAGCCCGATCGTAGAATCCGTTGGCCAAAATCCCATGGGCCACTGGCAGGGCGGCGGTACGAAAGCTCGCCTGGACCGGGCAGGTCAGTGCCGGAAAAATGGTTCGCAGCGGCTGGAAGGCGAGCCCTGCGCAAGCCAGGTTATGCCGGCGCACGATGTCGTCGCCAAGTCCGGCGACTTGGATGACTAGGAGTTTTGAGCTGGCTGTCATGGTAGCAATCCTTTTGAGCTTACGTCGCCGCGAAGCGTTTGGCAAGAACGGCGCTCAGGGGCCAGGCCAGCAGCAGAACGGCGGCTACGGCCAGACCGGGCCAGCCGGCCAGAGAACAGAAGGCGGCCTGGATAAGTAGCAGGCCGCGAATCAGACCTCCGATAGCGGAGCCCAGGACAGGCCGGGACGGAATACCGCGGATGCGCCAAGCCTGGCAGAATGCCCAGCCGATCGCCATGCTACCCAAGGCCAGGAACGGCAATTCCAAGTTATGGATCAGCACTGGCACCAGTGGCACTAACATCGTCAGGGATAAGAGCGGAATCCAGCGTCGGGGTCCGATACGTTCCGCAACGGTTTCGCGGTCGGCAATCCAGGTGACACCAGCGATATAGAGGGTCACTCCGCCCGCTGCCGCCAGGATCAGAGGAGCAACCAGGAGCTGCGGCTGCGCGACGGCCACTCCTATAAGGAAGCTGAATCCGCGGCAGGCGCCCATGGCAATAGCGCCGAAAACGGGATAGCGTTTCAGCCAGCCGTTGTAGGTCATGACGGACAACTGCGTTAAACAAGCCAAGCCGAAAGCCGACCGGCCGCCCGGGAGAACCATGAGCAGGCCAAGCACGGCCCAGGCCGCGGACGCACCGAACGCGGCGCGACGGGAGACGCGTCCGCTGGGAATCGGCCGTGCGGGGCGGTCACGGCTATCCTCGTCGGCATCGGCGACATCGTTACCGATAAGGCCGCTGATATAGAGGAACAGTGCGGCGAGAGCCGGCAATATCGCGCGGGATAGATCAACGCCGCCGGCCAGACTGGCAGCCAGGAAAAAACCAGCGAGCGCATCGCCGGGCGCCGTGAACAAGTTGGGCGGGCGGACCAGCTCGACCCAGGCGTGCAATTTGGATGGCTGCGGACTCATTGGCAACTTTCCCGTCAAGACACACGTGTTTGCGTGTATGTTTTGGGAGGGACAGCGTGTCGCTGTCCGCTTGTCTGTATGCGATGACAAGCAGGCGGCGGGCAACATGCCCGCCCTCCCGCAGGTTACGGGCGTCAGCTCGCCTTAACCTGTATTATTAATGAATGGGTCAGGTCACCTCTGGAATTCCCGTGGATCAACCGGAACCAGATTCAGCTCCGGCTTCCAGTTCGGGGACTGGCCGTAGAAACGCATCGGATTATTGAAAACCAGGTTCCGGATCGTCTCCTCCGCATGGCCGTCCTGTTGCATGAACTCCGTCACCTTGACCAGGCTGAGCGGATCAGAGATACCCCAGTCAGCGGAACCATTGACGATCATGCGCTCGCAGCCGAATTCACGGATGATCTGCGAGACGCGCGCCGGGGTTAGCTTGGAGATCGGGTAAACGGTCATGCCACAGTAGCAGCCGGACTGGCGGCTGACCGCCATCGTTTCCTCTGTATTATGATCGATCACGACCCGGTCGGGGTCCAGGCCAACCTCTTGCAGGATGGCAATGCTGCGCTGAGCGCCACGCAATTTAGCGAGATGCGGCAGATGGATGATAACCGGCAGCCGGCGCGCCTTGGCGACATGGAGCTGCTTGACGAACGCGCGCTCCTCGTGCGGGGTGATATTGTTGAACCCGATTTCCCCCAGCGCCACGCAGCGCGCATGGTCGAGATAATCGCCTAGGCCGGCGATGACCTCATCGGCCAGCGAAGCGTTTTCCGCCTCCTTGGGGTTGAGGGAAACGGCGGCAAAATGATCGATACCGAAACGCCGGGCGCGCACGGTCTCGAACTCCAGGATCAGTTGGAAGTAATCAAAAAACGTGCCGGCATAGCGCCGGTTGGCGCCCATCCAGAACGATGGTTCGAGACAGGCCCGGATTCCGGCCTGGTACATGGCCTGGTAATCGTCCGTCGTCCGGGAATACATGTGAATATGCGGTTCGATGATGGGCGGCATGGGAACCTATCGATGATGGTTGATGGTTAATGGTTGAGGGTGGATGGCCTGGAAAATAGTTGATGGTTTCATGGTTGAAGGGCCTGCCCTCCATAGTGCTCGGGCGTAGGAGGGTTCAGGGAAGCAGCGAAGATAGTCTCTCGCCCGGGTGCAACTAACTCCTCCAACCGTTGACGCTTTTCCATTGTTCTTTCCTCCAAAGCGGGCTATGCCCGCAACCCAAACCTTTCACCACCCGCTGTGCTGGAGGCACGGAGAATGAATCTCTCCGCACGTTTCCCCTCCCGATCCAGCATTGCGTGCATTTGGCGCAGGGCGCTGTGCCCTACGCAAAATGCGCGCAACACTCTGTGGGGAGATGGAAGGAGATCACGCAGACAGATCGATCTCCGTGTCTCCGTGTTCTGGGGTACATCCTCGTTTTTCATTTATCTTGTTTTTTATCGCGGTTTCGTATGGATAAGGTACTAAACTGCTCCGATTCAGCATTCTGACCTGAACTCCGCACCCTAGCCAGCTGATCCTCCTGTTTCCGTTGCAGGCATAGGACCGGGAATGATTTTCAGGACGTTATACTTGTGCAGCAGCCGAATCATGTCAACATCCAGGCTATGGCCGGACTTGTAGGAAATCACTTTCCCGATGAATCGACCTTGATCGACCAGTGCGATTGCCGCCAGCAGATCCAACAAAGCACGGTGCCAAACCGCTTCCAGCGACTTGCCGTCGTGCAGCAGCAGCGGCGGATTGAGATAGCGGCGCTTGCCGGCGATCAGGATATTGCGGTCCGTATAACCCATGTTGCGGATATCGGCAAACAACTTGCCCACCGTGGCAAAATAAAACTTCATGGCCGCCGTGGTATTCGTGCGTGCCAGAGCGCCGTAACGGAAATGTTTACGGCCGAGATTCAAACGGATACGCTGGCGGCCAATGGCATCCGCAAAATCGATCGCACAATCGATCTCCAGGCGCGGGCAGGCGGGATCGCAGGGCAGGAAGGTCAGGAAACTACCATTCGCCCCCCCTGCCGTAACCGGCTCTTTCACAGTAAGGTACGTTACCGGCGCGGCCTGCCGCTCGATGCCAGCCGTTTCCAAGGCTTCGACCAGGTCCAGACTGCCCCGGTCAAAGAGCGGCGGATCGCCTGAGTCCACCTTGACCATGACGTTGTCAAGACCCAGGCCCAGGCGCAGGGCGATGATATGCTCAACCATGCGCATGTAGTTATGCGGCGCCCCGCTGCGCAAAACTATGTTGCGGGCCGTAGTCCAGACGTTCCGCACCGAGACGCGGATCGGCAGGGAATCACCCTGATCGACGCGATCAAACCACCAGCCTTGCATGGTCGTGGGTTCGAAGGTCAGCGTCCGGCGTTCGCGGCTGAAAAAAGTGCCCGGTCCGGTCACGGATACCGCTTGGCCAATGGTTGTCTGCCGGGCGTCCGTCGGCTCCCCGGGCTCGGCCGTCATATCCCAGTCCACGGCTTGCCTGGCCCAGAGGTCATAGGAGCGGCGGACGGCATCTGTCATGCCGGCCAGGATTATGCCATGAGGTTCATCGGACATGGGGAAGAATGGTTTATGGTTGATGGCTAATGGTTGATGGCATGCCACGGCAAAATTTAGGGATGAAGCCGGGTTGATGCTGAATGGTCAATGGTTAACTCTTAATTTCAACGATGCTTGGATCGTAATCCGCCGGCGGGACAAAACCAAGCAGGACCAGGCAGGTGGCCGCCAGGCTGCTGATGCCCAGGCCTTCCTTTTTCGTCAACGATAGAGCCAGCGCTTGCGCCGGATCGTAAATAAACACCGGCACCGGATTGAGCGAATGCGCCGTCTTGACTTTCGGCTTGCCGGAAGTCTTATCGACCTTAACCTTGCCGGTCTGCTCGTCGTGCTCGAACATATCATCGGCATTACCATGATCTGCAGATACTACCAGCACGCCCTGGGCGGCCTCCACGGCCCGTATCAAGCGCCCGAGGCACAGATCCACGGACTCCACGGCGATCTGCGTGGCCTGAAAAACTCCGGTGTGGCCAACCATGTCGCCGTTGGGATAATTAAGGCGGATAAAGGGGAAGTTGTTCTGCCCTATTTCCGCGACCACCCGGTCGGTGATTTCAGCCGCCTTCATCCACGGCCGTTGTTCAAACGGCACGATATCGGAGGGGATTTCCACATATTCTTCCAGGCGCTCATCGAACTTGCCGGACCTGTTGCCGTTAAAGAAATAGGTAACGTGCCCGAATTTCTGGGTTTCGCTGATGGCCAGCTGATAGACCCCGGCCCGCGCCAGGAATTCGCCCATGGTTCGATCAATGGCGGGCGGGGTGACCAGGAAGCGCTTAGGGATCTTAAGATCGCCGTCATACTGCATCATGCCGGCATAGAGCGCCTTCGGCCGCGGACTACGGTCGAACTCAGAAAATTGGTCGTCTTCGAAAGCCCGGCTGATTTCGATGGCGCGATCGCCACGGAAATTGAAATAAATAACACTATCATTATCACGGATCGGCCCTATGGGTTGGGCATCGGCCGCGATCACGAAGGCCGGCAGATCCTGGTCAATCACCCCGGGCTGGGCTTGGCGATGCGCCTCGATGGCCTGGCGGGCCGAGGCAAACTGCGGCCCGAGCCCGCGCACGTGCGTATCCCAGCCCCGCTTGACCATATCCCAGTTGGCGTTATAGCGGTCCATGGTGATATTCATGCGTCCGCCGCCGGAAGCGATGCGGTAATCGACGGATCCGTCGGCGTTCAAACCGGCCAAGAAAGCCTCGAAGAGATCAACGTAATCGAGGGCCGAGGTTTCGCCGACATCCCGGCCGTCGAGCAGGATATGGATGCGCGCCCGGCACACCCCTTCCCGCTTGGCCTGGACCAGCATGGCTTTTAAATGATCCAGGTGGCTGTGCACATTGCCGTCCGAAAACAGGCCGATGAAATGCAGCGCGCTGTTATGTGCCTTGCAGTTTTGGACCAACTCGGCCCAAACTTTATCGCGGAACATGGCGCCGGATTGGATGGCGGCATTAACCAGCATGGCGCCCTGGTCAAAGACCCGGCCGCAGCCGATGGCGTTATGACCAACCTCGCTATTGCCCATATCCGCGTCGCTCGGCAGGCCGACGGCCCGGCCATGGGCCTTGAGCTGGGAACTGAGGGCTTTGGCCTTGAGCCGGTCGAGGTGCGGTTTCAAGGCGGAGCGCACGGCATCGCCCTCCGCATATTTTCCAATGCCAACCCCGTCCATTATCACCAGCACGACCGGTCCGCGGGGCGGGGCATAAGCTGCGCGCTGTAAAGTTTCCATGACGCCAATCCTTTAGAGTGTATTTCGATGAAAAGTTTACCTTACCCGCAACGCCTGCTTTGCGCAAGACGGGAGTTCACGATCATGCAGGGCCGGACGGCTCGGCAGATCCCGATTCCCGGAGATCGGAATGCCCCACCTTTTCAAAATTCCTATACGTTAAATTCGGCGCCCCGATCCGGATCGGGGTGCAACTCTTACTGTAGCCGACATCGATGATGGCGGTCCTAATCCGAGGACCGCGCCCAACGTGCGCGGCTACAACGCTTTGAAATTCCTTAACATTAAATTAGGCACGGCAGTTGCCAGTCATTTTTACTGTAGCCGACATCGATGATGGCGGTCCTAATCCGAGGACCGCGCCCAACGTGCGCGGCTACAACGCTTTGAAATTCCTTAACATTAAATTAGGCACGGCAGTTGCCAGTCATTTTTACTGTAGCCGACATCGATGATGGCGGTCCTAATCCGAGGACCGCGCCCAACGTGCGCGGCTACAACGCTTTGAAATTCCTTAACATTAAATTAGGCACGGCAGTTGCC
>CAZALU010000060.1:0-19852 GCA_964486075.1 uncultured Verrucomicrobiota bacterium
TTTTGTGCTTGCCCCCGCCAATACTCAAATGTGAGGATGAATTGGAACCGCTGGCTGCTGTTGGCTTGTGTCCCGGCCTTAATCCATGTACGGTAATATTCCGTGAATGCAATTATCCATGGTGAGCGCCGCCTGTCTTTGTGGGAAGCGGCGGGGCTGATCTTCTTATTCCTGACCGTCGGTGTCTGGGGTGCTGCTGTCACCGCCACTGCTATCGTGGCGGGCGCGCAGCAGTTTGGAGGCGCGCTCGGCAACTACCTGCAGGAGGCGGGGGCTGATCGGATCATGCGGCGTTGCCTGATGGGCTGGGCGGCTCTGTTTATCGTGGTCTTGCTCTGGCGCGGCGGCTGGCGCGGCTGGCGGGATTGCGGATTTACCGCTGCCGATCCAGATTTGCCGGAGCGTCCCTGGTGGGCAAATATTCTCATCGGTATCAGCCTGGGCTTGATTCTGCTGGGCGGGCTGAGCCTGCTGACTATATCCCTGCATCTACGAATTGTGACGCCCGTGGCTAGTGTCGCGGAAGGAATTCATAAGGCAATGTCCTTCATCGGCTCTGGCATTACCGTGGCCTTAATCGAAGAAACCGTGTGCCGCGGTATGCTGTTTCGGGTTCTGGCCCGCTCTTGGAAAATATGGCCGGCCGCAGTCTTGAGCAGCATGTTGTTTGCCATGGCCCATTTTCTGAGTCCCGATCCCCTATCTTTCAAGGGCGCTGCTTTTTTCCAGACCAGTTTCAACGTGTTTGCTTCAACCTATGCCCAAGCCGTCAAGACGCCCTCGGGGTTGCTGGTGTTTGTCAATCTATCTTTACTCGGAATCGTGTTCTGTGGCTTTGTCGTCCGGACCCGTACGATCTGGCTGGCGGTTGGGTCGCATGCGGCTCTGGTGTGGGCGGTTAAATCCTTTCATTGGTGGACCGAGGTGGCGCCCGAAGTCCGACCCCTACTTTGGCTTGGAACGCGGAGTGATTTTATGGATTCCATCGCCGTGACCATGCTGATGACCGTCTTGATCGTCTTGGGATTTAGGCGTCGGCGTCCGGCGGATGCTGCTGTCTGTTACCGGGGTTGTTGCTGGAGCGTTGCCCCGGAGGATCGCACATCCCTGCGGGCATGGTTCGAGCGCTATTACACGGGCGATGTGGCGCAAGGCGCAAGCCGTTATTGGTGGAAAACCTACCCCGCACCCCGCCCGCGAGAGGACTGTAAAAAAAGTGGCCATCTCGCCCTTTCCGGGAGCGAAAAAGAAAAACAATGCTCCTCCTTGGAGGAGCCAGGGCCGGCCAATTTCAAGGGATGTACTGTCTTGAAGGATCATCACGGCAGCCGGGTCATAGCGCTGGGAGGATTGGTTGTGAAATCATATAGCCCGAAAGCAGGATGGACGAGATTCCGATTTGCGTTGCGACCATCCCGGGCACGTCGGGCGTTCCTAATCGGGCATGCTCTCTTGACGCTCGGCATTCCCACGCCCCGACCCATGGCCTGGACGGTTTTACGCCGCTTTGGGCTTCTGCGGGGTGAAAGCCTGATTGTCTTGGAAGCCGTGGGCTGCGAACGGCTGACGGATTGCCTGGCCCGGGACGAGCATGCTCCGGCAGAACGCGCCCATATTATGGCCGCCTACGGGCACATAACGGCCATGTTTCACCGGGCCGGTTATTCCAATCGGGATATGAAACACGATAACATCATGTGCTCGATCCGTGAACCATGGCAGCTCCAGGTGATCGACCTCGATGGCGTTAGGCATTTACGGTGGATCAGCCGCCGCCGGGCGGGGCGGGATTTGATGCGGGTGGGGCAATCCCTGGCCTCGTTGGGCCGAGCCGGGCAAGATGACCTGCGTGCGTTTTTTGAAGCTTACAACGCCGAACTGCCGTCGCGCCTGCACCGGCAGGACTTTCCCCCGGAAAACGGGCGCTGACACCAAGCTGTTGTCGGGCGCCATAAGCAACTGAATTTCCCTGACTTTGCAGGAAAATTTATTGCGGTTTCTGTTCCAGCTTGGCGAGACGCTCCTCCATGGCCGTGATCTTGGCCTTGAGTTCCGGAAGGCGGGCGGTATGGGCGAAGAGTTTTACGGCCTTGTTATATGGCTGGGCCGGCGAGCCGAGGACGAAGGTACCGGAAGGAATGTCTTTGCTGATGCCTGCCTGGGCACCGGCGATGACGTCGGAGCCGATGGTCAGGTGTCCGGCGATGCCGACCTGTCCCGCCAGAACGGTCCGCTCCCCGATGCTGGTGCTGCCCGAGATGCCGACTTGAGCCACCACAACGCTGTTGTCGCCGATGATGACGTTGTGGGCGATTTGAACTAGATTATCGATCTTGACTCCGTTGCCGATTCGCGTCTGGCCGAAACGAGCGCGATCAATGGTTACGTTGGCGCCGATTTCAACGTCATCGCCGATGACGACGATGCCGATCTGAGGTATTTTTTTGCGGACTGCGCCTTCCTGCACATATCCGAAGCCATCGCTGCCGATGATGGTGCCATTGTGAATGATTGCGCGGCAGCCGATTTTGACGTATTCGCGGAGGCAGGTGTGCGCATACAGTTTGCTGTCGTCCCCGATGCTTGCGCCGTGGCCGACATAGCAGGCGGCGACCAGCACGCAGCGCGCTCCGATTTTAGCGCCGGGTTCCACGACGCAGTGGGGGCCGATGTACGTGTCTTTGCCGAGCTGGGCATCGTTGGCTACAACGGCGGTCGGGTGAATGCCTGGCTGAAAGACGATCGGCGGCGGCGTGAAGCATTGCGCGATTTCTGCGAAAGCCTTATCCGGATTTTTAACCCGGATCAGCGTGGTCGAGCAGGGCCGGCTCCAGTCCTCGGCCACGATCACGGCTGTGGCCTGGGTTGTGCCGACAGCGGCGGCATAACGGGGCGTGGCGATGAAGGTCAATTGGCCCGGCTGGGCTTCACGAATGCCGGCCAGGCTTGTAATTTCCGCCGTTTCGTTGCCTTCCACGATCCCGTTAAGACGTTTAGCTATTTCTGCGACTGTTAATTTCATTGGTTCATTTCTTGGATGGGGTTATGGAACCGGATGCAGTCGCCAAATTGGATGACACGATCGCACCCGCTTCCGCTTGCGGAGCGGTCTTATTAATAATCTCCAGGATGGCATCGGTGATATCGAAGGACGTGTCAGCGATCAGCACGGCCTCCACGTTGTTCATGGTTTTACCGGAACTATCCAAGACCAGGGTGATGCCACGACCTTTGCTATAGGATTGAATGACGCCGCGAATTTCGACAACGATTTGCTTTTGCATCTGGCGCATCTGATCGCCGAACTCCTGTTTACAGGTTTTATCGAACTCCATCAGCTGCTCCTCGGCATTCCTGGCCTGGGTGTATTTATCCTCGGCCTGGGCCTGCTTCTTGTTGCGTTCGGTGTCGTTCAGGGAATTATCGCGCGCCTCAGCACCCAGGATTTCCAATTCGTTTTTCAGGGTTTTGACGTCCACTAGCAATTTCCGACGCTTGATATCCATTTCGTCGGCGCGCGCCTTGAACCTGGCGTTGGCTGCCTGGGTCTTGTGATATTCGTCGAAGAGGCGCTCCATGGAAACGAGCGCTATTTTTAAGTCCGCCGCCGAGGCTCCGGGTTGCAGGCCAGGCAGAAAGCACAGTGTCATTAACAGTAATCCAGCGGAATATTTCAACATAACATATCTCCCTTCGCACGAGACGGAAAAGTTAGCCTGCCACAAACTGCAATACATATCTATTCATGGTTTTACATGAATAGATCAGGCTAGAACCCGTAGCCGATCCAAAAGTTGAATCGCGGGGCGGTGCGCTCCACGCCGCCACTGATTTCCAGCGGCCAGGCATAATCGACCCGGATCGGAAACGATGAAATATCCAAGCGTAACCCTATGCCAGCGTCAGAACAATATTCTAACAGATCGAAGTCGAACGCGTCAAGCCAAACATTGCCGATATCGTAGAATGCGGCAAAGCGGAATATTTTCTTATAAATGGGGATAGTGTATTCCAGCGTGCCCATGGCGCTGGACTTGCCGCCGATCGGTTCGCCGTCCTCGTAGGGAGAAACATACCGGTATTTGAACCCGCGCAGCGTGCGGCCGCCGCCGAGGAACAGGCGATCGAAGATATGCACGTCATCGCTGTTGCCGTATTCCTGCACCGTCTCGCCCCAGAGTCGCAGGCTCAATACATGATCGAACAGGGCGGGGACATACTGCATGAACTCGGCTTCCAGGTCATACACGTTCACGTCGAAGCCCAGCGGGCCGCCGCTGGCGCGGGCGGAGAGCGTCATTTTGTTGCCGCGTTGGGGGATAAACAGATTATCGCGCGTGTCATGGACCACCTGCAGCTTCAGCGAGCTATCCATGAAATCACCGGCTTGGTTGGCGATATACGGTACGGCGTTGGAGGCCATGCTGTAGATGGAAATTTGTTCCAGGCGGTAGCTGAGATTGGCGCGTTGAAAGAACCACGGCAGGGGCTTGCCCAGCGTCACGGCGCCACCGATGCGCTGTTCGCTGTAATAGTCGCTTAGGTTTCGGCGGATGGTGTCGTATAGATCCACGCCCAGGGAAAGTTTCCGGCCCAGGAACCAGGGTTCAATAAACGAGAGCTGGTAATCTTCGGTCTGGCTGCCGAACTGTGTTCGCAGGCGCAGTTTCTGGCCGTCACCGGTGAAGTAGGGCCAGTTGAAAAGATCAAAGTTGGCCTGCGAGAGCTCGGCGAAGCCAATGATTTCATCAATGCTCGAATAGCCGGCGCCGACCATAAAGTTGCCGGTTTTACCCTCTTCCACCTCGAAAATGGTGTCGTCTTGCTGCGGAACCAGAGTTTCGCGGGGGTAGCTGCGTACGGAATTGTCGGCGAAAAATCCAAGGTTCTGGAGCATGCGTTCGCTTTGGCGGATGCGCACCTGGTTATACACTTCTCCTGGGTAGACGGTCAGCTCGCGCCGGATGACCTCGTCCTTGGTCCGGGTGTTGCCGCGAATATCGATATGGCGAATATAAACAAGACTACCTTCCGTAATGTCGAACTGGATGTTCAACAGGCAATTGGAAGGATGGGCGTTCAAAAGCGGCTTGATCGCTGCCCGCATATAACCCCGGCTTTGGTAGAAATCGCGGAGATCGGATGCCGTTCTGGAAATAGCTTCCATTGAGGCGATATCGCCGGCCTTGATCTTGATCAGGGGCCACAGGTTTGAAGCTGGGAAAACAGTGGCCCCGCTGAGTCCAAGATCGCCGATGCGGTATTGGGGTCCTTCGTTAATGGCATAGGTTGCCATCAATTTTTTGGGGCTATATTCGCTTATTTGCGGGGCGGCGATCTGCGCATCCAGGTAGCCGCGGTTCTGGTAAATCATTCGCAATAGATCGCGATCCGAGTTCAGATCGTCTGGATTATAGACCCCACGCTTGGTGAAAAAAGAAAAAATATTCCATAGCCTGGGCTTCATGGCGTTTTCCAGATTATCCGGCGGAACCGACTGGGGCGAAATCGCCTGCTGATGTTTCAAGCCGGCCAGGAACCGATGCCAGAGGGGCGGGGGCTGGTAGGTGTTGCCTGTGAAACTCACCTTGCGCAGGCTGGCACATTCGCCTTCCTTGACCTTCAGGTTCACGGTGGCGAATGCGTTGCTCGGGTTGGTGTCGATGGTCCATTTGATGTCGGTTTCAAAATAATAGCGGTTGCGATACTCCTCCAGCACCTTGCGCGTCTTGCGGCTCAAAATAATGTCGCTGACCGGATCGCCCACTTCGATCTCCAGCCATTTGCGGATCTTCTTGTTTCCCATAATTTCGGCACCGGATACGGCCACCGGTTTCTCCAGCCTGGGAATCGCAGTTACTATATAGGTCAGGATGAAGTCGTCGCCGGCGTGCGTGAGTTCGGCGTTGACAAACGAAAACCGGCCGGTGCCCTGCAATGTCTTTACATCCCGCGAGATTTGATGCTGGTCGACGTCGTTGCCGACCCGGACGCCGGTGTAATCCAGGACGAACCCCGGATCGGGGAGATCGATTCCCTTGGATTCAACCTTGATGGCCTTGATCACGGCTGCATCCAGGCCGGTCGACGCGAGTACCAGCGCGGCGAGCACCAGGCAGACATGTGATTTAAGACTGATATTCAAGATTAATATTCCTCTGCTGGATCGGAACCGCTCCTGCCATAGATGGAGGTTTCCGCGAAATTCTCGAAGCGCATGAGGTCAGCGATAAATGTCAGCTTAATTTCAGCGGTGGGTCCATTGCGCTGTTTGGCGATGTGGAGGAAGGCCAGGCTGGGATCGTCCTCGTTTTCCTTGGTGTCATCCTTGTAAATGCAGGGCCGCCGCAGTAGGCATACCACGTCGGCATCTTGTTCGATAGATCCTGAGTCGCGCAGGTCGGCCAAGCGCGGTTTGCCTTCGCGTTCCTTGGCTTCCGGCGCACGGTTCAATTGGCTGAGCACCAGCACGGGTACGCGCAGTTCCTTGGCCATGTTCTTGATGGACCCGGATATGGCGGCGATTTCCGCCTGGCGCCCCTCGCGGCGGTGTTCTTTGGAATGCAGGAGTTGCAGGTAGTCGATGACAAACAAGGCGATATTTTCTTTTTTCTTCATGCGCCGCGCGCGCGCCCGCAATTCCATGATATCCAGTCCGCCGGTGTCGTCGAGGAAGATGGGGGCCTTCATCAGGACGTCCGCGGACTGGACCAGCAGGCCGAACTGGGCGTCGGTAGCGAACCCGCCAGCGATGCTATGGGCGGGGATGCGCGCGTGGCTGCCCAGCATGCGCAGGATCAACTGTTCTCGCGACATCTCCAGACTGAAAATGCAGACCGCGTGTGGCGTATCGCGTTTATCCAGGGCGATATTCTCCACGATGTTCATGGCCAGCGACGTCTTACCCATCGAGGGCCGGGCGGCCAGCACGATCATGTCGCCGTTGTGCAGGCCCAGGAGCTTGTCATCCAGATCCTTGTAGCCGGTGGCAATTCCGCTGAGTCCTTGTTTCGTCCGGTGAATCCGGTCGATGGTGTCGATGGTTTCCTTGACTCCTTGGTTCCAGGGCAGGATTCCGCTGTGGCGTTTCTCGGAGATGTCGAAGAAGTCCTGCTCGACCTTGGCCAGAACCTGGTCGGCTTCCTCATCTGACGAATAGCATTCGGTTTCCGCCTGGCGTGCGCAGTCCACAATGCGGCGCAGGAGATGGTGTTGGCGCACGAGATCCACGTAATACTCGGCGTGGGCGGCGGTGGGCGTGGCGTCGAGCAGTTGGTTGAGAAACGCTATGCCCCCGATGTCATCGAGCTTGCCCTGGGTCTTGAGCCGGTCGGCCAGGGTCAGGATGTCGATCGGCTTATGCCCGTCGGACATGGCCTGCATGGCCTCGTAAATAATCTGGTGAATACGCAAATAGAATGAGTCAGGGCTGATCTGTTTTTCAATACAGAAATCCAGCACTTTTTGCCAGTCGAGCAAAATGGAGCCCAGCACACCCCTTTCGGCGTCATCATTGAAGAGCGGCTTGCGCTCGTTCTTGGTCGATCCTCCGGCAACGCTGATCTCTTGAGGCATGGGACTATTCTCCGACAACCCATACCTTGAGCACGGCTTCCACCTCGGGATGCAATTTGATCTTGATGGAGAACACACCCAGCTCGCGGATCGGCTCGGCCAGATTTATTTTGCGCTTGTCCAGTTCAATGCCCTGCGTCTTCAAATTAGCCGCGATATCGCCTACGGTTACCGAACCGAACAGCTTGTCGTTTTCGCCGACCTTGACGGCGATGGTGCAGGACAGCTTCTCGAGCGAAGCCACCAGTGCCTGAGCACTTTCCAAGTCATGCTTTTGGCGTAATTCACGCGTCAAGCGATTTTTCTCCAGCCGCTTCAGGGCCGCGTTGCTTATCGGAACCGCCAGTGCTCGGGGCACGAGGAAGTTACGGGCGTAGCCATCCGATACCTTTACTTTGGCGCCTTCGAGTCCCAGTCCCTCGACATCAGCCATTAAAATTAGTTCTTGTGCCATGGGTGATCCCTCCTTAGCGCACCAAACCCAAGACGCGCGCTTGGTGAATAGCCTGTTTGAGTTGGCGCTGTTGTTTGGCCGAGGTGCCCGTGATGCGGCGTGGCATGATTTTGCCCTGCTCAGTCATGAATTTTTTCAATAATTCGTGGTCCTTGAAGTCGATCCGAACGATGCCTTCCAGGTAGCGGCTGCGTTTTTCTTCGGTGAAGAAACCAAAACCGCTGTCCCGGTCCCGATTGGATCTGCTTTTCGATAACTTATCCTTGCCGCTCTTTTTTCTTGGTGTCACATGCATCTCCTCAAAGCGGCGTTTGGCCGCAGCCCGATGTTTTTTGTTGTATTCCTCTGCCAGTGAATCTCGCCCGTGAAAATAGCAGGCCTAAAGCCTGCTCTACCTTAAGATCATATTGGTAGAGTCTGCTTTTCCGCCCGAGACGGATCAGCCAAAGGCTGAATCCCGGCTATTTTTACTTTCAATTTATTAAAATCAGCCTCAGCACGGCGGACAACCTTGCTCCCTTGATCAGGCCGCCCCGCGCCTTAAAAAGGCAAATCATCCGTATCGCCCTTATCTTCGGCCGGCGGTTCCGCTTCGCCGACGTTGGAGGACGGCGGGGATATCTCTTCCTGGGGCGTGTCTTTGGCGGGCGCCGTGGCGCCCGCTCCGTCTACGCTTCGCCGGACGCGATCCAGGAATTGTACGCGATCGGCATTGACCTTAATCCGGTTGCGCTTCTCGCCGTTGGATTCCCATTGTTCGTAACGCAAAGAACCTTCGACCATTATCAATGAACCTTTTTTAAGATATTCGCCGGCGGTTTCCGCCTGGCGTCCCCAAGTGACTACTCCGACGAAACAGGTGTCTTCCTTGATTTCGCCGGCGGCGGTCTTGTATTTTCGGTTGATCGCCATTTGCAGATCGGCCACGGCGGTTCCGGAAGGAATATAACGGACTTCCGGATCGCGGGTCAGATTTCCGATCAGGAAAACACGATTTAGATCAGTCATAATAACCCTCCTTTTAAGACCTAGCGACGCTTCATGCTTGTTTGATTGCGGTTGCTGTGTTTTCAGCCGGCGTCTTGACCGACTCCCGGATCACCGTGGGCGCAACGACTATTTCCACCCGCATGATGTCTGGATTGATCTTCAGGCGTTCCCGTAAAACCGCCACACTGGCCGGCACCATGCTAAAGGTTATGAGCACGTAGAAGCCGGAGTCCTTTTTATGTAACGGCCGGGCAAACGCAGTGCGTCCCATACGGGTCGTTGCGGCCACCTTGCCGCCTTGCTTGACGATTTCGTTGGAAATGGTTTCCAGCTTGATTTCCAACGCCGCTTCATCCGCTGGCGGCAATAAAATAAACACGCCTTGGTATTTTTTCAATCGTTCCTCCTGCTGCGGCATATGCCGCTCCGAATGTTATAGTATTTTTTTTGTTCTTTGCGTTCTTTGCTGTTAAACATTTTTTTGGGCCGCGCTAACGGAGCGAGTTAAAGTCGTTCATGGCCGCATCCGTTCCGTGCTCCAGCAAACAATCTACTGCGTCAGCCGCCCGTCCAATCATGGGCTCTATCTTTTTCCATGCCGCCGCCGACCACGGGGACAAAACATGAATCGCCAACTCCGCTGGATCTCGGCCACGACCAACGCCCAGCCGTATCCGGACGAACTGGTCCTGGCCCAGGTGCTCAAGGATCGACTGCATACCCTTGTGCCCGCCGCTGCCGCCTTGCGCTCGAATCCGCAATTGCCCCTCGGTCAGATCGGCATCATCGGCGATCACGATCAGGTCCTGGACCGCCAGTCCCCGTTTGTTGACGATGGCGGCCACGACTGCCCCGCTGTTATTCATGAATACCAAGGGCTGCACCAGTAACGCTGCCTGGCTCGCTATCAGGCCCTTGCCCGTGCGCGCCCGGAAGCGAAAGCTGCGCCGAATAGAACACTCATGCCGTCGGGCCAGCTCCTCGATGACCTCAAATCCGACATTATGTGGGGTGTGGAAGTATTCGCGGCCCGGATTTCCTAATCCCACAATCAACTTCATTTCGTCCGTGCCTTTTCCTTTCCTTCCGCAGGCTTTTTCTTGGCTTCGGCGGACTCCTTGCCCTTTTCTTTACCCTTGGCCTCGGCACCCTTGCCTTCTTTACCGGCGGCTGCATCGCCTTCAGCGCCTTCCTCGGTTGCTTTACCGATGACTTCCGGTCCTGCGGCGGCTGCTGCGCCAGCTTCGGCTTCAGGTTTGACTTCTTCCTCGACATGTGGCAATTGGACGGTGGCCACGGCGATATCGCCGTCAGTCAATAGTGAAAAATTAGGGCCCAGTTTCAGGTCACGAACGAATAGCCGCTCGCCGACGTTCATGGCGCTGATATCCAGTGTGAATTCCTGGACAATATCGGTCGGCAGGCACTCCACCTCGATTGTGCGCAGAAGGTGTTCGAGTATGCCGCCTTGCTGGGTAACTCCGGACGGCTCGCCCTGGAGCCGGATTTCCACGGATACCTTCAGTTTCTTGGTCATGGATATTTCCATGAAATCGACATGAGTCGCGCTATCCCGGAGGTGATCGCGTTGGATCTCCTTGAGTAATACCTTGCGGGCGCCATCGCCTTCGATCTCCAGGTCCAGGATCAGGTTCTGGGACCCCTGGTGGCGGACCAGCATTTCAAAGGTGTGCCGGTTGGTCTGTAGCATGCGGGCATTCCCCTGCGTATCGTAGATAACGCAGGGCAGCCAGCCCTGTTTGCGCAAGCGGTTTACCCGGCTTGACCCGATTTCCGTACGGGGCGCAGCCACCAATCTGATTGATTCGAGTTCTTTGGTCATAAGTTCATGCTCCCTAGGTCAGATGTTGAACAACGACGAGACCGATTTATTGTTGTGAATGCGGCGAATCGCCTGCGCCAGCAGTTCCGCCACCGAGAGCACCCGGATCGGCGCGGCGTCGGCCGGCACCCTGAGGGGAACGCTGTCGGTGAAGATAAATTCCTTGATGCTGGAGCGGCTCAGCCGCTCGATCGCGGCGGGCACAACCACGGCATGCGTGACCACGGCGTAGATGTCGCGGGCGCCGTTTTTCTTCAGGAGATCCGCGGCGGCGCACAAGGTGCCGCCGGTGGTGCTCAGGTCATCCACGATGATCGCGGTCCGTCCGGCAACGTCGCCAACCACATTGTGGGATTCTACGGAAGTGGGGCTGGTCCTTTGCTTGGCGACGATCGCCAGACCGGAATTCAGCATCTGCGAATAAGCGTAAGCCATTTTCAGGCCGCCCGGGTCAGGGGAGACCACCACCAGGTTCTTGAACTTCTTTTTACGCAGATATTTGACCATGACCGGCGCCGCGCAAAGGGCGTCCACGGGGATGTCGAAGAACCCCTGGATTTGCTGGGTGTGCAGATCCATGGTCAGGATGCGATTGACCCCGGACGCCACCAGCAGGTTGGCGACCAACTTGGCGGTGATGGGGACTCGCGGCTGATCCTTGCGGTCCTGGCGGCCATAGCCGTAGAAGGGCATCACGGCCGTGATGCGCGCCGCCGATGCCCGGCGCAAGGCGTCGATCACGATCAGCAGCTCCATCAGGTTTTCGTTGGGAGGAAAGCAGACGGGTTGAATGATAAACACATCGCTGCCGCGTATGTTTTCCATGACCTTGACGGAAATTTCTCCGTCCGGGAAGCGTCCGATCTGGAGGCCAGCCAGGGGAATGCCCAAGCTTTTCACGATTCCTGCGGCCAGCTTCGGATTGGCATTGCCAGTGAAAATCTTCATTGTTTATTGTTCTTTCAAAATACTGCCCGACCAGGACTCGAACCTGGACTCTGGCCTCCAAAGGGCCGTGTGCTACCATTACACCATCGGGCAATCTCGAGTTCGATTGCCGCCATGAGCCCCACCTCCGCCGGCCCCGGAGGGTTATCCCGCCTTGGCGCGAATGTGGCCGGCACGCTTCCGACCCCGCAGGCGATGGTTCAAGCGGACAAAAAAACGCCGGCACAACCTGATTTTTGATGCCACCAGCAGGCGCGGCGTTTTTTGATCTTAAAAGGCTATTCTTCGTCAATGGCCCGAACAATGCATGTCCACAGCGGACAATCCAAGGCGGACTGAATACGAGTTTGCAACCTGCGCCCCTGGGACCGATTTTCCACTAAAGCGAACACAGTTGCACCGGAACCCGATAACAGTACACCCTTCGGGGTCGCCTTCTCAAGTTCATTATGAATAATATTGAGCAAAGGATATTTTCGATAGACCGTGTTCTGCAGGGCGTTGAATAACCCGGCGGAAATGCAGTCCAACGATCCCTTCTCCAACCCACGTAAAATGGAATGAAATTTAGCGCGCGTCGATTTGGAAGTCAAGCCTGGTTTGTAACGGGAGTAAATATCGCAGGTGGAGATGCAGATGCCCGGGTTGACCAGCAGCAGCCAGCGGGCCGGGCTAACGGCTCGCCGCACCGTTCGGATCAACTCGCCGCGCCCGGTAATTTCGATGGTGCCGCCGTGGACCAGGGCTGGAATATCGCAACCCAGCTGGGCACCAAGGGCCATCAGCTCATTTTTGGCAAGCCCCGTATCCCACAGTTTGTTAAGGCCGGTCAGCACGGCTGCTGCGTCAGAGCTCCCGCCGCCCATCCCACCGCCGATGGGGATATGTTTTTCAAGTCGAATTCTCACTCCACCCCGATAGCCGGTAGTTTTTTTCAAGAGCATGGCGGCTCGGGTTGTCAGATTGTTCGTCCGCGCTCCCATCGAAAATGGCCAGGGAATGCCGGAAAACAGAATTGATCTTGCGGCGACGGTTTCCACTAGCGCCGGTGTGGCTTCCAGGGTGATCCGGTCAAACAGGGATACCGGCATGACCAGGCTTTTGATTTCGTGATAGCCGTCGGTCCGTTTGCCCAGCACATCCAGAAAAAGATTGATTTTGGCCGGAGCTTTAATCGTTAGTCGTTTCATGCCACACACCTATGGTTTTGCCCTCTTGCAGCGGGGTGTTATCCTTTAAAAAGCGGCAAAAGTCAAATAGAAAAATCAGGCCCGTTCAGAATGTGCGAACGCCCCGCCTTTGGGCGGCTCTTCCAAATTATCCCGGCGGCGGAAGACAAGCTTGGCATGGAACATGCTTTTAATAAAAGTAATGCTAATCAATAGTTTGTTCTTTGAGATAATCGAGGATTTACAAAACACCCTGTCTGGTTCGTGCTGCGAGCCAAACCACTCGCCCCTTCGTGATAACGAGAGCTCTTCGGAGTTATTACTTGTTATTAGGGTCTCGAGTGAGGCGAAGCCACGACTTGTGATGGGGTGTTTTTGTTTCTTAATTCTGTTAAGTAATTTTCCGCCATTGGCGGATCAGTCTTCTATAGCTATGGTGGACAAGCTGGCTCTGCCCGCAACCCAAATTTTAAGCAATATTTAACCGCAAAGATCGCATAGAAAGATCCGAATCAATTTTGTGTTCTATGCGTTCTATGTGGTTAATCTTCTTGTTTTTAATAGATCTTTTCATGTATTGGGTGCTAATTCAAAGATCATTTTTTTTCTTGTTTTTTACAATCTGCGACAATTATCTACTACGATTGGCACGAAAATATCGAATTGACTGATATGTGCGCCCCGATATAGTTCACCCCCAAATGTCTTTTACCAATAATAGAGATCCCATAGTTTCCTCATCTCTTTCCAGACCTCGCTCCTGGCTGATGATCGGGCTGATCTTGATCGGGGTGGCCTACGCGATCATGCTGTTTTATCGCGGGTTTATTGATCCGGATGAAGGACGATATTCCGAAATCCCAAGGGAAATGGTTGTGTCGGGACGCTGGGATGAAATGCGCATGCTGGGATATCGTTATTATGAAAAGCCACCACTGACCTATTGGATGGTGGCGCCGGCTATTGCCTTGTTTGGAGCAAGCGAATGGGCCGTCCGGATGCCGCTGTTGCTCAACATTCTCTTGCTGGTTGCCCTGCTTTATTTTCTGATTCGTTCGCGTTGGCCGGGCTTCGGAGGAGGCACCGCCTTGGCGGTCATGCTTTCGACGGCCGGTTTTTTTGTCGGGTTTTGCCTTGTTATTACAGACGGCTTTCTGACGCTCTGGATCAGTCTGACCTGCATTGCGCTCTTCTGGGCTTTTCAGCCAGAGATGACTGTCGGCCGGAAACATGCATTTCTGCTGCTGGCCGCGATTGCGGCTGTGTTGGGCTTTCTTACAAAGGGGGCGGTGGCTGTGATCTTGCCGGGAGCGATTCTGGCAGTGTGGCTTTTTTGGGAAAAGCGCTGGCGCGAATTGTTGACTCCCGTCATTTTGGCGACCGGCCTGATCTTTCTGGCGCTGTTAGCGCCGATCCTCTGGTGGATCGAGAAGCATAATCCCGGCTTTCTGACGTCATTTGTTTTCGATGAGCACCTGGGACGCTTTCTTGGTACGCGCGTTTCGCAATTGCATGCCGAGCCTTTCTGGTTCTATATGGCCATTCTGCCTGTGCTGATGTTGCCCTGGACCCTGTTTGTCTTCCGCGCTGTTCGCAACATGGTTCGGCGTCGCTCGCTAAGGAACGATGTCCTGACCCGTTTTCTGGTGGTTTGGTTTGCGGTGGTGATCCTGTTTTTTTCAGTGGCGTCCGGGAAACTGATTTCCTATATCTTGCCGGCGATTCCGCCCCTGGGTCTTTTATTGGGGCGCTGGGGGTTGGCCGAACCGCTCGATGGGTCACGCCTGGACCGGCGACTCTGGAATCTGGGCCTGTCCGGGCCGTGGCTCATGGTGCTGGGCATTTTCCTGGTCGTAGCGATCAGCGTCCTGCATGTGGCGCCGAAACTTGTTCACCCGGTATCCGCTGGCAGTGCGCTGATCCTGTTTCCCTTGGTCCTTGTGGCAGGCCTTGTTTTATGTTTAGGCGGGTCGCGTTATTTCCCCGGTGTTTTCCTGTTTGCGGCCGGCCTGCTGTTGAACATTGCACTATTGCTCTCGCCGCTGGCGGGCCGGGATTTTAATGTGTTACTGGAGATGAATTCGGCCAATGTGTATAAAACCCTGGCTGACCGTTTGGGGCCTGAAGATAAAATCGTGATTTTCGGGAAATACCGGCCGGCCTTGGCCTTTTACACCCGGCAATTGCCCTATATGTGCTATGGCATGAACGAGATCAGACCCGGCCTGCTCATGGAGCGCGACCGGCCCGGCTATCTCTGGACGCAGGACGCTATCCGCCGAGTGGTCGCCGATTGCCCTGGACGCGTCTATGCCGTGGTGGATGTGAAAGACTATTTTAAAAAATTCCTGCCACTGGGCCTTCGTTTTGCGCGCGCCGATTTCATCGAGGATCCGAAAATCATTATTCTGATACTGAAACCCTGAACCCCATGTCTCAGGCGAGTGTTAGCCATGACTGAACAAATCCACGAGCATAAAACCGATAGCGGGTCCGTCCCTTTTTCTGCCGGCTTTCCCGGCGAGCGGATGCGCTGGCCAGATTTTGTTCTGGCCCTAGTTGCCGTGATTCCCATTTTCGTGAACCTCTGGCTGGTCCAGGCCTGGGGATCCGAGCACCGCTGGCTTGATATTTCCGCCGGGATATTGGCCAGCGGCAACTGGCTTGAACCAAAACTCGAGGGCCAGTTTTATGGCGACAAGCCCTTGCTTTCATACTGGGCTATCGTGCTCGCCGCTAAGGCGGCCGGCCACCTGAATGAGGGAATCTCCCGATTACCCAGCGCGTTGGCTGGTGTGCTGGCGGTTCTTGCCACGGCTTGGATGGCCGCTCGTCTGCTTGGCCGCCGGGCGGCGGCGCCGGCGGCGTGGATCCTGGCCACGGCGTTTTCCTTCTTTCTTTGGTCCCGGATGGCATCCGCCGATCTCCTCAACCTGTTTTTCCTGACGGCGGCGGTGGCCGTTTACGTGGAGGGGGTTGTGCGCTTTCGCCCATGGAAGACGATCCTGTTCTTTTTGCTCTTGGCCCTGGGCGGGCAGGCGAAGGGCATGCCCGCGGTCCTGATTCCTCTTGGAATAGCGGGCTTGGATAGCATTCTTTTCCGTCGCGCCCTGCTGCTGCGCCAGGCAGGCTGGATCATGCTGGGCATGGTCCTGGGAGCGGGCCTGTTTTTTCTACCTTTCCTTTTGTCCCGCATGGATTGCGGAAGCTGGCGCTTGCTGCAGCTCTTGTGGAAGGAGAATTTCGTTCGCGGCTTCAATGCCTTCGACCACAAGGCTAATGTTGCTTATTATTTCTATATCCTGCCCGCCATGTTTGTGCCCTGGAGCATCTTTCTGCCCGGCGCTCTGGGCTGGGCCGGGAAGCAGTTCAAAAGTCATGCTGGGTGGCGTTTCTGTCTCATGAGCTTTGCTCTGATTTTCCTGTTCTTCACCGCCAGCGAGTCGCGCCGCAGTTATTACATCCTGCCGGTCTTTCCGTTTTGCGCCATGCTGGTGGCGGGCTTTCTATCCGATCTGGTCTCCCTGGAAAGATCGGGCATTCCTGTGGCGAGAACCTGGTGCCTCCTGGCGCTTGTGCCGGTTTATATTTTGGGTATGGCGCTTGCGCTGGGTTTGGTTTTCCTCGTTATCTGTCATTTCCTGGCCGGCCCGGGCCTGGTGGGCATGGTCGGGGAGGCGGCCCGGGCCATTCCCCTGGCCGGATTACTCGTGCTCGGGCTGACAGCGTGTCTGGCCCTGCTTGGCGCCGGATTCCTCAGGCGCAGCCTGGCGTGGCATTTCGCGGCCTGCTCCTTGGTAGCCCTGCTTGGCGTCGCTTACTACGCGGCTGGCATTGAACCACTGCGAGCCGCGGGGCTTGTCGAGCGGGCTTTTGCTCACGAGATAGGTCAAAAATATCCGGGCGCCGAGCTGGTTTATTACCGAGGCGGTAACTCCACCAGCCGTTTTTATATCGGACCCGGGATCAAGGTTGATTCAAACCAGGAGCTTCTTGTGCTCCTGAATGGCGGCCGCGATTCGGTATTGGTAGTCTGTGAAGGCGATGACCTGAATGCGCTGATGGAGTTTCAGCCGGTGATTAGCACTGAGTTGATCAAAGCCGTGGCGCCTGGATTCGCCTCCGTGGTCAAGCCCAATACAAAATATCTGCTCCTGAAATGTGTCCGCGAGGCAGTGGCTGGGTAAGTCAAGCCGGAATCCCAACAGTCTTTCACTCTGGGCCGCCGGCTCAAACTCAGATCCAGGTGCGCAGGACGTCGATCCCGGGCCGGAACAGGCTGCCGACATTGTCCTTGACCACGACGTTGGGTCCATGCCCGCCGCGGTCCATGAGCAGCTGCTTGAGGGCGCCCATGTGCATAACATTATCCTTAATCACGCTGTCGGCAAGATCTTCATAAACGATCCCATAGTCGGGCGACCATTCGTCCTTGCCCCCGTCGCTGCGGGCAACGGCCATGGTGTTGCCCGTGCAGGCCAGTCCGCGCACGCTCCGGAAGAGCATCTGACTGCGCTCCTCTTCCGGCAGCAGCCGCCCAAAGGGCGCGCCGCAGCGATTGACGATATTGGCGGAGACCGTGAAGATCACAGCCGGCTCTGCGTGCTTGGGGCCGAGTAATATTCCGGGTCCGCCGCAGCGGTCGAAATAATTGCCGACGATGGTGTGATGGCTGGCGCCGAGGATGATGATTCCGCCCTTTTTGTTCCACTCGATGCGGTTGCCGGTGAAGTTCGAGTTGCCCACGCCGCCGCTGCCGTCGAAGCCGGCTCCGCCGTTGCCGGATAGCCAGCAATCGTGCACCAGCCCGTCGCAGCCCTTAACATACACGGCATTGCCTCGATTGTGCGAGATCATGCTGTGCTGGATGCTGAATACCCAGGCGTGGAGGCGCACCCCGTCGCCTGTGAACCGTGAGATCCGGCAGCCGTTGATGCGCCAGCTCGTTTCGCGGGACAGTTTGGCGGTGTCGGCGAAAATACCATGCACGCCTTCGCCCAGCTCTCCACCGTCCAGCGACATATCCCGCACCTCCACGCCGAATGTGCCGGTGAGATTCAACAGGCACTTGGCCTGCGGATCGCGCAGGCGTAGGACGGATCCCGCGCATTCCCGGTATTCCCACGTGGGGCAACCCGCCAGGCAGACATGCGTTCGCAAGTTTAAGGTTGAAACGGAGTATTGGCCCGCTGGCAGCCAGACCATCCCGCCGACTTCCGCAGCCGCGTCAATGGCCTGCTGCAAGGCAGCTGTGTCGTCCGCCGTTCCGTCGCCGTGCGCTCCGAAATCCCGTGCATTGAATGTAGATTGCATCTTGCTCCTTTATCGTTTGGATGAACTCTACCCGGAAGTTGCCCCGCTTGATGATCTGTTCCCAGCCGACGCCAAGGTCAAGCAGCATAATATTTCCCCCGCCCTAAATGCAACCGTAAAAAGTCGTTTGCAGCAATCCCCTACGGAACTGCTACGCGCCCCATGCGAATTAGTGCGGTCTATTTCGCTTTCTTTTTTTAGCGTATCTCTTATGATATGCCGTTAATCGATTGTCTGCTCATGCTCGGACGAGATAACGAGTGGGAGATACGTAATGCGTTGTCCTAAGTGCGGTCATGTGAAGGATAAAGTCATCGACAGTCGCTCGGCACGGGAGGGCGATGTCATTCGTCGGCGCCGGGCCTGTTTACAGTGTGGTCATCGTTTCACGACCTACGAGGAAATTATCAAGGCCAGGCTGCGCGTGATCAAGCGCGACGGTCGACATGAGGAACTGGATCGCAACAAGCTCATGCGCGGGGTTTTGCGCTCCTGCCAGAAACGCCCGATCAGCACGGAGCAGATCGAAAACATGGTGGATTCGATTCTGACCGAACTGGATAACGAGTACGACCGAGAGGCGCCTAGCACCGCCATCGGCGAAAAGGTAATGGAGCGGCTGGAGAAGATGGATGAGGTGGCCTACGTGCGCTTTGCCTCAGTCTATCGCAGATTTAAGGATGTGAACCAGTTTTTAACCGAAGTAAAAGGCCTTATAGGCAAAGAATGATTTGGAATTGTCAGAGGGAATCGATCGGAACCGATTGGCTGGCGGCCTACGTTGAAGAGGAACTGGCCGACGCGGCCACGGAGCGTCCGGACGCGGCGCGCGAAATCGCTTGCGCGCTTGAGGCGTTTATACGGGATCAACATCCGAACCAGGCGCTGGCGCCCGCATACCTTCTCCTGCTGATCGTCCGGGCCTTGTGGGCTGTCGGGGAAGAAGCCGCTGCGCGTCGCTTCATCGAGGCCAAAGGCACCGAGTGGCACGTGGGACCTGATTTTGTCGGAGCTGCCATGGCGTACGACCTCTCGCTGCCGCACTGGCACGCACTGCTTGGCTCGCGAACCGTTCGCTTGACCTCCAGCCTGGCGCGCGGCGCTATATGGATTATTGATATCCAACGGCTGCTGGATCCGGAGCGGGCCGGCTTGGAGCTTACGGTTTTCCGAGCTTTGAATGCGGTCATGGACCAGCTGGGTGGTGTGTGGGATTGTACGCGAGGGCAGGGGATCCTGGGCTTGCGACGTCTGGATGACGCGGTCTCGGCCTTGCTCGATTGTCCGCGCCGCTGCCGCAAAAGCTCAATTCTGGCCGTCGATATCAGAAGACGATGCGAACTGCGCCTGCGCTCAATGCAGCAAACCCGGAACTGGACCACGGTTCCCGAGGTAATCGGACTGTGACATGGATCAATGTTTTGGGGCTTTAAAAGGTAGGACCCGACAGTCTTTCAAGCTGTCCAAACGGCCAAAGTGCGCTGGGGAGAGCTGTCCCTACCTGCGCTACGGTTCCAAATTAGGAATTCTTCGAGTTCCTGAAAGGCCGGATGAAGCCTG
>CAZALU010000061.1:0-19478 GCA_964486075.1 uncultured Verrucomicrobiota bacterium
GCGTACCAGTAGGCGACACTGCTCATCTCGTTGGCCAGGTGGTTGCCGTGGCCGTGCTCGATGGTGACCTTGATTTCCTTCTGGAAGCGCACCGGGTTTTCCAGGTGATGGATGTAGCTGGTCTGGTAACCATTAGTCTGACTCTCGTGAATCGAGGAGCCGTTGCGCAGGAAGGCGTTGAGCTGCATGCCCCAGGCCTGGTTGAGGTAATCCTCGGAGCCGGTGCCGTGCAGGTCCGGCGGCCACTTGTAGCCGTCCACCCAGATCATATCGTCACCCTCGCCCCACCATTGTCCTTTGAAATTAGTGACGCTTAGATTGCACCCGATGTAATGGCCGCGGCCTTTCGCTTCCAGGATGACATAGTTGTTGTCCCAGGCGGTACGTTCCGTGTTGACGATATTTGCTTCCGGCGTATTGACATTAATTTCGTGGCCCCATCCGTTGTATGGGTTCCGGCGGCGGAACTCGGCGTGAAAGTAGCCGCTATCCGGCGACATCTCGTTCCCTATTTCATAATCGATGTAAAAATACTGTCCGTGTGGTTCCCGACTTTGATTGACCAGTTCCACCACGGCGCGGGAACTGAACGGCATCCGCGCATAGCAGTTCAGGGCGCAGCCCTGGTTGAACTTGTTGTTATGATTGGTGGAGGCGGTGAAGAGTAGGGACTGGTATGAATTAACGATGCCATGGCCCAGGCCGAAGAAATCGCCCAGCGGGACCAGCACGCTGGGGTGGGGGGCATTGTCGTAGGTGATCTTCAGCAGGCATTCGCGGTAATGGTTGCCCTGAGTCATCCAGATGTGGGTGATGGTGCCCGGTCCGCGAATGTCCGCCAGAACGCGACTTGTGCCGGGCTTGATTGACCAGGCATCTTGGTTGCGGCCGGTGGTGTCCCAGGATGAAAAGCGGCGGGTGCGGGCAGAGGCGATGCGGGTCAGTTGGCTTAGCATATTCAATCTCCTCCTTGTGGTTGGAATGCTTGTATAGGCGGAAGGTATGCGAGCAGCGCTAGAAAGGCAAGCGTTTTGCAAATCCTATACATCAAATCAGGACCCGATCACGCTCCGCAGCGGACAACTCCTACTGTAGCCGCCATCGATGATGGCGGTCTTCGTTCTCCCAAGATCGCGACCAGGCCCGACCTCTCCGAGAGGTCGGGACGGCTACAAAATTGTCAGCCATAGGCAGACCCGTCTCTGAAGGGAAATTCCTATACATCAAATCGGCCCCGATCGCGCTACGCGCAGGGACGATTTTCTTCCGGTAGAGTCGGGTTTATCCCAACTATCGCGGGCGAGTGGGATGTAATGAATGAAAAATCAAAGAACAGAAAGGATAGCAGGGATAAACCCTGCTCTACCAAATGGAGACAAAACTTATCGCATCGAAGCGGGGCGGAGTTCATCCCAAGGTAGGGCGAACCCTCCGGGTGAGCCGTTCAGCACCGGACGGCTCGGCAGGGACGCCTCGCCCCACCTTTTTGCAAATCCTATACATCAAATCAGGCCTTCGCAGCGGACAACTCCTACTGTAGCCGCCATCGATGATGGCGGTCTTCGTTCTCCCAAGATCGCGACCAGGCCCGACCTCTCCGAGAGGTCGGGACGGTTACAAAAGATAGGACTTCCAATACATCAAGGTAGCGCAGGGTTGATCCCTGCTCTTATGAAGCGTTTGGCCATAGGCTGCTGCCTGAGGCGGGAAACCCGTTGGGCGTTCCCGCCCTACAATGGGGATGGCGGAGGCGGGAAACCCGTTGGGCGTTCCCGCCCTACAATGGGGATGGCGGAGGCGGGAAACCCGTTGGGCGTTCCCGCCCTACAATGGGGGATGGCGGAGGCGGGAAACCCGTTGGGCGTTCCCGCCCTACAATAAAACATGCACTGCAAAGAAAAATCGATCCTGCTCTTTCTTTGTGATCTATGTGTTCTTTGCGGTTAAAAATCTGAATATTTAAGTTCGGTTCATCAGCTCCAATATCACCTGCGCGTAGATGCGATGCCCGAAATCGTTGGGATGGTTCACGCCGTTGCCGGTCAACGAGGCGAAATTCTTGCGCTTGACAAGCTCGTTCCAGACGGTGGTTACGTCGGCCAGGGCGACGCCTTCCCCGCACAGGCTATGTAGTTCGTCGCGGTAGCGCGGATACAGGTCGGGCGCCGACCTGGTCCACTCGGGATTGCCGGCCATGCCGGCCACCAGGATGAATTCGACGACTGGCCGCTTCTGGCGCACGGCCAGCATTTGGGCGTGAATGTTTTCCCGGAAGCGCTCGGGCGTCACACCGCCGCTGGCATCATTCATGCCGAATGCGAGCACGACGAGGTCCGGCGCCACATCCGTCACCTGGCTAATATTCGCCAGACCCCAGGCCGAGGTGACGCCTGCTACGGCGGTATTGACGCAGGTAATGGCCGATCCGCAACGATGTTCCAAGGCCGCTGCCACTAGTTCTCCATAAGGCGGCTGGAAGGGAGGGGCGCCGGTGTGCTGAGAAGCGTTGTAGCCGGCGGTGATGCTGTCTCCCAACAACGCCAGCCGCACGGGCTTGCCCTGCTGCAGTTTGGCGGCCGTCAGCGGCAGGGCTGCTAGCCCGTTCTGTGGCAGAGGCCCTTGCCACTTGTCGTCGTCGTGGTCATAGGTGATCGCCGCCTGTAAATCATGGAAGACATGGCCTTCGCTGAAAAACAGGTGCTTGCCTTCGCCGCGCGCGGCGGCGATCGATTGCGGCGCCCCGGGCGGCGACTGCATCTCGGCGCTCGTCTTGAAAGGAATGGCCGAGTTCGGCGGCAGTGACAAGCACTGTTCGGAAGTCAGCAGGTAGTCCTTGCCCTCCTGGTACTGTGCCGTGCCGTCAGTCCGGCGCATGGCCAGAATGTTATTCGCGGCGAAAAGCAGCGACGCGGTTGGCATACCGGATTTGTTGTCGCGAATGAAAAACAAGCTTTCTTCCTCCATCCGTGAGCCGAGCCAGAAAGGTTGCAGGAGCCGTTCAAGGTTTTTATCCATTTTTTTTCTTTCAGGTTGTTTATCCCGCAGAGACGCGGAGTTTTCTATTTTAGATTTGAACCCTGCGACCCTGCGCAGGAAAAATGGGCGTGACTTAGAACTCCGCCTGAGTGTCTATGATATTCGATTGACGGAGGCGGCAGCGGGGCCCGCCCCTCGAGATTTAACGGCGGGGCGGACCATTTTGATCTTGTTGAAACATCGTCGCTTGGCCCGCCACTTACCATTGAACTTTTACGCTGCGGTTTAGGGCCTCCAGCCGGAGGCCAGGGTGGCCTCGGCATAGCCGCTGGCCGAGAGCTGGATGTGCCAAGTTCCGGTAGTAATGTCCAGCAGGGCAGGGTCGGCCTTGCCGTCGCCGTCGTAGTCTGCGGCGCCAACCATATAAGTCGCGCCGCCAAAATTCGAGATAACAGCCGTGCCATAGCCCAAGCCGGAGAGTTGGATAGCCCAAGTCCTGGTGCTTTCCTTATAAAACGCCGGATCTACCAGGCCATCACCATCGAAGTCAACCATCAACGGTTCAGAGCCCACGGCGCCGAAGGTGGGCAAGGCAGCCGTGCTATAACCCTGGCCAGAGAGCATAATCGTCCAGTTGCCGTTGCTATTCGCGTAGATCCCCGGATCGGCTCTATTATCGGCGTCATAGTTGCCCGCTACCTGTTTGAAGCCTGCGCCACCGAAAGCGACTACCGTGGCAATTCCGTAACCGCTGCCGGAGAGCATTATGCGCCAGTTCCCGTTCACGGTATTATAGATAGCCGGGTCGGCCTTGTCATCACCGTCATAGTCTCCTGGCACGGGTTGATGATTTGGGCCGCCGAAGTTTTCCATGGTGGCGATGGCATAGCCGCTGCCCGACATCTGCACCTGCCACTTGCCGCTGGCTGTTTCATACACGACGGGATCAGCCTTGCCGTCGCCGTCGAAATCGCCGGCGAAGGCGGTGTCATTGGAGCCGCCGAAAGACAGGTGGGTTAGGGAATAGTCGTCGGACGACAGCCTGATGAACCACCGGCCACCGGCGAACACGGCCGGGTCGGCTTTGGCGTCGCCGTCATAATCCCCGTTGATCACTTGTGGGGTTTCCGCCGGCGGAAGCTTTTGCCAGCCGGTGGCGGAGGCGCTGAAGGCGCTGACCGCGGAGGCGTTGGTGGCCTTGATCCAGTAATAATAGCGTATGCCTGATTTGGCACCGGTGTCGTTATAGTTTTCCATTGTGCTCGAGCCAATCAATGACACAGCGTTGGTCAGATTCATGACGCTGCGCCAGATCCTGTAGCCGGCGGCGGCGGATACCTTGTTCCAGGTCAGCGCGATCTTGTCCGTGAAGGACCCCTGGCTGGCTGCGGCGCCCGTCGGGGCTGCCAGGCTTGCCGTGCCGAAAGTGGCTGTGATGGCGCGGGCACCGGTCATCGGGATGCTGATCTGGTTTTCAGCCATGACACAGCCGTCGGTTGCGCCGCTCCATCCGATAAAATATGCCGTGGCCCGCGGAGTGGCGGTGAGCGTCACGTTGGAACCCTGCGCCTGCCAGCCGGATGACCTGTTCACGGTGCCGGGTCCGCTGACGGTGAGAGCCAGGTAAAAATTTGTCCGCCACAGCCAGGTGATAGTGGAATCGTTGTTTAGTATAAAAACACCCGTGTTGGTGCCGACGCCAGTTGCCGGAACACTACCGCTGCCGGTCCAGCCAACGCAGACGTGCTGGGTGGCGCCGCTGGTCAGCGGTGAGTTGGTGATGGAACACGTTATTGAGACGCCGTCATTATTAGTTACGATCCCCGCCGGGGGATAGGCGCCGCCATGGGCCGAGGTGATTGCCAGGGTGTGGGTGTTGGGGCCGAGGCAGACAAGGTAAGACGCTGCACAGGCTACCCGGGCTGCCTGATAACGGATGCGCATGTAACCGCTTTCGCCCCAGTTGGCGCCCCAGCTGTTGCGCAGGATCCAGCACCCGCCGCCGCCTTCCGGTGGATTGTCGTCCCAGCCGACCAGGGCAATGGCATGGTCAGTATAAGTGTAATAGCATTCCGGTCCTATGCTGGGATCTGGCGGACAATTCGTCCTGGTGTCTGAATAAATCCCGCCGCTATAAGCGTTAAAATTGGCGGCATTAACGGCGGCATCCACGACGCCGTAGGTCATGATCGCCGTTTTAATGGCTTCGATGTCACTACAGGCTATCCGATGCCACGCGCTGAATACGGTGCGTGGGTTCGACCAGTGCACGCAGCTGCCGGGGTCGGTTATGGTATAGGGGAAATCCGCTTCCGAACAGACGCCCTCCACGGTCAGGGCCGTCAGTTCCGCATAATCCCAATCCGCTCCACCGCAGCCGTCGAAATGGTGGTTGTATTGCGAAAGTCTGCCCAGGCACCAGATAATGAAGGATTCCGAGAAGTCGGCGCAATTGCCGTCATACAGGAGCATGGTCCGATTATAAGCGCCTTCTGCCGCCGCATTGGCGGCAAAAGCATAGCAACTGCCGCAATAGCCCTGGTCGCGGACTGGTCCAATATAGGCATGCCCGTTATGGGCACGCCAATCAAATGAGGCGGGCAGAGTTTTGCCCTGAGCCATGATGTCGTAGAGTGGGACCATATCTTCTTCAAGGGTTGCCCGCTTAGTTCCGCTGCTTGAAGCTTGCGTGTCTTTGCGGCGCGTATTCTCGACTAGCGGCACGCCTTTTTGGTCCATGAATTCCAGGAGCGGAATGCGCGCGGCACCCTTCAGGTTCTTTTGTGCCCGGGGAACGCAGACGGCGTATTCCAGCGTGCAGGTCCCAAGGTTCGTCCGCACGCATTCGGTGTCGTAACCATATAATGCACCGAAACCATATTCATTTCCGACCTTGCCCTTGAAAAAATCCCAGGCATCGAAACGCACCCCGGGTTCCACCTCGACCATGCCCTTGACGCCGGCGGGTGTTGGCATGGTTGTATATTCGTATCCCAGCAGTTCGCAATAAACGGCGGCGGGATTAGGCAAGGCCAGCGCTTGCCTGGCAAGGAACGCGACAAGCAGCAATACACCGATTGTTTTCACGATACTCCTCTTGATTAATGCCTGCCCTTGCGCCAGGTAGTCCCCGAAGCGGGGGTGTTACCTGAAGCCGGCATCAGTCGCTGTTATTGGAATAATAGGCCGCCTTTCTCCGCCAAAGCAATCTGAAAATTGGCTTCACCCGCGACGCAAAGGCGCGGGGTCTAAAGGCCCAGGGGAGATTTGCTGAAAAACAGGTCGGAGGCTTGCAAAAAGGATGAAATCTGGATAAGTTAAAACACGGGTTGAAGGATACGCTCTGTCGCGGAGTCTTTACGAGATTGCCAACAGATATCTTTGTTTTCAGGGAACTTTTCGGGATACGCCGATGTCCAAGAACATAGACGCGGCCATTGGAGAGCCGTCATTTTCTGGGGAGGAGCTGGCGCAACGGTTCCGGCGAGGCGATTTGCGGGCGTTCGACGAGATTGTCAAGGGCTACCAGCCGATGTCGCTGTTCACTTCGGATATCCGGACGGGTGGCATGGGCAAGCACCCGGTGGATGGGAGGGTGGTGGTATTGCAGGGCAGGCAGGACGTTGCAACGGAACCCCAATCGCGGGCGCTTGGTTTTGAAAAGGTAGCGGAATCGAAGCCGGGCGAATCCAAACGACAGGCGGGCCGGGAGGGCGGCGAGGAACTGGTTGTTGCAGAAATCGCCGAGGGATATGCCGCCGGTCCGGCGCCGGCAATGGAACTGGCCGAGAAATCGGCCGGGGACAAGGCTGCTGATGACCGAAAGGTGGGGCGAATCCGGCAGCTGCCGGATGAGCCGTCCCGAAAAGAATCGGCTCGGCAGGGACGCCTCGCCCTACCTGAAGCTAACCAAGAATCCATTTCGCTTTCCTCAGTACCGTCCAAGGAGCTGGCTCAGGCGCAATATGGTCAGAATGCCGATTCATTGAAACGAAGCAAGGTTGCCGATGATGAATCACGAGCGCGATCTGGCAAAAAAAAGGCGGTCGCCGTTCCCGCGGCCACCCACCCCCAGCCCCTCCCGGGAGGGAAATTTGAAAAAGCGGAGTCCCTCCAAAGAGAAGAATCTTTCAAATCCGTTCCCCTCCTTGGAGGGGATAGGGGTGGGTTGGCCCCGAGCGCTATAAAGGCTGATAGCCTCGCCGCAGCTCCTCCCGCTCCGTCTCAAGCCGCCATGGCCGCCTCCGACAAGGAAACCAGGGGACTCAGCCGCGCGGTCGCGCCCGCCAGGAAACCTGACACCGCGTTCAAGCAGGCGGCGGCGAAGGATGCGGCCGCGCCTCGGCCAACAGAAATACAAACGGATTTGTCCTCACCGCCGGCGGCTCCCGCCGCGGTGACCCTGGCCGCGGCGCCGCCGGCGGCCCGACCGGACCTGCGCGAGGCCGAAAACGCGCCGGCAACGGCCCCGCCGGCCAAGGGCAAGGCCGGCGGAAGGGCGGTCGGAACAGCCTCGGCCCCGCAGCCCGGCGCAACCTGGCTCGTCGTCACCGCCGATCCGGCCGCCGTGCTGAAAACCGTGGCGCCCTATCGCAAGCCGCCGGAGGCAAAGAAGGACCAAGCCGAGACCGCTACGCAGCCGGCGGCGCAGGCTCGGCCGGAGATGGCCGCGAAAGAACCCGTGCTGCCTGGCGCTGGCGCCGGCGGGGGCGAGGAGGGCAAGGAAGTGCCGTCCGCCGAAACTCTCCTGACCCTCTGGGTGCCGGTGGGTGAATACCCCGGCCTGGTGAAACAGATCAAAGAACTTGGCGAAACCACGGAGGACATCCCCCCGGCGGACATATTCAAGCTTGTTGCGGAAGGAACCCGGCTCGGCGGCACGCCCAGCGACGAACTGATCCCGGTCCAGGTCCGTATCCGGCAGCGGTGATTCGGTGGCCATTCGGAATATTCACCACAAAAGATCGCAAAGATCACATAGAAAGAGTCGGAGAAACTTTGTGTTCTATGCGTTCTCTGGTGCGGTTAATATGATTTTACTCTCCAGCTTTGAGCTGAAATAATCCGGGAACTTTATTGGAGCAGCCGTGTCCAACCTACTAAAGCATTTTAGATTTGTGATTGCTGATTGCTGATTGACCGAATCCAACACGCCCTGGATACAGAGGAGAATTGCCATGAAAAGAATGCTGACTGGTTTGGCCGTGCTGGGCTTGCTGCTGGGCGGACTGCTGGGCAACGGCGCGTTGGCCGACGGGTTTATTGTTATCCACGATCAGCCCTTCATCCGGCCGCATCCGCATCCCCAGCCCATGCCGACGCATTATGCGTTTGCGCCCCTGGAGGTGAAATATCACCACGTCACCGTGAAGATCCGGGACCAGGTGGCGGTGACGGAAGTGGATCAGACGTTTTTCAATTCCAACGATCAGCGCCTGGAAGGCACCTACATGTTCTCCGTGCCGCGTGGCGCGCAGATCGACAAGTTTTCCATGGACATCAACGGCAAGCAGGTGGAGGCGGAGCTGCTCGACGCCGACAAGGCCCGCGCCATCTACGAGGATATTGTCCGCAAGATGAAAGACCCGGCCCTGCTGGAATACGCCGGGCAGTCACTCTTCAAGCTGCGCATCTTCCCGATTGAGCCGCGCAGCGACAAGCGCGTCAAGCTGAAATACACCCAGCTCCTGCGCAGCGATAACGGCCTGGTGGAATATCTCTATCCCTTGAACACTGAAAAGTTCTCGTCCGTGCCGGTCAAGAGCGTGGCCCTGAAGGTGGAGCTGGATTGTAAACAGCCGATCAAGTCGGTCTATTCGCCCAGCCATGCCGTGGAGATCAAGAGGCCCGACAACCAGCGCGCGGTGATTGGGTACGAGGTCAGGGACGTCAGGCCCGACACTGATTTCCAGCTGTTCTTCTCGGCCCCGCCCAAATCCGAGCTCGGCCTGAACCTGCTGGCCTGGAACGACGGCGCCGATCCGGAAGGCGGTAGCTTTATGCTGCTGGCTGCCCCGAACGCGGAAATCGCGGCCGACAAGATCGTTGCCAAGGATCTGGTATTCGTGCTCGACACCTCCGGCTCAATGGCCGAGAACAACAAGCTTGACCAGGCCAAGCAAGCCCTGCAGTTCTGCCTGAAAAACCTGAACAAGGACGACCGCTTCGAGATCGTGCGTTTTTCCACTGAAGCCGAACCGCTGTTCGGGGCGCTGACGGCAAACACCGACAAGAATCGGGCCAAGGCCGAGGATTATGTCAAAGAGCTCAAGCCCATGGGCGGAACCGCGATTGCGGAAGCACTGGTCACAGCGCTGGACCCGGCTGGGAGCAAGGGCGAAAAGGACCGACCATATTTCATTGTCTTCCTCACCGACGGCCGACCGACGATCGGCGATATCGACGAGGACCAGATCGTTGCCCAGCTCGGCAAGGCGCTTGGCGAACGGTCAATCCGCATTTTCAGTTTCGGGATCGGCACGGATATCAACACCCACTTGCTGGACAAGATCACCGAAAAAACCCATGGCGTCAGCCAGTATGTCTTGCCAGCGGAAGACATCGAGGTCAAGGTTTCCAGCTTCTACACTAAGATCAGCCAGCCGATCCTGGCCAACCCGAAATTGAAAATTTCCGGCGCTGTCAAGGCCGCCAAACTCCAGCCGGGCGAATTACCCGACCTGTTCAAAGGCGAGCAATTGGTGGTATTCGGACGTTACAGCGGATCCGGGGACGTTGCGATTGTGCTGGAGGGCACGGTGAACGGCCAGTCCAAGACATACATCTACGAAGCCTCTTTCCCCGCCCAAGCGACCGAGTATGCCTTCATTCCCCGCCTGTGGGCGACCCGGCGGGTCGGGTTTCTGTTGGACGAAATCCGCTTGCGGGGCGAGAGCAAGGAGGTCCGCGAAGAGGTTGCCGAGCTGGCGCGCAAGTACGGCGTGGTCACGCCCTACACCGCCTACCTGATTGTCGAGGATGAATCCCGGCGCAACGTGCCGGTGGCGAGCCGCTCACTGCAGGGTCTGGACCGGAACGAGGTCGCGCGCGATGCGGGAGCAAAGATGTATTCGGCCATGTCGGCGGAGAAGGCAGGCGCCGGCGCCGTCGGCGGGGCCCAGTCCGCCGGCGGCCTGCGTTCGGCCAGCGAAGTGTCGGCGCCGGCCAAGGCCGCGGACTATGCCTGGATGGGGCAGGCAACCATGGGTCCGGCAGCGCGCCCGGAGGTCGTGTGCTACAAGGCGACCATGCAGGCCCAGCAGAGCCGTTACATCCGCGGGCGGACCTTGTATCAGAACGGCGCCCAGTGGGTGGACGCCAATGTCGCGAGTCATCCGGACGCCAAGAAAGTGCGGGTGAAGTTCAATTCCAACGAATATTTTGCCCTGCTGAGCAAGCATGCCGACGCCGCCCGGTGGCTGGCGGTAGGATGTAAAGTACAGTTGTATCTGGACGGCACGGTGTATGAGATCGTCGAGAGTGATACCGACTGAGCGAGTATTCAGGGTTCGGGGTTCAGGTGGGAGTGGATCACTGTTCCGAAACATCTCGTGTGAGATGAGGTACAAGTCGAGCTATAGATGTTCAGGTAATTAACTTCCGAGGATCAAGGAACCCACTCCTCGCCCCTCCAGGGAGGGGATAAGATATAGCAAACCAATCAGTTCCCCTCCTTGGAGGGGATAGGGGTGGGTTCCCTTAGAACTTCGTCTCGCATTGTTACGTTATTTATCTGAAACACTATAGCGCAGGGTTTCGATCCGAAGGCGGGGCGTCCCGATCTCCCGGAATCGGGACCTACCGAGCCGTCCGGGGCTGAGCGGCTCACCCCGGTTACCGCGTCGAAGCGACGCTCTGCCGCGCCGCGAAGACGGGAGGGTTCGCCCTACCTTGGGATGAACTCCGCCGCGCTTCGAGGCGATAAGTTTTGGCTCCATTTGGTAGAGCAGGGTTTATCCCTGCTATCATTTCTGTTCTTTGATTTTTAGGGTCTTCCGCAGGATCTGTGGGCCAGGGCAAGCATTCACCACAGAGTTGCGCGAAGGCGTGGAGAAGGCGTGATGGGAGGAGTGAAGATTTTTCACCGCAAAAGATCGCAAAGATAAGACTTGTGCATGCAATCAGGATTCATTAGGAATTTAACAGGGATATACAGCCATACTATTGGAGGAAAAACTAAATGATTTGTAAATTAGTGTTTATGGCAACGCTTGCACTCGCACTCGCCGGATGTGACCGCGCCCATCCGGTGAATGCCGCCCAGGAAACGGGAACCGTGGTCCAGAGCGCAGAGGCGCTAGACCCGGTCCAGGCCACGTTGCGCTTGATTCAGAAAAATAATTGGGATTCATTTCTCGACATAACATCACTCAGCGTTCGGAGCACCAATTACGACAACTGGGTTGTCTCGGCGATTGACCGGCAGGCTGAAGCGGAAAAACAAACCCCGTGGCTGCATTTCTTTTCCGTGGATAAGTCCACCGGCGAAATAACAATGATACCAATAGATTGAGAGTTGACAACCCTCAACCTAATGCGGGTTTTGCTCGCACCCCAAAAAGATTTTTCCGCCTGTACGGATCAGCATTCACGGAGCGCGGCTACAACAGGAGTAAATGCTGATACGGAATGTGCAATGCGCTTTGCGGCCGGTTGATGCGTTCAACGCCATTGGCTGAGGTCATAATGAACTTAACCCCTGCAGCGCTCGGGTGCAGGGGATGCTGGCGCGTATCGAATTCGGTTGCTGTCGGTCTAACCGCCATTGCTTTTCCGCCCAAGCGGGTTTGCCTCTGGCGGAAGCGCCGACGGGCGGCGGATTCGGAAATAAAACGTCTTGGGAATCCGGCGGCTGCCGGACTCCACCTTTGGAGAGAGAAGACGATGGAACAACCTATGTTCATGCATAGGAATTTCAAAGTGTTGTAGCCGCGACCGATGGTCGCGGTCCTCGGATTAGGACCGACATCAACAATGTCGGCTACAGTAAGATTCGCTCCCCGATCCGGATTGGGGCGCCTAATTGAAAACGAAATTCGCACTGCTATAACGTTAGTTTCGAAAATAACCCATTGGGTTGTTTTCGAAACTAACGTGGTTAACCTCGTTTGGCCGCGTTTTACGCGGCCATCATCACGTGACCGCGTTGGCCCGTGGAACGTGACTCACGTGGCGGACCTTTGGGTGAATTTTGCGCCGGCTCGGCACAAAATTCAGGTGTAATAAGCGTCATAATTGCAACAATGCTGAGAAAGAGGCAAGATGAAAGCACATATGATGATATTGGCGATGCTCCTGGCAGCGACCCTGCTGACGGGTTGGGCGGCGGCGGACGCGCCGGCCTTGAAGGAGCAGCGGGCCAAGGCCGACAAGCTGGCCCAAGACGGCAACCAGAAGGAGGCCTGTGAAATCTACAGCCAGCTGGCCCTGAACGCGGCCAATGCCTCCGCCGAAGGCGGCGCCGACCTCTCCAAGGCCGTTTCCGCCCTCCAGTGGCTGAACCGCGAAAACGAAGTCGACGCCTTCCGCGAGAAGGTCGTGGCCGCGCACAAGGACCACTGGCGCATCCTCTTCGCGGCCGCCCAGACGATGTTCCAAGTTCAGCCCTATGGCTTCATCATTGCCGGTGAATTCCAGCGCGGCCAGCACCGCGGCGGGGCCGGCCGGCAGGTCAACTGCGTCGAGCGCGACCGGGTGCGGGCCCTGCAGCTCATGACCCAGGCCATGGAAAAGGCCAAGGGCGAAACCGACCTGGCGGGCCTGGCCGCGTTTTACGAGAGGTTCGCGGATATGCTCCTGGGCAACCGCGGCTACGACGAGGCCTGGCGTCTGCAATACCTGACCGATCTCAACGTCCTGCCGGACTACGAGGAAGGCTACCGGGGCCGGGGTGGATACCGGGGCGGCTCGGGCACGGCGGGCGCGCCGGTCAATCCGGACGGCACGCCCGTGTTGTACCAAATCCCCAAAACTTACGCGGGCGCCGTCAACGACGGCGAGCGCTGGCGCTGGATGCTGGTCCAGGCCATGGAAGCGACGCCGGATCGCGTCAATTATATTTTCCAGCGCTGGGCGGATTTCCTGCGGAACCAGTTCGGCGTCCAGACGCTCGCGGAATACGGCCGCTATTTCGGCGGCGGCGATGACGACACCAAAAAGGACGAAAGCGGACCCTACGCCCTGCACACGCTCAGCGAGGATGAAACCATCGTGCGCCTGGCCACCGGCATCAAGCGCCTGACCTTGCCGGCAGATTTTAATTACATCCGGGCTTACCAGCGGATAGCGGACAATCCCAAAACCGGGTGCGGGGAGCGGGCGCTTGACGCGCTGGCGCAATGCTTCGAGGACCGGCGCCAGTACGACAAGGCGGCGGATTGTTGGCAGCGCAACATCAAGGAATACGGGCCGGGCCACGACAACTACAAGCAGGTCCGGCTGGACCAGATCCTCGGCAGCTGGGGCCAGTTCGAGTCGGTCATGGCCCAGCCGGCCGGCAAGGGCGCGACCGTGGAGTACCGCTTCCGCAACGGCAAGGCCGTGCAGTTCGAGGCCTACCAGCTCAAGGAGAAATTGCTCCTCGACGACGTCAAGGCCTACATCAAGACCAAGCCGTCCCAGCTCGACTGGCAGAAAGTCAGCATCGGGGACATCGGCTACCGCATCGTGCAGCGCAACGAAAAGCGCTACCTGGGCGAGAAGGTCGCCGACTGGAAGCAGGACTTGCAGCCGCGTCCCATGCATTTCGACCGGCTGATCACGGTGGCCACGCCGCTCCAGAAAGCCGGCGCCTACCTGGTGGTGGCCACCATGGCCGACGGCAATACCAGCAAGATCGTGCTCTGGCTGGACGATACCGTGATCGTCAAGAAGGCGCTCGACCAGGCCCAGTTTTTCTTCGTGGGCGACGCGGTGTCCGGCCAGCCGATCCCGAAAGCCAACGTGGAGTTCTTCGGCTACCGGCAGGAATGGGTCCGGGGCACCAAGACCTACAACATGCTGATCTCGGATTCCGCGGAGTTCACCGATGAAAACGGACAGATCATCCTGAAGGACAAGGCGCTCCCGGAAAATTACCAGTGGCTGATCATCGCCACCACGCCTGAAGGACGCCTGGCGCACCTGGGCTTTACCGGGATCTGGAACGGGCGTCATTACGACGAGGAATACAACGCGGTCAAAACCTTCTTTATCAGCGACCGGCCGGTATATCGTCCCGGCCAGACTGTGCAGTTCAAGTTCTGGATCAGGCATGCCAGGTATGACCAGTCCGGCGCGGACTACGCCAACAAGTCGTTCACGGTCAGGATTCACGATCCCAAGGGCGAGAAAGTGCTGGAGCGCGCTTTCCAGACAGACGCCTACGGCGGGCTTGAGGGCGAATATGCCTTGCCCCAGGGCGCGGCGCTGGGCGTGTATAACGCCAACATGCCCAACCTGGGCGGCGGCAGTTTCCGCGTCGAGGAATACAAGAAGCCGGAGTTCGAGGTGAAAGTAGACGCCCCCGCCGACCCGGTGATGCTGGGCGAGAAGATCACGGCGACAGTCACGGCCAAGTATTATTTCGGCGCGCCGGTGAAGAAGGGCAAGGTGAAGTACAAGGTCATGCGCTCCGCCCACAGCGCGAACTGGTATCCCTGCGCGTCCTGGGACTGGCTCTACGGGCGCGGCTACTGGTGGTTCGCCGGCGATTACACCTGGTACCCCGGCTGGCGGGACTGGGGCTGCTTCCGGCCTTACTGGCCCTGGTGGCCGGCGCCGCAGAATCCGCCGGAAGTCGTGGCCGAAAACGAGGTGGCGGTCGGCGAGGACGGCACGATCAAGATCGAAATCGACACCGCCCTGGCCAAAGCGATGCACGGGGACACCGATCACAAGTACGACATAACCGCCGAGGTGACTGACGAGTCCCGGCGCACAATCGTCGGCCAGGGCACGGTCCTCGTCGCCCGCAAGCCTTTCAAGGTTTACGCCTGGGTGGACTGCGGGCACTACCGGGTCGGGGACACCATCCGCGCCGATTTCCTGGCGCAGACGCTCGACAGCAAGCCGGTCAAGGGCGAGGGCAGCCTGACCCTGTTCAGAATCGCGTACGACAAGGACGCCATTCCAGTGGAAACACCGGCGCAGAAGTGGGACCTGGACACCGACGAGTTCGGCAAAGCCCTGGTCCAGCTCAAGGCCTCCGCCACCGGCCAGTACCGGCTGGCCTACAAGGTCGTCAGCGCTAACAAGCAGACTATCGAGGGCGCCTGCGTGTTCTGCGTCGCCGGCGAAGGGTTCGATGGGAAAGATTTCCGGTTCAACAACATCGAGCTGGTGCCCGATAAGCGCGAGTACGCGCCCGGGGAGAAGGTGCGCCTGATGGTCAATACCGACCGGACAGGTAGCACGGTCCTGCTCTTCCTCCGCCCGGCCAACGGCGTCGGTCTGCCGCCGAAAATCCTGCGGCTCGGCGGCAAGAGCGCGGTCGAGGAGATTGAGGTGGTCCTGCGCGATATGCCGAATTTCTTTGTCGAGGCCATTACGATCAGCGACGGCAAAATCCACAACGAGATCCGGGAAATCGCCGTGCCGCCCGCCAAGCGCGCCCTGAATGTCGAAGTGACGCCGTCGGCGGCCACCTACAAGCCCGGCGCGTCCGCGAAGGTACGGGTCCGGCTGACCGATTTCTTCGGCAAGCCGTTCGTCGGGTCCACGGTCATGACGATTTACGACAAGGCCCTGGAATACATCTCTGGCGGCTCCAACGTGCCGGAGATCAAGGCCTTCTTTTGGAAGTGGCGGCGCAACCACCACCCGCAGGTCGAGTCCAGCCTGGGGCGCGGCGCCGGGCCGATGACCGACCCCGGGAAGCGGGGCATGCAGAGCCTCGGCGCCTTCGGACACCTGGTTGGGGAGGGAAACGAAGATTTGGGGGTAATGCATGGCACTAAAGGCAGAATGGGCGCCGGCGGCGTAGTGGGACGCGAAGTCGCGGCCTTCAAAAGCATGGCCCGCGTCGATACGCTAAATGGCGCCATGCTGGACATGGCGGAATCCATGCCCGTGGCGTTTGCTCCAGCGGCGGCCCCTGCAAGGCAAATGGTCGATGCGGTTGGGAAGGAAGACGGTGCCTCCGGCGAGACCGCGCCGGTAGTCGAACCAACGGTTCGCACGAAGTTCGCAGATACCGCCTTCTGGGCCGGCGCGCTGACGACCGACTCGAACGGGCTGGCCGAGATTTCGATGGTCATGCCGGAGAACCTGACGGGCTGGAAGATCCGCAGTTGGGCGATGGGCCCCAACACGGAGGTGGGCGAGGGCGACGCCGCCGTGACGACCAGCAAGGATCTGCTCCTGCGTCTGCAGGCCCCGCGATTCTTTGTCGAAAAGGACGAAGTGGTCCTCTCGGCCAACGTGCACAATTACCTGAAGAGCAAGAAGACCGTCCAGGTCGTGCTGGAGCTCGATGGCCCCTGCCTGCAGGCCGTTGGGAAGCTGACCCAGGCTGTGGCGGTGGAGGCCAACGGCGAACAGCGGGTGGACTGGCGGGTCAAGGTGCAGCAGGAAGGGACCGCCGTGGTGCGCATGAAGGCCCTGACCGACGAGGAATCCGACGCCATGGAAATGAAGTTCCCGGTCTACGTGCACGGTATGCTCAAGACCGATTCCTTCAGCGGCGCGTTGCGGCCGGAGCAGGAAAAGGGGAGCATCAGGCTCACGGTGCCGGCGGAGCGGCGCATCAACGAGTCGCGGCTGGAAGTGCGCTATTCCCCGACTCTGGCGGGCGCGCTGGTGGACGCCCTGCCGTACCTCGTTGATTATCCCTACGGCTGCACCGAGCAGGTCCTGAACCGGTTCCTACCGGCCGTGATCACCCAGAAGATACTTCTGCAGATGGGTCTGGACCTGAAAGCGATTCAGACCAAGCGCACGAACCTTAACGCCCAGGAGATCGGGGCGGACACCGAGCGCGCGAAGCAGTGGAAGCGGTATGACTGCAACCCCGTGTTCGACCCCGACGAGATGCGCGACATGGTCAAGGAAGGCCTGCGGCACCTGACGGCGATGCAGTGCGCCGACGGCGGCTGGGGCTGGTTCTCGGGCTACGGCGAGCATTCGTACCCACATACCACCGCCTACGTGGTGCACGGCCTGCAGATCGCCCGCGAGAACGATGTGGCACTCGTGCCCGGTACGCTGGAGCGCGGGGTGGACTGGCTCAAGAACTACCAGGCCGAGCAGGTGCGCCGACTGAAGAACGCGGCGACCAGGACCAATCCGTGGAAAGATTCCGCCGACAACCTCGACGTCTTCGTGTTCATGGCCCTGACCGACGCCGGGGTGCAGGACGAGGCCATGCTGGAATTCCTCTACCGCGACCGGACCAAACTGGCGGTGTACGGCATGGCAATGTACGGCATGGCCCTGCACAAGCTCGGGCAGAACGAAAAGCTGGCCATGATCCTGCGGAACATCGAGCAGTTCCTTATCCAGGACGAGGAGAACCAGACTGCCTGGCTCAACCTCGGCAACGGTGGCTACTGGTGGCGCTGGTATGGCAGCGAGTACGAGGCGCACGCCTATTACCTCAAACTCCTGACTAAAACCGATCCGGCCGGCACGCGCGCCTCGCGCCTGGTGAAATACCTGCTCAACAACCGTAAGAATGCCACCTATTGGAATTCCACGCGCGACACGGCGCTGTGCGTCGAGGCTATGGCCGACTACCTCAAGGCCAGCAAGGAGGACAAGCCGGACATGACCGTGACCATCTTCGTGGACGGCCAACAGCGCAAGGAGGTCCGGATCAACGCCTCCAACCTGTTCACCTTCGACAACCAGTTCGTCCTCGAGGGCGACGCCGTGGAAACCGGCCAGCACACGGTGGAGTTCCGTAAGCAGGGGAAAGGCCCGCTCTACTTCAACGCCTACCTCTCGAACTTCACGCTCGAGGATTTCATCGGCAAGGCCGGCCTGGAGATCAAGGTCAACCGCAAGTATTTCAAGCTGGTGCCCGAGGACCAGACCGTCAAGGTCGCCGGCGCGCGCGGGCAGGCCCTGGACCAGAAGGTTGAAAAATACAGGCGCGTGCCCCTCGAGAGCGGCGCGGTGCTGAAGAGCGGCGACCTGGTCGAGATCGAGCTCGAGATCGACAGCAAGAATGACTACGAATACCTGGTCTTCGAGGACATGAAGGCCGCGGGCTTCGAGCCGGTGTCCGTTCGCAGCGGCTACGGCGGCAACGACCTGGGCGCCTACATGGAGCTGCGCGACGAGCGGGTCTGCTTCTTCGTGCGCGCCCTGGCGCGCGGCAAAAACAGCGTGGCCTACCGCGTGCGCGCCGAAATCCCGGGCAAATTCAGCGCTCTGCCCACCCGGGCCTCGGCCATGTATGCGCCGGAGCTGAAAGCGAATTCCGACGAGATCAAGCTGAGGATCGAGGATTGATCAAAGTTGAACAAGGTACTAAAGCGGGCTAACGTCCGCAATCCAAGGTCAGACTTGAATGGCACTAAGATAAGGCCACCCACCCCTTACCCCTCCTGGGAGGGGATAATATATAAGACATTGCAGACCAGATAGTTCCCCTCCTGGGAGGGGATAATATATAAGACATTGCAGACCAGATAGTTCCCCTCCTGGGAGGGGATAGGGGTGGGTTTCCTATTTGGCTTAACTTAGCGCCATTCAGGTCAGACTTCATTATCCGGGCGGACTGGCATTAAACCAATGGATGTGCCAGGAATATTTTATCCCAAATTTCACAACGAATTCGGCAACATAGATTTACATATTAACAGATAGTTCTTTCCTGGCACTTTTTGGCGCCGTCAGGCGGCCTGATCCAAGTTGAAATAATGTTGGGATTCCGGAACATGGCTTGGCAGATTTTTAGACTTATGGCAGCGCCGTAGAAGCGGCGCCCTCGCCGCTTTTCGTTGCCGGATGAGAACGCGGCGATGGCGCCGCGTCTACGAATGTGCCAACCTGTTTTCCGCCCGGATCAGGAAGTCTGAAGTTGTACTCATTTTAATCTGCTCCTGTTGGGCTGCGTTTCCTGTTGCAACGGGCGCGACATCCTCAATCACTTTCATTTTGTCACATGCCATTGATAGCTTCCTTCTGTTTTGTAGCCGTCCCGACTCTCCGAGAGGTCGGGACTGGGCGCGGTCTTAGGGAACGAAGACCGACATTATCAATGTCGGCTAGTAAAAGTTATCCCGATCGCGCAACGCGCGTCAGGGCCTAATTTATCTTGGCTACAGCCGGTGCGCGGGAACAACGAAGAACGGAAAGAATTTGCACCGCAGATAGCGCGAATGGTCGCTGATCATCGGAAATAGAAAAATGAGTTTTTCCTTATTCGTGCCATCCGCGAAATTCGCGGTTAAATCTGACAGGAATTTGTTATTGGTGGGGCGTCCCGATCTCCGGGAATTGGGACCTACCGAGCCGTCCGGTTCTGAACGGCTCACCCGGAGGGTTCGCCCTACCTTGGGATGAACTCCGCCCCGCTT
>CAZALU010000062.1:0-19344 GCA_964486075.1 uncultured Verrucomicrobiota bacterium
ACCAACGACGGCGGCCAGGGGATAACGTGGGCGATTCGCGTAGCGGCGAGCGTGGGGACGTACCGCCCCACGCTCGCGCAAGACCAGGACCAACATGGCCACGACCCGGCGTCCCTACTAGCGGTTAACCCGGTGTTGCTTCTCGAACCAGGTTCGGATATTGGTAAGGAGCCTCGACCATTTGTCAACGCCGGTCGAAAACGGGCTTTTGGCCGATTTAGAAATGGGTTGCAAATGTAATTATGTTGTCGCCAAATGCGGCAACTGCTCCCTGCGGTACGGCGAACCCTCCGAGTGATCCGATCCCGGAACGGCTCGGCAGGGACGCCTCGCCCCACCATTGCGGAAATCCCATATAAAAATCATAACAAGCGAACCAGATAAAAATATCTTTAAAAAAGTTCCGAATTATATCCATTTTCAAATCGGTCGCTTTAGGCAGTTACAGAACGGCGTTCGCAAACCAGCCTTCGCTCGTTGCTCCTGCGACGAGCTACATTTTGTCGCGGGCGTTCCCTCGATCGGAAACCTCTAGCCTGTCGCCTCAATTCCGTCGCGTCAGAAGACATACACTGGGCCCAACAGGATCGAGGTGTCCTCCGTGGTCGAATGTTCCATATAGTCGAAACGAATGGCCGCGCCCCAATGAGTGGTCAGTCCGGTCGTCAGGCGCACATGCAAGTTGTTGAAACTGTCGTCTAATTCTTGGCTGTCCTGATAATAATATTTTACGTTCAGCCCGAGCATGCGCCACTGCCAATCCAGCGTGAGTCCGTAGAGGTATGAATCGTTGCTCGTGTGGATCTGTTGATCGTTAGGCGGGACGTGAACGTGGGTATCAACCCTTTCCCAGGCATAGCCGACATAGGGATTGCAGGTGAGTCCCCACGGTTTGTAGCGCAGCACAGGGCCGGCCTTGGCCAGCGGCACACTCACTGCAATATCCACATCCTGCAGCTTGATCTTGTGGTAGAGATGGCCCGCGCCCAGGTTCCAGGTGAGCGTTGCGTCGGGATCGCCATACAGGTTGACATGGAAAAAATTCCCCATAACGTCTGTCTTGCCGGCTGCTTCGGTAAAAAAAAGAAAGTCGTTCGCGACGAAACGGGGGTGAGCCACCAGCGCGAACAGGCCGTATTCCGGAGCGGTCTTGCTGGCGCTCTGGATCTGGCCGGTTCGATCCCTTTGCTTCAGCGTATCGCGATTATAGCCAATCATGGGGCTTACAAGCCACGTCAGACCATGGCCTTGGGCGGGCGGAGCGCCCTCCTGCGCGGGCGCGGGAGCCAAGCTCAGCAGCCATGCGGTTGCGATCATCCAGAGGACGGCTGCGGGGGCAAAACGTTTGATTCGAAAACGCTGAGTTCTCATGCTGGTTCCTTTGGTTGGCCGACTTATAGCTCGACCACGGACTGTTCGGCGAGGGCGTCTGCTCTGGTCATCGTTGGCTGATCCGGCAGCCCCGGTTTGTAGGTCTTGATCCAAAGCAAGTGGAGGGTTACACCCACGGCGATCAGCATTAACAGCAATCTCACCCACCAGAGGCTGACGACACAAAGCGCCGTGGCGCCGATCGTTGTCCATAACAGAGCCAAGACCATAATTTTTTGGCGCAGGGGAAGTCCGCGTCCGGCCCGGTAGTTGCGGATATAGGCGCCGCACCAGCGGTTGGTCATGAGCCAGCGATAGAAGCGCTGTGAGCTGCGCGCGTAGCAGGCGGCCGCTAGCAGTAGAAAAGGCGTGGTGGGGAGCAAGGGTACAAACATCCCCACCACCCCAAGGGCTACGCATAGCGTGCCCGCGCCGATCAGCAATATCCGCCTCAGACGGCTGGCGGATATCTGGACGGGCAGGCAATCTGCATCCGCTTGTTGCTGGGAATGGGTCATGGGAGGGGACTATTTAAATGAGCCAAAACGGACATGCTGCCAAGCCTGTCAGTACGAGCGCCATGGCATTTTGGATAAATAACGAAACATTTATAGTCGAACCCCACCCCACTTCGGGATAAGCGCAGGCGGATCTCGAACTTTTCAGCCCATAGACTCCTCAAAGGATATGCCCAGTGCCTTGGCAATACCCTTGCCGTAGGCAGGATCGGCTTTGTAGCAGTTGCCGATGTGGCGGGTTTTGATCATGTCCGGTACGCCGGCCATGGCGCGCCCCGTATTGGCGCACAGTACCCGCCGCTGCGCCGGCGTCATCAGGCGGAAGAGCTTACCCGGTTGCGTGAAGTAATCGGCATCATCCTCACGAAAATTCCAGCGGTCAGCTGCGCCGTCGATTTGCAGTGGTGGTTCAGAGAATTTTTTCTGCTCTTGCCATTCGCCGTAGCTGTTGGGCTCATAGGCGATACGACTGCCCTGGTTGCCATCCACCCGCATCGCGCCGTCGCGGTGGTAGCTATGAAAGGGGCAGCGCGGTGCATTCACGGGAATCAGGTGGTGGTTCACCCCGAGGCGGTAGCGCTGAGCATCGCCGTAGGAGAAGAGGCGCCCCTGGAGCATCTTGTCCGGCGAGAAGCCAATGCCGGGCACGATATTGGCCGGGTTAAAGGCCGACTGCTCTACCTCTGCGAAATAGTTTTCCGGATTGCGGTTGAGTTCAAAATACCCCACTTCGATCAGGGGTACGTCTTTCTTGAACCAGACCTTGGTCAGGTCGAACGGGTGGTAGGGCAGCTTTAGCGCATCCAATTCGGGCATCACCTGCAGGAAAAGCGTCCAGCGTGGAAACCGCTTGGCCGCGATGTTTTCGAATAGGTCGCGTTGATGACTCTCGCGATCCTTGCCGACGATCGCTTCGGCTTCGGCGTCAGTAAGGTTGTGGATGCCCTGCTGGGTGCGGAAGTGGAACTTGACCCAGAAGCGCTCGTTTTTTGCATTATACAAGCTGTAGGTGTGGCTACCGAAACCGTGCATGGTTCGGTAAGAGGCGGGAATGCCACGGTCGCTCATCAGGATGGTCACCTGGTGCAGCGCCTCCGGCAAGGCGGTCCAAAAATCCCAGTTGGATGACGCACAGCGCATATTGGTGTGCGGGTCGCGCTTGACCACGTGGTTGAGGTCGGGAAACTTGAGCGGATCGCGCATGAAGAAGACCGGCGTATTGTTGCCGACGAGGTCCCAGTTGCCCTCTTCGGTGTAGTATTTCATGGCGAAGCCGCGGATGTCGCGTTCGGCATCTGCTGCACCACGCTCGCCCGCAACGGTTGAGAAGCGCACGAACATATCGGTTGTCTTACCGACTTTGTTAAACAGTTTCGCCTTGGTAAAACAGGTGATGTCGTGAGTGACGGTGAAGGTGCCGTAGGCGCCCGACCCCTTGGCATGCATGCGCCGCTCGGGGATGACCTCGCGGTCGAAATGGGCCAGCTTCTCCTGATACCATACATCCTGAAGCAGCATGGGCCCGCGTGGCCCCGCCGTCATGACATTCTGATTATCGGCGACCGGCGCTCCGGCAACGCTGGTTAGTTTCTTGGGCGCCGAGGCCTTCGTTTTCAAGGATGACTTTGTCTGCTTCTTCATCGTGGGTCCTTTCTATCATGGCTGCGAATACCTGCATGTAACCGATAGGACTATCGCACCACGGCCGGTTTGTGTCAATGATTGCATAAAACCGGATTGCGCGTATTGCGTAATTGTGTTTTACCATCTGATCGCAAAATTTGGTATTTATCTGCGTTATCGGCGTAATCCGCAGCTAAAAGTTCTCGCAAGGGGTCTAGCTATAGCGGCGGCGGAAGGCGGATCTGCCCGAGGAGGAAAACGGCAACAGACGTATGTAAATATCCAAACATGAAATGATCACTCGTATTATCTTTATATCTCCGTGTCTTTGCGACAATTCTTCTTGGCGATTTTTATGATCTTTTACGGTTAAACGATATTCTCTTGTTTAAGGCGGGCTAACGCACGCAACCCCAAGTAGCGCAGGGTTGATCCCTGCGAGCTTGTTTTTCCCGCCAGAGGCGGGTCTGCCGATGGCATGATATAACGGTTGCGCGTGGATTAGGCACTGACGACCGGAGGGGAGAGGCATTATCTCGCGCAGAGGCGCAGGGCCACGGGGTTCAGATAAAAAACAGATAAATCAGATACCCTTTACTTCCATGCACCGTTACATCTTACCTGTGCCGACACACCGATATGCCGTCATTCGCAGGAGACTGCCTGCCTTAGTGGCCAATCATCCTCTCTTATCGTCGGCATGCCTCCGCCTAACTCTGTAGTGATTGCTTGCCTTGACCCACGCATTCTGCGGAAGAACCTGATTGCGTGCCCGCCATGCAAATGGCTTGCATGTAAGCGCAAAGCGAGGTAAGCTAGCAAGCATAACTAGATATTAAGGAATTTCAAAGTGTTAGTCGCGACCGATGGTCGCGGTCCTCGGATTAGGACCGCCATCATCGATGTCGGCTACAGTAAGAGTTGCACCCCGATCCGGATCGGGGCGCCTAATTTGTAAATAACGATTGTCTGTGGATTCGGATTTTTACTTGGCGGCTCCGCAACATTTAACCGAAAGGATGCGTGTATGAAAAAAAGTGCTTGGGTCGGATGGCTAGCAGTGGGGATATTTATAGCCGCCGCTGCGGCGCGGGGAGCTTCTGTGCCTGGCGACGCCGAGGCCGCGACGCACGGGGACGAGGCAGCCAGCGTACAATTGGTCAAGGAAACCGAACAGAGGGCGCCCGACTTTGTCTTCCGGCAATACAACCTGGCCGTTCTTTCGCATTATTCCTATCTAATCGGCAGCGGTGGGGAAGCCCTGATCGTCGATCCGGCTCGTGATATCAGCCGCTATCTTAAGGATGCGCAGGAACTGGGACTCAAAATCACGCGAGTTTATCTCACCCATTCTCACGCCGATTTTGTGGCCGGGCACATGGAACTGGCCAAAGCAGTCGGCGCGGAAATCATCGTCAACGCCGCCACCCAGGCGGGTTATCCGCACAAGCCGGTCAAGGATGGCGACGCCTTTACCTTCGGCAAAGTGCGTGGCGTGATCGTGACCACCCCGGGGCACACACCCGATGGCACATGCCTCTATGTCTATCACCCGGCGACCGCAAGCAAACCGGCGTTCATTCTCACAGGGGATACGCTCTTCATCGGCAGCGTAGGGCGTCCGGACTTGATGGGCGAAGGCATGAGTGCCGCCGCGCTGGCTGAAATGGGCTATAATTCCTGGAAGGACAAGCTATCCAAACTGCCCGACGACACCAGGTTCTTTCCCGCTCACGGCGCCGGGTCTCTCTGTGGCGCCCATTTGAGCGATGAGCCAGTTTCCACGATCGGCGAACAACGTCGGGAAAACGTTTATCTGCAACACAAAGACCTGCTCTCCTATGTCATGGCGGTCATTGACGGACTTCCCGATGCCCCGCAGTACTTCAAGCACAATGCCAAGCTAAACCATGAAGGGCCACCCCTGGTAGACTGGGAGAAAACTACTCCCCCGGCTCTGCCGGCCGCCGATGTTCTTGCCCAGGGGCAGAAGAACGCGTGGATTGTCGACGTTCGCGATGCCCAGCCGTTTGCTGCCGCGCATCCGCTGGATGCAATCAACATCGGCATCCGGGGCCGGTTCGAAACGTGGACCGGCACGATGATCCCGTGGGGCGATCCTTTTGTCCTCGTGGGCTCGGAAGGCGAAGTCGCCGAGGCGGCCTTTCGCCTGAAACGAATCGGCTACGACGCGCCAACCGGTTTCCTTAAAGGAGGCTTGGACGCGTGGAAAAAAGCGAATCTACCCCTCGGATCGCTCAAGCTCCTGCAGCCTCAGGACCTATACAAACAGATGCAGGACGGCACAGCGCCCATCGTGGTGGATGTGCGTCTGCCGAGCGAGTGGATGGGACTACGCATCGGAAACGTCCTCAACATCCCCATAAACATACTGTTCAGCGAAAGCAAACGCTTATCCAAGGACATGCCGGTGCTGACCGTATGCAACTCCGCCTACCGTTCCAGCATGGGCGCCTCAGTCCTGCTCAAATTGGGCTTCAAGGATGTCCTGAACATGGAAGGCGGCAGCGAGGCTTGGATCGAGGCCGGCCTGCCCACGCTGAGCGCCGTTGGCGGCACTGCCAGCACAGCCCCAGCGCCTGCGCGTTCCATCAGGCTTCCCGATCGCATAGCCGCCGCGGACTTGAAGCGAATGCTCGTCGACCTGCCCGGCACTTTTGAGATGGTGGACGTGCGGCCCCCGGCACAGTACGCCGATTACAGCCTGCCCGGCTCAATGAACGCGGACATTGCGGACGTGATCGCCAATCCCGCTTATCTGAACGGTGTGATACCGCTCGTGATCGTGGACCGCGACGGTTCACTGGCGATGGCGGTGGGCGGCATACTCGCCCAGAAGACCCCGCGTCCGATCAAGGTGCTTTTTGGTGGATTGGAAGCTTACTGGAATGAGTTAGGGACATTTGCGCCACCCGCCGCATCCGCTCCAGCGATGCCGGCGGCCCTCAAGCCGGCAGTGCCCGCGCCAGTTCCGGCCTCGCCAACGCCTGTCACCCCTCAACCTCCAAAGAAGAAGAGCGCGGGGTGCTGAGCCATGAGCAATAATCCAGAAACCGTGCCGGGTCGCCCGAAACCTTACGCTAACCCCTATCTGGCGGGAGTGCTCTTGGGCTTGGTGCTCCTGGCTTCATTAGTCATCCTCGGCGCGGGGCTGGGCGCGTCAGGCGGCATCGCGCGCATCGGCGCTTCGATCTCGATGTGCGTTTCGGCGCCGCACACGCTGGGCAGCGAGTACTTTGGCAGGTGGGGCGCAAAACCACTGAACTACTACCTCATCTTCATGTTCGCGGGCACGTTCATCGGCGCCCTCTTCTCGGCGCTGCTGGCAAACCGGGTGAGCATTCAGGTCGAGCGCGGATCTGCGTCGACCGTGCGTCGCCGACTCGGCTACGCCCTGACGGGAGGACTGATCGTCGGCTTCGCGAGCCGCCTGGCCCAAGGCTGCACATCCGGGCAGGCTCTGAGCGGCGGCGCCCTGCTGCTCACCGGCAGCATTGTGTTCATGCTCTGTCTGTTCGCCAGTGGCTACGCCACCGCCTGGTTCGTCAGGAGGCAATGGCATGATTAACACCCTTTACAACCTAGATGCGCTCGGAACTGCGCAGGCCTTCTTCCTCGCACTGCTGATCGGGATCGGCTTCGGTTTTGCGCTCGAACGGGCTGGGTTCAGCAGTTCGCGCCGCTTGGCCGGAGTCTTCTATTTCACCGACATGTCCGTCGTGAAGGTGATGTTCAGCGCGCTTGTCACAGCCATGCTGGGCCTGGCCTACCTGGTCAGTTTGGGCTGGATTAATATTGACCAGATATTTCTCATGCCGACTATTTACGGCGCGCAGATCGTGGGCGGCCTCTTATTCGGCGTGGGGTTTGTGATGGGGGGCTGGTGTCCCGGCACGGCCGGGGCTGGCCTGGCCGCCGGCCGGATCGACGCGCTTGTCTTTCTAGTTGGCAGCGTGGTCGGCAGTATCTTGTTCAACGAGCTTTTCCCTGTCATCCACGGGCTGTACACGGCGGGTGATCGGGGGGTGCTAATGGTCTATGATACGCTGGGCATGTCGCGCAACCTGTTCATCCTGGGATTGACGCTGATCGCCGTCGTTGCCTTCTGGCTGGCTGAGTGGGCCGAGAAAACGCGCACCGGCCGTTCCGTATACCTGGGCTCGCCTTTTCTGAAGGCGTTCAGCCTGGCGTTGGTGACCGCGGCAGCCGGCCTGTTCGTGCTGAGTCCGACCGCGCCGGATGCCTCACCTCGCCTCGCCGACGCCAATGCAGGAGCGGACGAGAAAGCCCTGATGGAACGCGTGGACAATGCTCAGGACCACATCGAGCCCGAAGAGCTGGCTGATCGCTTAATGGCCGGAGATCCGAACCTGGTCGTGGTGGATATCCGCCCGGCCGCCGAGTTCAGCCTTTTCCACATCCGCGGCTCCATCAATGTTCCGCTGGCCGATTTGGCAGCGGCCCTACAGCCCCACAAGAATATAGGACTCATCGTGCTTTACTCTAACGGGATGACCCATCCTGCCCAGGCCAGGGACTCGCTCCAGCGACAGGGGTTCGACAACGTTTGCTTTCTAACGGATGGCTTGCAAGGCTTCCGCGATCGTTGTCTGAAACCCGTGTCGCTCCGGCCTGAGCCGCTGACGGCTTTGGCCACCAGCCGCATCAATGCCTGGCGCGCGTTCTTTGCCGCGCCGCCGGTCGTTCTGAACACCCTTTGACACACGCTCCATATCAACGCATCGACCAGCTCAGCGCTTCCTTATACCTTAATTTTGAGCCGAGCTGGCACAAAATTCACCCAAAGGGGCACCACGTGAGTCACATTCCACGTGCCAACGTGGTCAGGTGATGATGGCCGCATAAAACAAAACGCGGCCAAACTGGGTTAACCACGCAAGCTTCGCCGGGACAAAACGGCAATCTAGCTGACGCACTCGCGATGCCATTGCGGTATCGCGTAAATGCGCGAAACACAGGACATTCATGAATAAGCCATGTCAGCATTTCGATGGAATGCGATTTAACGTTGACGAAAATCGCGGATTACGTAGTATGACAACTCAAATTTCTGATTCAAAGCGCAAAGCAGGGCTGTGCAAGCCTTGCATTCATCCATGAGGAATATGTACATGACGGATCATGCTAAATTGATTGTTGGGAAAAAAGAATATCAGCTCCCGCTTATCCAGGGCACCCGGAATGAACGAGCCATTGACATCTCGCGCCTGCGGGACGAGACCGGCTTGATCACCCTCGACAACAGTCTGGGTAACACGGCCATGTGCCGGAGCGCAATCAGCTATATCGATGGCGAAAAGGGCATCCTGCAATACCGCGGTTATCCGATCGAAGAATTGGCGGAAAAATCGACATTCACGGAAATCGCCTATTTGCTGATTTACGGCAACTTGCCGACTCACAAGGAGCTTTCCTTGTTTTCCAACCGGCTGAACCAATCCTCCCTGATCCACGAAGATATGCGCCATTTCTTCGAAGCCTTCCCCAAGTACGCCCACCCCATGGGTATTTTATCGACCATGGTGGCTTCGTTGTCAACGTTCTATCCCCTGCCCGATGTGCAGGACCCTCGTACCGAAACACAATTCATGGCTAATCTGATATCGCAGGTGCGCACCATCGCCGCGTTTTCCTACAAGAAGTCCATCGGCGAACCGGTGGTGTATCCGTCATTCCGCCTGAAATACGTCGAGAATTTCCTAAATATGATGTTCTGGTCGCCAGTCAAGGATTACCAACAGGACCCCGATATCGTTAAGGCGGTCGACCTGTTCCTGATTCTACATGCCGATCATGAGCAGAATTGCAGCACTTCAGCCATCCGGGTAGTCGGCTCCGGTCAGTCGAATATTTACGCCGTGGTATCGGCCGGAATTTCAGCGCTGTGGGGCCCAAGGCACGGCGGTGCCAACCAGGAAGTGATCCAAATGCTGGAGCGTATTCTGGCTTCTGGCGGGGACGGCAAGGAATTCATCGAGCGGGCTAAGATCAAGAATAGCAGCGAACGGCTGATGGGTTTTGGCCACCGAGTTTACAAGAATTTCGATCCGCGCGCAAAGATCCTCAAGCAGGCCTGCCATAAACTCCTGAGTAAGCCCGGAATGGACAACCCCTTGTTCGACATCGCCCTACGGCTGGAAGAACTGGCCTTGAAGGACGATTATTTTCTCACGCGCCGCCTTTACCCAAATGTGGATTTTTATTCCGGGCTGATCCAAAAAGCGGTGGGCATACCCTATGACATGTTCACAGTTCTATTCGCCATTGGACGCATGCCCGGCTGGTTGGCCAATTGGCATGAAATGGCGCATAGCGAACCATTCCGCATTGTGCGTCCGCGCCAGATGTATATCGGAGAGGCCGAGCGCCATTACGTGCCAATCGACGAACGGCAGTGATTCCAGCTTGATCATAACCAGTTGTATTGGCTAGGGCTCGGAATTCCGGGTCATGGGCGGCGGCTGTGAAGCTGGGGAAATTTCACGACTAAGATGCCAGGCGCGCGCTCCCAAGCCCAATAAAAAGAGCCCCAATACCAGCATGATCGCCCAACGCTCTTGTTCGGTCAATCCAAACCAGGCTTTTGCCAGAAGCCGTTTGGTCCCGGATGTTTCGCGTGCAGAACGCAACTTCATAAATGGCTCCCCTCCTTGGAGGGGTTGGGGGTGGGTGATCAATCCCAGAATATGATTGCGCATTATTGATCAAGTGGATCAGATTATCCCACTCTTCAAAAGATTCCGCTCCGCCCTGCCTCTCAGGGACGGACCACCAAGTTAAGTAATTTATCCTGAATAAAGATGGTCTTAACTAGTTTTTCGCTGGTCGCCCATTTCGCCACGGAAGGATGGGCCAACGCCGCCGCTTGCGCCGACGCCTGGTCCAGTCCGACCGCCAGCGGAAGCGTGCCGCGCAATCTGCCGTTGACCTGGATCGCGACTTCAACTTGGGCGCGGGCCAGGGCGGACTGGTCGGCAACCGGCCATGCCACCCGCAGGATACCCGCAGGGTGCCCCAGTTCCACCCAGAGCTCTTCGGCTAGATGCGGAGTGAACGGAGCTAGCAAAAGCACAACCGTTTCGATGGCATGCCGAAACACCGCCTGACGCTGGTCCGACGAGTCGGCACGCGACGGACACGCATCCACCGCGTTCATGAGTTCCATGATTTGCGCGATAGCCGTGTTGAAATGAAAGTCGCCTTCCAAATCCTGTGTGACACGCTGAATCGTCTCGTGGGTTTTGCGGAACAGGTCGCGCTCCGGCGCCTGCATGGCCGACAAGTCCGGCTTGAGCGATGCGGCTGCGGCCAGTGATTCGTGGTTGTCATAAACGCGTTTCCATACGCGTCGCAAGAATCGGAAGGCACCTTCAATGCCGGCCTCACTCCATTCGGCATCTTTTTCCGGAGGCCCGATGAACAGGGTGTAGAGCCGCACCGTGTCGGCCCCATATTCCCGGATCAGCTCATCGGGGCTGACCACGTTGCCTTTCGACTTGGACATTTTGTATAGCTGTCCGTCCTTGTCGCTGCGTTTACAAATCATGCCCTGCGTGAAAAGTTTGGCAAATGGCTCATCGAATTTGACCAGGCCCATATCAAAGAGGGCCTTGGTAAAGAATCTTGAATACATCAGGTGCAGAATGGCATGTTCGACGCCACCTATATATTGGTCCACCGGCAACCAACGGTTGCAAGCCTCGGAATCGATCGCGCGCCGCTCATCCCGGGGCGAAAGGTAGCGCAGATAATACCAGCTGGAATCAACAAAAGTGTCCATAGTGTCGCTTTCGCGTCGGGCCGGTCGGCCACACTGGGGGCAGACCGTATCCATGAAGGCGGAACAACGCGCCAGGGGAGATTCACCGCTGGGCCGGAATTCAATATTTTCGGGCAACAGCACCGGCAGGTCTTTTTCCGGGACTGGGATAATGCCGCAGGTCTCGCAATAAACGACGGGAATCGGCGCGCCCCAGTAGCGCTGGCGGCTGATGAGCCAATCGCGCAGGCGATACTGAACCAGTCCTCGCCCGAATTTCATGGCCGCGGCGCGGGCGGTCATGCGAGAGCGGGCGGCGGCGCTGGGTAAACCCGAAAACTCGCCGGAATCCACGGTGATACCGTCGTCGCAGAAGGCGTCGGGCATGGTTTCCAGACTCAAGGATTGCGCGGCATTCTGGATGGATAACTTCACGGGCAAACTGTATTTTTTAGCAAAGGCCCAATCCCGCGTGTCGTGCGCGGGCACAGCCATCACCGAACCCGCCCCATAGCTCATGATGACATAATCACCAACCCACAGCGGGATTTTTTCGTCGTTATAGGGGTTGACGACAAAGCGACCGGTGAACACCCCGTTTTTTTCACGGGTGTTGGCAGCGCGGTCGACCGAGGCCACCTTGCGCGCCTGCGCGGCAAACGCCCGGACAGAGGACTCCTGCGGCAAGCCGCTGACCATCTCAGCCAAGCCCGAAAATTCGGGTGCGACAACCATATAGGTGCAGCCAAAGATAGTGTCCACCCGCGTCGTGAAACAAGGCACCACGGGGCATGGATCGGCGCTCCCATCAGCACGCGGGACCAGGGGAAACTCCACCAGCGTTCCCGCACTGCGGCCAATCCAGTTTTGTTGCATCGTCTTAACTCGTTCCGGCCAGCCCTTGAGTTTAGCCAAGTCATCCAGCAAGCGCTGGGCGTAATCCGTGATTTTAAAAAACCACTGTTCCAGGTGTTTTTCCTGGACATCGGACTCGCAGCGCCAGCATTTGCCATCGATAACCTGTTCGTTGGCCAAGACCGCCGCGCAGGACGGGCACCAGTTGACCGGCGCCTTGGCCTTGTAGGCCAGTCCGCGTTTGAAAAATTGAATAAAAATCCACTGCGTCCACCGGTAGTAATCCGGCAGGCAGGCTGTGACCTCGCGTTCCCAGTCATAGCAGACGCCCCAGGCAGTCAACTGGCGCTTCATAATCGCGATGTTTTCAAGAGTGGTTTGGCGCGGATGCCTGCCGGTTTTAATGGCCGCGTTTTCCGCCGGCAATCCGAAGGCGTCCCAGCCGATAGGCGTCAGCACGTTAAATCCGCGCATCTTCTTGTAGCGGGCCACGGTGTCGCCGATAATATAATTCCGGCCATGACCGACGTGCAGGGCAGCCGAGGGATATGGGAACATTACCAGACAATAGAATTTTTGTTCGGCCGAGCTCGTGTCACACGTAAAGCAACCCTGTTCCCGCCAGTAGTCCTGCCATTTCAGTTCGATTTGATCGAATGGATATTTTTCCTGCATCACTTCAATCTAACGAATCTCGCCCTTTTTTACAATGGCATTCCACAGGTATCCTTTTCCCAGTTGTCAAAGGGGGAAACAAATAATAATACCTTATTCACGCGAAACCGCCAAAAAAATTGACCACGGAAAAAGACCAGAGATTTTCCGCCTTGGCGGATCAGCATGGGCTGAACCACGGATTTCTCAGCGCGGCAAAGCCACAACCAAAGGAGAAAAGCACCACTGATTACACAGATAAGAGAATAAAAGTTGCCTTTTGTAAGGTATGAGTGTCTTTCCGGAACTATGAATGACTTAGAAAAGCACCGTATGAAAAAAATGTATAAAAAACACGATATTGACGGATAGTAGTACAGATAGCACCTGCCCGCCCGCCCGCAACGCTGTCGCGTAGCGACTGCAGGCGGGCGGATAGAGGAAAAATAAGAATATTCTGTTATCCGATCAGTGAAATCAGTGTTATCAGTGGTAAAATACTTTTTGGGTTGTGGGCCTAGCCAATTTTAGTATAGTCAGGCAATCAATACTATTCAAGACATGTGCCAATCAGGGGAGATTACCTTATGCAACAGCAGCCTGTCATGCTCAAATACATGCCGCTCGGCATCGCGTTCCTGCTGCTCTGTCCATTGCCGCTCCCGGCCGGCAACAGCGGCAAGACAACCGTCCAGGCCACGGTGGGCACTTCCCCGCGTGCGGAGGATACCTCGCAATTCATGATCCAGACCGCCGTGGTTCCCGCCAAGACGGACGACAAGCCCATGGCCCCGCCGCCGCCACGTTGCGCCGCCGACTGGGTGGCAGCCTGGCAGGCCGCCAAGGAAGTGTGTCCCGAAGGCGCCGTCATGAAAGTTTACTATAGCGACCGGTCGGGTTCGAGGCCGGAAGCTTTGAAAGCTTTTGAATGCGTGGGGCTGAAGGCTCGCGGGGAACTGCTCGTGCTCACCTGCAAATCGCCGGGGCAGAAAGAGGAATCGGCGGCCATAATCCGCGCCGGTGACGTGGTGCGAATCGAAGTCGGGAAACCCGCGCCCGCCAGCCCTTGAACCTGCGGTTAACTCTATAAATCCTTTAGAACTTCATGCTGAATTGTTACGTTTTTTATCTAAAACACTATACCTTACGCCCGCCTCAATCACTCGCAGGCACAAGGCGCTGTGGGTTCCGCAAGATGCTTGACAGGGAGGGAATCATTCAGATAGGGTATCACGATTAATTGCCATCATGGCAGGGCGGTCGGTATTGGACCGCCTTCACCCAGGAAGGGAGAGTGAAAACAACGTGGTTGAAATCAAGCTCAAACGAGGCGAAAACGTCGACAAGGCCTTGCGCCGGCTGAAGAAGAAGCTGGATAAGGAAGGCATCATGCGCGAAATCCGGAATCATCGGTATTTCGAGAAACCGTGTGAAAAAAGGCGCAAGAAGGCATCTCGCAGCCGAGCCGGCTTAAAGATGCAGTAACTCCCCTAGCCCGGGATTTTGAGAGGCGGACGCGCCTTTCTGGCGCAGGACGATTTGATCGCCACGGCGCCCCGCGCCCGATCCTCTCATATCCGGAAGGCAAGTTCAGGTTTGCTGGCGGCCCGTGGTCTTTCCAACCCACGACATCAGGCAGCCCATTAACGAAAAGAATGATTTCATGAAGGCTTTGATCACAGGCATTACCGGACAGGACGGTTCTTATCTTGCGGATTTCCTGTTAGAGCGTGGCTACGAGGTATACGGAATGGTCCGGCGTTCCAGCACGGAAACGTTCGATCGCATCGCGCACATCAAGGACCGGCTAATCCTCGAGCAGGCCGATCTGCTCGACCAGCTTTCCCTGATCAAGTTGATGGAGAAAGTCATGCCGGACGAGATTTACAACCTAGCGGCAATGTCCTTCGTGCCGACATCCTGGAACCAACCGATGCTGACGGGGGAATTTACGGCAATCGGCGTCACCCGCATGCTGGACGCCATGCGCCAGGTTTGCCCAAAAGCCAAATTCTACCAGGCATCGAGCAGTGAAATGTTCGGCAAGGTGCGAGAGGTGCCCCAGACGGAGCTGACCCCCTTTCATCCGCGTAGTCCTTACGGGGCCGCCAAGGCTTACGGACACTACATAACCGTCAACTACCGGGAAAGCTATAGTCTTTTCGCGGTTTCCGGCATCCTGTTCAATCATGAAAGCCCCCGGCGCGGCATGGAATTTGTGACGCGCAAGATCAGCGACGGCGCCGCCCGCATAAAATTGGGGCTGGCGAATGAACTGCGCTTGGGCAACTTGGATTCGCGACGCGATTGGGGGTTCGCCGGAGATTACGTGAAGGCCATGTGGCTGATGCTCCAGCAGAAACAGGCCGAGGATTATGTCATTGCCACCGGCAAGGCGTATGCGGTCCGGGATTTCGTGGAGCGGGCCTTTGCCCGCATAAAAATGGACTGGAAGAAGTTCGTCGTTCAGGATCCGCAACTGACCCGCCCGGCCGAGGTGGATCATCTGCTGGGCGACAGCTCCAAGGCCAGGCGAGTGCTGGACTGGAAGCCGGAGGTGGATTTCGACGGTCTCGTCAATATGATGGTCGATGCCGATCTGGCCAAACTGCAAAACATCCGACAAGGCACGTAACATGCGTGTGTTAATCACAGGCTCCAGCGGATTTGTCGGCAAACATTTGATTAAAGAACTAGTGAAGCATGGTCACGAGCCGCTGGCTCTGGATCTTGTCCGCGATCCGAACCTACCCCTCTCAATTCCCTATTTTAGCGGAGATATTCTCGATGCCGAAATGTTGCGCCACCTGGTCGCGAGCACCCGTCCCGATGCCTGCGTGCATTTGAGTGGACTGGCCTTCGTCCCCGAAAGCTGGCGGAATCCGGACCGCGCCCTTTCGGTCAATATCTTGGGCACGGTGCATCTTCTGGAAGCTTTCCGAAAATCGGCTACCCGCGCCCACGTGCTGATTATCAGCACCGCGCATGTGTACGGATCGGTGCCGCGAGAGCACCCGCTCACCGAAAACGACTTGCTGAATCCAGAAACCCCCTATGCCGTTTCCAAGGCAGCGGCGGACCATCTCGCCCTGCTCTATACCCGCCAGCACGGGATGCATACCATGACGGCGCGTCCTTTTAACCATATCGGGCCGGGACAGAGCCCATTGTTCGTGGTACCGACCTTCGCCGAACAATTGCTGGCCATCTCCCGACACCAGGCACCCCCGGCTCTGAAAGTCGGCAACCTGGAAAACCGACATGATTTCACGGATGTCCGCGATGTCGCCCGCGCCTATCGCCTGCTGATCGAGAGTGGCAAGGCCGGCCAAGCCTACAATATTGCGTCCGGACACTCTGTTTCAATACAGGAAATTATGGACCAGCTATGCCGGATCATCGGTGTCAAACCGGCGGTGGAAACCGACTCCAGCCGCTTCCGGCCGTCGGAACAACAAGCACAGATTTCGATCGAAAAAATACTGACTGACGTTGGCTGGAAGCCGGAAATACCAATAGCAACGACTCTGAAGGACATAGTCGCAGAATTAACCGGGACGATTGGCGCCAATTAAATGTTAAAGTTCTATAGTCGCGATCGATGGTCGCGGTCTTGGACAAGGCGGACCGACATCAACGATGTCGGCTACAGGCGTGTAGATGTTCAGATAATTGTCTTCAGAAAGTCAAAGAACCCAACCCCTGCCCCTCCTGGGAGAGGATAAGCTATCGTAAGCCAATCAGTGCCCCTCCTTGGAGGGCACAGGGGTGAGTTCCCATGTTGAGCTTAATTTAAAACTTCGTCCTAAATTGTTGCCTTATTTATCTGAGAAACTATAGTTATCCTACCGCCAGGACTAGCCGAACTTTCATGAATCAATCAGGTTTTATTTTTTTACCTAAAAAAGCGCTGTCGCTTATCCTGCGTTTGGGGCTGGCTTTAGGCATTATTTATTATCTCCTCCATAAAATCGACACCCGTATCCTGTCCGAAATCCTTCTAGAAAGCCTGAACCACTGGGTATGGATGCTGGCCGGGATAGTATTCAGCTATCTGGCCCTGCACGCCGGCTTGATCCGCTGGAAGGTCATCCTCGATGCTCAGGGATTGGCGATGTCGTGGAGACGATGTTTCAACGTCTATTTTATCGGCCAGTTTTTCAACGCCTTCATGTTCGGATCTACCGGTGGCGACCTGGCCCGCGCCGTATACGCGGCCAAGGATACGAACCATAAAAAAACGGAGGCTGTGACGACGGTCTTTATCGATCGTATCATTGGGCTGATCGTGCTTTACCTGATTGCCGGGATCATGCTGGCAGTCCGAGCCCCGTTTTTTATGAGCCATTGGAAAACACATCTCTCGGCATGCGTCATGTTGGGCATGATCGCGGCCACCGTCGCCGGCCTGCTGATTGTCTTTAACATCAAACGGTTCAGTCACTGGCCGTTAGTTGACCGCATCAAGCGCAATGCCAAGCTTAGCCGGATTATCCAACGGGTCTTGGTTTCCATTTACCTGTATCGCAGCCGGACTGGTGTCCTGCTCTGGACCTCGTTCCTGTCGCTGGCTGTTCAGGTGTTCACAATCCTGCAGTGCTACTGCCTGGGACTATGTTTTCAGATCAACTTGAGCTTTATGGATTACCTGACGGTGCTGCCGATCATTATCGCGGTTTCGGCGATACCGATCACGCCCGGCGGACTGGGCATCCGCGAAGGGCTGGCCGTCAGCCTGTTCGGAGCCATGGATATCCCCAGCGCCCAGTCCTTGCCGCTGTCGCTGATGGTTTATTTTATTTCTTTAGGATGGAGCCTTGTCGGAGGCTGGATCTTCATCGGCTATTCGGCAAGCTCAGGGCACACGGTCCACGAAGAGATTGTCGAAATCGAGAACGAGCTCGCGAGCGAAGACGGGCAGAACGGGGTCCCGGGCGCCCATCAATAAGATCGCATCGCCCGGCCGCGCCAGGACTGTCAGGCGCCGGCGCAGGTAGTCATAATCTTTCATAGCCTCGGCCCCCACGTTCGCCTTGAGCAAGCGCTCAACCAGCATTCCGGAACAGATCGATCGATTGGTCGTGCCGCCGGCGTCAAAGATCGGCAAGACCAGCACAAGGTCGTCGCGCCCGGCCAGGGTTGTGAACGCACGGGTCAAGTCTTCCATCATCAACGCCAACGGCGCAAAACCGTGCGGCCGCCAGACAGCAATTATTCTTTTGAAATAAGGAGCAATCGCCCGCCAGGCTGCGCTGATCTTGGCCGGGTTATGGGCATAATCGTCGATCACGGACACGCCCCCTGCCTGCCCAACCCATTCCAGGCGCCGCTGGATTCCACGAAATTTTTCCAAGGCTCGGCTAACATCCGCCAGATTCAAACCCAGCCGCTCGCAAAGCATGACACACTGCAACGCATTTTCCGCGTTGTGCAGCCCCAGGATGGGCACTAAAAATCCAACTCCATGGTAGTCGAATCCAATCCCGGCATCCGACAGGCTGGGCTGAAAACCGACCGGCGGATATGGCGCTGCGCCATAACAACCCACCACCTCGCATTTAACCTTGGCGGCGAATTGCTGAAACAGTTGTTGCACCTCGTCCAGCTCGAAATGGTCCTTGGAAACATTGGTAATCACCGCCCAACCGGGATCGAACTGCAGGAGGGATCGATCGCTCTCATCGACTTCCAGGACCCAGATGTCCCCGCGGCCAACGCGGACATTGCCAATAGAGTCGTCATTCAACCAGTTCAGTAAGGCACCTCCGTTGACGACCATGGGATCGAGCCCGAGCTGTTCCAAAACAAAGCCGATCATGCCCGTCACCGTCGTCTTGCCGGCGGTGCCGGTCACGGCAATGATTTGATGGCCACGGGCCAGGCGAGCCAGCATCGCCGCCCGGTGAATGACGGGCACGCCGTGGCGGCCGGCCGCCACCACGTCCTGGTTATCCGGCTCGATAGCCGTGCTGACGACCACTCCAGCGGTATCCGCGCGCACTCCGGAGCCGTCCTGCGGAACAAGCTCCACCCCGGCCCGCCGCAATTTGTCCAGGACCTCCAAATTTTGTCCGCGGTCAAGATAGCGATCCGAGCCGGTCACTTTGAAGCCCTGGGCCAGCAACGCCTGGGCCAACGCGTTCATGCCGACGCCGGCAATTCCGACAACGTGGTAGGAAGAATTATCGATTTTAGATTTTCGATTGTCGATCACCGTTATCCCAAATAAGTGGTATAGTTCTGCATCAGAACGTAGACATGCACCTGCACCGCATAATACTCGCTCATCGCGTCCAGCAACTCGAGCAAGTGCCCGTCATCCCGGTCATCGACGTAGATCCTTTGCCGGTCTATACCGCAGTTCGTGATGTGATACCATCCGTCCGCTATATCCTATGCGCAAGTGGTAGGCCATATATACTTTATTACTCCAGCCCATCCCCTCCGTCAAGGCGGATTTGTCGATTGCAGCGGTTCCAATTCATCCTCACATTTGAGTATTGGCGGGGGCAAGCACAAAAT
>CAZALU010000063.1:0-19319 GCA_964486075.1 uncultured Verrucomicrobiota bacterium
TATCGTGATAAATATCACGACTTTTTCCATCAAATATCATTGCGCCCCACACAGAGGGCAGGAACCGCCCTCAACGTGGGCGGTTACAGAGGATAGGAACCGCCCCCAACGTGGGCGGCTACAGTGGAGTCTACCGGAGTTGTAGCCGCGCACGCTGGGCGCGGTCTTTGTTCAGCAGAAGTTACCATGCGCATCGCGCATGGGTGCTTCACGGAACTGTATAGGGGCCAAACGGGCCGGATAGCACATGCCCGCTCCCAGACTGCCAGACGTATAAACCGCCGGTCGTATCCTGATACAGCGCCGGATCGGCCAGCCCGTCGCCGTCGAAGTCGGCGGCCAGGGCGCTATAGCCTGCGGCGCCAACCAGGAAAGGACCGCCGAGTCTGTAATCCTGGGCTGAGAACCAGATATACCAGCCATCTGTTGCCCGGTATAAGGCCGGGTCAGCCTTCCGGTCTCCGTCAAAATCAGCCAGCACCGGTGTGACATCCGGCGCGCCCAGTAGGAATGGACCGCCCGCCTCATAGTTCTTGGCCGAGAAGCAGAAATACCAGCCGGCGGTAGGTTGATACAAAGCCGGATCGGCCTTGCCATCGCCATCTACATCGCCTGCACAGCCGACTCCTGCAAGAGATGATGCCAGGTAGGGGCCATTCAGTGCATAATCCGAGGCGGAAAAGTGGATCAGCCAGCCCGAAGATGTCAGCCACAGCGCCGGATCTGCCAGTCCATCGCCGTCGAAGTCGGCGGCCATGGCCAAACCAAGATTGGTGGTGGTCAGGTAAGGACCTTCGCGGGTGTAGCTTTTGGAGGAGAACCAGATATACCATCCGTTGGCAGGCGCGTAGACCGCTGGATCGGCTTTCCGGTCGCCGTCAAAATCGGCGCCGATGGCGGTGAGCGAAGGCGGAGGAGTTAGCGCGGCGCCGGCGCCGCGAATGACCAATGCATAAGGTTGCGGCCCGTTGGGCACATTGTATCCGCTGACCTTGATTTGAATCGTCCCGGCGGTAGCAGGTAAGTCAATGCCTTCCGTATTATTAATTCGATCAGCTTGGGCCAGCCCGTTGGGATAATGGATAATGTTGTCGGGCGTGATCACGCTTAAATCCAGGTCGTTGACCAGCTGCTTTGTGGCCGCGAGCGAGGCCGGATAATCGGACCAGCACAAAGTGATGTGAATTGGGGCGGTACCGGAGCTGCTGAACAAATACGTGTTCTTGGCCCCCGTGACCAGGGACTGGGCCGTATTTGTGATGTCATAATACACGTTGGTCCACCCCGCCGCGGGAAACAGAGTGTTGGCTAGATCGACCTGTCCCCAGCCTTCAACATTATTGGGACGCGCAGCGGGTATTTCGCGATATGGGCCGACTCCATACTGACCTGGCGTCAGGGAACGGGCGCCGTTGACCAAAATCGCTTTCATCAAGGCTGCGCTCGGAGCGGCATAGCCGCGATGCGCCTGAAGATACTGGCGCGTTAGCGCGGCCGCTCCAGCCGTCAGCGGTGTGGACATGCTGGTGCCGCCCATGAATAAATAATAGTTACTGGCGGCGTTCGCCAGTACGCCGTACCCGGTTCCCCAGCCTGTCTCGGCGCCTGGCATGCGCGAACGGCAGGAGACAATGTCGGTGCCCGGCGCCACGATATCTGGCTTGAAGCGTCCGTCAAGGCACGGGCCGCGGCTGGAAAAGGCCGCCATGCCCTGATAGGTGTCGTAAGCGCTGGAGAGCAAATCCTGCCGGATCGGGTTGGCGGGGTAATCGCTTGGCCAGAGGTCGTAATATGTGTAAGCCGAATAGCCGCCGTCGCCTGACGGGCGTTTGGATTCGGAGGCGCCGACGGTCAGCACGTTCTTGGCCGTGCCGGGAGCGCCGATTGAGGTCGGATCGATGATGCCTCTTCCGCCGGCGTCAATGCCGCTATTGCCGGCGGAAAACAGGATGAGCATGTCGCGAACATCCCACATGAATTGATCGGTGCTCTGGGCATCGGCATTATATGCTCCGGCGATGGGGGCGCCCCAGCTGTCGGTATGAATTCTGGCGCCGCTGGTATAGCCCTGGTAAAAAAGGTTGGTTAGCGCATCGGGGATGCCGCCCAATTTTCCTTCGCTGTCCATGAGGCTTTGAAACACCAGCGAAGCTGAATAGGCTGGCCCCCGGAACAGCCCGTTGCCCCAGGCGGCGCCGCTGCCTAACACGGAGCCGGCGACGTGCGTGCCGTGCCCGCCTTGGAAATTGGCCGTCGAATCGGACCAGTCATCCTCCCGACCGAGGGCAAAAGCGGCAATGACCCGGTTGCTGAAATCGGGGTGAATGGTGTTGGTGTTGCCGGTGTCCAGTCCGGTATCCGCCACGCACACGATCTGGCCTGCGCCCGTCAGATCGTGCTGGGTCCACAGGCTTTGCAAGTTCATGTGTTCGCCGTCCGTGGCGACATTGTTGCACAGGCGTGGCTCGACATAGATTTCGATAAACTCCACTGCGGGTAGATCGGCAAGCTCGGATGCGTTTTTCATGGACATCCGGGCGCGAAGCAATCCGCGTTCTCCCACGGTGGCGGTTGCCAAAATCAGGCCATTGCGGTCGAGGATGGCCTGCCGCACTGCGGGCACCGTTTCCGATGAAAAAGTCTCAATCGTAAAAGTGTCGATGGCTTGGTCGCCCGTGGCGAACCGGCGGTTCAAAGGCGGATCGGTTTTATAGGCCGGCTGATAAGGGCCCAGCCACTGCACGCATTCCAAATCCGTTGCTGCGTTCAGTTGGGCGGAGGTCAATTCCGCGATGAAAGCGTTCTCCGGCAGGTAGCCCCCCAGCCGCGCGCCGATTTGCTCCAGCTCCTGTTTCCAAGCCGACTGGACGGGGCCGGTGAATTGGACGATGAATGGCAGGCGCCTGTCCACGGCGCCATGGCGGGCGAAAGCGGCCTTGCAATCGTCCGACACTTTGTTTCGCGCCGTGAGCGCGCCAGCCTGGACTTGTTGGGCGGCGGCGGACGTGTCGATGGTGGCATTCCGCAATCGGATGCCTGCGCCTGCGCCCGGCGCGGCGGCTGACGGCGATAACGACAGCAGTGATGCACCCAGCGACCCAACCAGCATGACGATATGTCTTGGCTTCATAGTTAATTTCTTCCCAATGTGTGGTTTTTGTCCACAATCTCGATAAATTCTTTTGCCGTAACTGTTCAGCGAAACCACCGCCGGCGGCCGGCGGTGCAAACTTAAAAGAAACACGTTAGATATTAATCTGTTATGTCAAATTCGGCATCCCGTGTTACTGGGGAGGTGGGCATTACCTGATGCCACCTGCAAATAAACAATAGCTTACCCCCCCCCGCATGCAATAAGAAAATATTTTTTTTGCGGACTAGTTTCCGTTGTGGATCCATGGCCAATGTCGTGGTTATACAAGGACGACAAGGGAGTGCATCCGATCTCGATTGGATTTGAGGTAGACTCGAGTTGCGGGCACAGCCCGCTTTGGGGTGTAAATACGTGGCGAACAGGCGTGTCATGAATAAGTTGGGCAGGGTGCCTGTATTTTTCAATTGACGAAAGCCGGGGGTTTGCTACTTTAACCACAAGCGATAATTTCATTGCCCACGAGCTTCAGGCGGGTAAGCGTGGCCGGGGATCAATGATCGGCGTCGCGGGTCTTAAATTGCAGGACCGACACGGGGCCTCTCGTCGCCGGATCTGTTCGAGTGCAGTTAATCTGTAATGGGATGGGAGTTGTTTATGACAAAACGCGATCTGGTAATGCGTATATCGAAGGAAACCGGATTAGTTCAGCAGGATGTGTTTGCGATTATCCAAAAAACGCTGGATTACATTATCGAAAGCCTGGCTCAGGGCGAGACAGTCGAATTCCGTAATTTTGGGGTTTTCGAAGTGCGCGTTCGCAAGGCGCGTGTGGGCCGCAATCCCAACAAGCCGACGAATGTGGTGACCATACCCCGCCGTAAAGTGGTAAAGTTTAAAATGGGCCGGATCATGAAGGCGAAAGTCATGAAACAAGTCTGATTGCATGACTGCTGAGAATATTCATTTTGAGGCGCCGCGCGGCATGCGGGATTTTTATCCCGAGGACATGGATGCGCGCAACGCGCTTTTCAAGGCCTGGAGCACGGCGGCGCGCCAGTTCGGCTTTGACCAATACGACGCCTGTGTGGTGGAATCCCTGGATCTGCTCAAGCGCAAGGGCGGCGAGGAAATAGTTGAACAGATTTACGCCTTCCAGGACAAGAGCGGCCGCGATCTAGCCCTGCGTCCTGAAATGACTCCCAGCCTGGCCCGTCTGATTGCGGCGCGCCAGGGTGGTCTGGCCTTTCCCCTGAAATGGTTTGCCATTGCCCAGTGTTTCCGCTACGAGCGCATGAGCTTGGGACGTAAACGCGAGCACTACCAGTGGAACCTGGACATCGTGGGCGAGGCCGAGCTGACGGCGGAGGCCGAGGTTTTGGCCTGCGCGCTACGCGCTCTCGAACTGCTTGGTTTGGAACCTGGCGATGTCGCCGTGCGTTTCAGCAACCGGGCACTGCTGGGCGACCTGCTGACGAAATCCGGTTTGCCCGCCGTTCATCACCCGGCTACTTTTCTGGCACTGGATAAACGCGGCAAAATACCCGACGAGGAAATTGCAAAACTACTGAGCAGCGCGGGACTCGATTCGGCCTGTATTGAGGCGGTCTTCGAGATCAACGGCATCCGTTCGATAGAGCAGGCCGAGCAATTTCTAGGGGGCACGCCGCCGTCGATCCGGGCAATCCGCACCCTCTTGGATTTGATGGGCGATTACGGACTGGGCGATCGCCTGCAGTTCGATATCGGTGTGGTGCGTGGCCTGGGCTATTACACCGGACTGGTGTTCGAGGCCTTCGATTCCGGCGGCAAATTCCGGGCGATTTTCGGTGGCGGTCGCTATGACCGCCTGCTGGAGGATGTTGGCGGCAAGGCCCTGCCGTCGGTGGGGCTCGGTTTCGGCGACGTGGTTATCGCCGAATTGCTGAACGCCCAAAACAAGCCGATCCAACGTCGCCAGGTGCTGGACCTGGCCGTGGGATTCATGGAGGACGCTCAGCGCTCCACGGCGTTGAAGATTGCCCAGGCCATGCGCCGGCGGAGCAAGAACGTTGCAGCCGCCCTGCATGCCGAAAAGCCCAAACATTTCTTCGCACGCGTCGGCAAGAGCGGTGCGCGCCAGGCTGTATATCTCGGCCCCGATGACTTGGCGGGCGGCACGGCGCGCGTTAAAAATATGGAAGCCCGAACAGAGACGGAACTGCCGCTGGCCCGGCTTGTAATTGGCGAAGATTATTAAGGAGTCCAAAATAGTATATACACTGTAATGGGTAGAGCAGGCTTTATGCCTGCTAGCTGGCCGGGATAAAGCCGATCTTGCCATGGATTGACAAATAAGGATGGAAAAGCAATGCAAACAAAACAAGCTAGAGGGCGGGGACGGACAGTTCGTTTTGGAGTGGTTGGCGTGGGCGGCATGGGCTGCAGCCATTGCTCCTCCATTGGGCAGGTGCAGCAGGCCTGTTTGACGGCGGTTTGCGATATCGAACCGACCACGGCAGAAAAGGTGGGCAAGCAGTTCAATGTCCCATATTTTTGCGATCACCGGCAGTTGATCAAATCCGGCCTGTGCGAAGTGGTTACGATCGCCACGCCACATCCCTCGCATGCTCCGATCGCCATTGACTGCATGAACGCCGGCTTGCACGTTATTTCCGAAAAACCCCTGTCCGAGCGCGTTTCCATGGCCGATAAAATGGCGCGGGCGGCCCGGAAAAACAAAGTTGCTTTTGCCGTCATGTTCCAGCGTCGGTTCGAGCCGGTGATTGCCGCGGCCATGCGAATTGTCGAAAGCGGCAAAATTGGCCAAATCTACCGCTCCTGCATGATCTCACCGGAATTTCGTTCGCAGGCCTACTACGATTCCGGCACCTGGCGGGCGACCTGGACCGGCGAGGGTGGCGGCGTGATGATGAATCAGGCGCCACACATCATGGATGTTTTTGTGCAGCTTTGCGGCATGCCCAGCGCGGTCTGCGGCAATACCGAAACACGCATGCACCGGATTGAGGTCGAGGATCTGGCCGAAGCCACCCTCAAATATCCCGGTGGCGGCACCGGTTACCTGTATTGCTCAACCAATGAATCCGGGCCGGGGCAGATGATCGAAATTTTCGGGGACAAAGGCAAGCTGGTCTTGCGCAACAACGAATTGAAATTTTTTCAGTTCAAGCCGGGGATCAAGCGCTTTCTGGCGACATCCAAAGAGATGTGGGGCGGCCCGCAACTGGTTGAGGTGCCGCTTAAAATACCCGTCAAGAAAACCGGCCACGCCAGCGTCATCGGCAACATGGTGCGCCATCTGCTGCGTGGTGAAAAATTACTGACGCCCGGCGCCAGCGGCGTTGCCTCGCTGGAACTGGCCAATGCCATTATGCTTTCGGCGTATGAGAAGCGCTGGATCAAACTGCCCATCAGCCGAGCGAAATACGACACCATGCTTGCCAAGCTCCGGCGTGGATCAAAGTTTGTCAAGCAGGTTGAACAGGTCAAACGCATTACCGATCCCCAGCATAAAATCTGACGCATCTGTGCCGCCAAGCAGATCATTGCCGCCGATCTCCACAATGACTAGGGACCCGGATTCCGCAATGCCCTTGGACTGCGCCATAGCGCTCTTGACTGTGGCGCCCGGTTGCGCCAGATTGACGACTCGAAATTGCGTCATATCGGCCAGGATTACCGGCCAACAGCGCTCCTGTGTCACCGTTTCTGCGCTGATCGAGTCTCCGAGGATATAGATGGTGCTTTCGTTTTCAACAGAAAGGCGCGGCGCGTGATGGTATGGGGTTTCTGCAATGCAGAGCTAATGTGGATGCGCCAACCAGCGCGCAAACGGCGACGCGGATTCTGTGGGATGGTGCCACACGATTGAGCAGAATGATTCCAGTGACGGCAGGAGTCGCCCAGATCAGGTATGCCCAGTACGGCAACGGCGTGGCCGAGATCGCGACGAGGATCATGCCCACGATTGCCAACACGATCAGAATGGGCCGGGCCAGTCGGTTGTGGAACCAGACCAACAGGACTTCCGACGCAAGAACGACGCCCAACCCCACGAAGAACGTGGTTCCATCCGCAAAACTTAGGATGATCGGATTCATATTCTTGCAGGGTAAATCTTTTTGAGCACGCTCAACGTTTCTTCGACCAGTTCCTGGCCGCCTTGGGGTGAAACGAGATTGCAGAACATGCTGGCGCTGTACCCCCGGCCCCACGCGCCGCGCTCGGTGCACAAGTAAGAGCCCCCGCCGGCGCCGGGTTGTCCGGCAAGCTGGACGATAAAAGTCTGCGCGAATGGACTGCGCGCCTGTAGTCGGTGCTGGAAATCCATATACAGCTCGAAGCGGTTGGAAGCGAAAGCGATCTCGCCGATTCGCAATACATGCAGTTCCATCGGCAGTTTTGGATCGGTTTTCTGGGTTTGATAGCGGTTGACAATGTTGGTAAAACGGTTGCGGCCGGCCGCCAGGCAGGAGTTGGCGTAGAGGCGCTCTTTGGGGGTGCCATCCGTCTTGAACGGCTGTTGCTTCAGCTCCGCCAGCCCCTGCTTCGCATATTCGTATTCTTCATCCGTAATGAGACGCCGGCTCAAGTTCACGATCTTGACGACGTGCGCCAGCGGCAGGGCGGTCTTGATGTCCTTCCCGGCCCATTCCAAGACCTCGCTGAAGGCCCCGGCGATGCGTTCCGCGATATCCTTGCGTGCTGCGTGTTCGGTCGGCGCCCCGCCGTATTTGAGCTTGAAACGGCGTGCCTGCGCCTGCTGGTAGTGCAGGATGCGCGGCGAAAGGTCCCCGCCGGCCGCGCATTGCGGCAGGATGAAGATGTCGCCGTACTGCTTGCGCAACGCGACTCTGACGTCGTTCCAGTAATCGGCGGAGAGTTTATGCTCGCTTTCAGAATTTTGTGATGGGCAGGGGACGTTGATCAGCGCGCCGCTCAACTTTCCCCGGGCGTCGAACGTGTAGAGCAGGTTCACGAAGTGGTCGGCGCCCGCTTCGTAGTGGCTGAATTGGTCGTCGTTGGTGTTGCCATACATCACGGCATGTCCGTTGACGCCGTGCGTGGAGTTCATGACCGCGCCGGGGCGTTGGGTGGTGTCGTCGAAGTAAACCACGCGCCGGCTGTGGGCGACGACCGCGTAGCCATAACCGTAAGCGATGCCGCCGGGCACGCGCTTGGCGTAGGCTTCGCAAATTGCCCCGGCGGCCTGGTCCGCCAGGCAGCGGCGGTATTCGTCGCCCGACGCGATTTCAATTCCGTCGTGTGGCGGCTCGCAGGGCGGCAGTTCCGTCGGCTTCGTGCCGGATGCCTTCTGGCCGAACTCGGTGTAATGGCTTGGTCCCGTGTGGGCGTGCGTCGCGCTCATCAGTATCTTTTCAACCGGGATTTCGGGGTTTAGTTCGGCCACCTTGGCTCTTATTTCATCGAGTAGGCCACAGCGGATCACCACCAGGTCCGCTGAAAGAAAAATGACCAGGTCGGCGCCGTTATCGATGACCAGCGCGTTGACCGTCACCGGATCCAGGATCCCTTCCGAGATCCGCATGTGGAACTGACCCGGGATGTTGATGGGCTTGTCCGTGGAGACGTCGCGCGAGGCCCATCCGATTTTGAGTTCGTTCATTTTTAGACTTTCCGTTGTTTTTGGTTTCGATCCGGTTACAGATCCTGTACAATCTTCCGCTCGTTGATTTCCTCCTGGGATTCGTCGTTATTCTGCCACTGCGGATCCGCTGCAGGCGGAAAGCCGATGCTGTTAACAATTTAACTTCAAGAAGCGTTGGACTCCTACATTCTGCACTAGTGCCCGGCTGCGCTCCGGTCCTCCAGGTTCAGCCAGGCTGTTTCCAATTTCGTCAGCCGGAGCGCCAGTGCCTGGAAGCATGATTCGAGCTCGGATTTACTGTGCGGTCCGACGATGGGGACCAGGGGAAAGGGTTTGTGCAGCAGCCAGGCCAGGGCGATAAAAGTCTGCGCTTGCTTCAGCTGCTCCTTAAGGTCGTCCGGTTCCGTGAACTTGTTGAAAAGCGACAGGGCCGAGACGGCCAAGCCCGCATCCCTAATTTGCCCGGCGATTTCGGTTGCGCTTGCGAGGGCCGTCACATAGTTCAGGTGCGGCTTGGCGCAAGCGAGTTCGATTGCGGGGAAACCGGTCTGGGCCGTGGTCTTTACCGCTTCCGCCAGCGGCATGGCAAAAAGGCTCTGGCTGAAGAGCGATATTTTCATGGCAGTTCGATTTTCATTAAGGGGTACGAGGCCGGCGCTGTGGGAGCATCCGCGGGTTGTTTACGGGATCTCGCTTCAGGCGTGGATCTCTGCCGCTTCTTTGGCATATTTGGTCCATTCATGCAAGCGTTTGGGATGTCCGGCCAGGGTTTCCAGTTCTCTGAGCACGATTTGATAATAGTGGCCTTGCAGTTGCTTGGCGCCGTCCATCAGGTCTTTTCTAATTTTTCCGGCTTCGGCGGGAAAAACCACGTCGCCGGCCTTTTGACGCCACATAATGCAGTGTTTTTGGCCCACTTTTTCCTGTACGGTTGCCAGGTTGGTCCAGGCGCTGCATGTGAAAACGCGCAGGTTGGGGATGGAGAGGACCCCGTCTATCTTGCGGGTCAGGTTCTCGCAGCAGCCGTAGGCTGTAAGTCCGAAGCGTGCCAGGATCGGTTTCTGGTAATTCAGACAGAACTCTTCCCATAGCGCCGGCGAAACCTGGTCGAATTCCTGTGAATCGGTCAGGCACCAGAGGTTGCGGCAGGTGAGCTCGCCGTGCGCGCCGGTTTTTCCGATCGGGTCGCCGCCGATCATGGGCCCGGTGTTGTTGGGCCTGATCAGGCCCGAGGCTTCCAGCTGGTCCAGGGACGAGAGAACGGCATCGCGCAGGTGGGCCATGAGCGTGTGCATGAATTCTGGTGCGTCGAGCATGTCGATCATGATCTGTTCCAGGCCGCGCAGGTCCGCCGCGGCCGAGCAGAGGTTGGTGCTCAGGAGCGGACCAACGACGATCTTTACCGGGAGCACACCGCCCAGAGCGTCTTCGATCTGCGCCTGGCGGGCCTCGGTTGCTGCTGCGCAGTAAGTGAAAATAGGCGTCTGCAGGCGGGCCAGGTCGCCGGTTTCCTTGAGCGGCGGATCGTAGGCCCAGGCGCCGCCTTCGGTGTTGGATGTATGGTGCCGGATGTCCATGCCCCAGATGTTTTTAGGTTGGCAATCGAAGACCGCGTTGAGCGCAAAGTAGCCTTCCACCGGGTGGTCGTCGTCAATCGTGCGCTTGTGGAGGACCTGCAGGAACTCGTATTCGATCTGGCGCAGTCCGGGATCGGTGCATTTCAGCATGTCGTCGGTAATGATCTCCTTCCAACAGCCTACCGGTCGGCACCACACCGGGGCCCGGTCCGGCTTGCGCAGGGCATTGACGTCCGCCCATCGTTTTTTGACGGCTGCCATCCTGGGTTCGTGGGCGATGGCCCGCACTTGCTCCGCCAGCGAGCGGATGCGCTGAAGGTCTTGGTGGGAATAGGTCATATCCATGCGCCTTTCAGAAATCACCCTGATTTAGTTGTTCGACACTGGTGTAGGCGGGGGGGCGTTGAGCCTTTGCCCAGCCCTCCGGACGGGAAGCCATCTCCAGGACCAGTTCGCCGCCATGCAAAAACTCTTTCATGCTCAGCCAGGCCCGCTCCAACGGGTGCCCGTTCAGAGACGCCCTGCGGACATAGATGTTGTCGGCGGATGTGCCGCGGGCCGTTATAACCAGTTCGGATTCCGGCAGGGTCAAACGCGCGGTTTCGAAAATTGGGCTGCCGATGAGCATATAGGGCTGGCCGGCTACGGGGAACAGGCCGATGGCATTCCAGCAATAGGCGGAGGTCAGTCCGCCGGAATCGTTGTTGCCGGGGAGTCCGCCACGTCCGGGATGGAACTGGTTGGCCAGCGCGTTCCGGACCACCTCGCAGGTACGGTCATGCCGTCCCGCATAAACAAAGGCATAAGGCGTTTCCATATCGGGCTCGTTGTTGAAACCCTGGAATCGATTCAAACCCACGTTCCGTTGCGCGTGCTGCCAGTCATCGGGATCCGTTGGCTGGCGCACCGGCGCGGCGCCGTATCCGAAGAATTTTTCAAAGTCGCGCACGAAGGGCGCATCTCCACCGTGCAGCGCTATGCGCGCCTGCATGTCGTGCAGCAGACGAAATGAGTAATTCCAGGGGCCGCCCTCGTAGTAGTCGGATGGACCCAGGATGCCGGTCGCCGGGTCGAAGACGTTTTTCCAACGGGCGGCCCAGGGCCAGGTCCGGTCCCGGATCGCGGTATTCGATTGCGCGGCCGCGACGAGCGCAGTGCAGAAAGAAGCCTCCGCCAGGTCCAGGGTGTGTGTAAAGGGCTTGGCAATACCGGTTGAATGGAAGTCGGCGTTGCTTTTCTTCTCCAGGTCGGCCAGCATGGCCAGCAATGCTTGGTCCCAGGCTATCCCGTCCAGTCGGCGCGTCAATGCGTCCGCCAGGACGTGGTGGGTCAGCCCGCGGGCTTGCGAATCGAATCGCGTAAAATCCCGGTTAAGCATGAGTGCATTCGGGAACTCTCCTACGTGTTCGGCCATGCCCAGGAGGGCGTTGACTATGTCCCGGCCGGTGTCGGGAAACAAAGTCAGGATTAAGGGTAAGGCTGTTTTGTACTGGTCCCAGAGCGTGGCGAAATCAGTGAAACACGCTTCCGGCCGGTCGTAGAACGGACTCTCTCCGGCTAGATTGCACGGTTTGACGAAGCTGTGGTAAAGAGAAGAATAGAACAAGGACTGGCTTTGAGCGGGGCCGTCCACGACGATTTTGCCGAGGTGCTCGTTCCAGCGGGAGCGGGCGGAAGCACGCAGGGCATCAAACGACTTGGTCCGGAAGGAGGCCAGGTGTCGGCGCGCCCGATCCACGCTTTTCATGGAGAATGCCAGCAGGAGTTCGCAGGTCCCGTCGGCGCCCGGCTTGACTGCCAGGGCCACTCCAAATGAAGCGGGCAGGTTGGCGCCGGGCTGGTATGCGATTTGCCTATCCGCAAGATTGCTGCCATTGACGAACAGGTGGCTGGCCCCGGCGGCCGGGCGCAGAATCCCGCAGACGAAAATCGGGATGCCCTCCATGACCACATGGCCCTCAAAGCCGCCTTCGGTAAGTCGTATGGCGGCGGTGGAAGGGGTGGTCTGCATGCCCGGAATTGCCAGGCCGCCTGCAGCGAAGTCGATTGACAGGGTAGGCGTTGCGTCCGGAGGAAAGGTGTAGCGGTGCGCGGCGCCGCGCGCGGTAACTGTCAGTTCGGCGCGAATGCCGCATTCGTGCAAGGTTGCGGTGTAATAGCCCGGTTCGGCGGTTTCAGCGGACAGGGCGTAGCGGCGGTTGAGTCCGTTGCCGGGGTTGAGCTGGGGCACGACCCTGAAGTAGTTATAGTAAGATCCAACCATGCCGGTTCCGCTGTGTTGAAAATGAGCGAAGCCCGTGGCTTCCAGATTCTTGAACAGGGCCGCCGGTCGGCCCATGTAGCTGGGGGCATTAACGCCATAGCCGGTGACGTAGGCCCCCGAATAGGCGCAGGCCGAAACCATGCCGAAGGGCAGACAGGCTCCGGGCTGGGTGTTGCCGGTCTGGGCTTTCAGGAAGAACCATCTGGCCGCCAATCCGCTTTTGGGCGGAAACTCCGTTGCGCCTTCGCCGAAAAAAGGATCCACCAGGTTGCAAAAATCGCTCATGTTGCTCCGGATACAAGATGTGGGCAGTTACAATCTTTTGTAGCCGCGTACGCTGAGCGCGGTCTTTGGAAACACAGTCGACGCGACCCCGGCCAACGCTTGGGCCAATCAGTGGAAGCGACGCCCCCGTCGCTTCCACTGATTGGCGATATGCCATTGGTCAAAACAATGCCTAAAGCGGCGCGGGTGCTGCTTCAACTGATAACATGACAGCCGCATAAAAAAAGTCGGCGCTACCTTTTGGCCAGCTCTAGCGAAAGGTCTAGGTAGCGTTTGACGGCCTCGCCCGGCACGTTGAACGGGATGTGATTGCCGATGCACATCATGTAGCCGCCCGACATTCTTCCGGTTTCGGCCATGCTAAGCACCATGCGGCGGATTTCATCCGGATTGTTGCGCATCAGGATGCGGTTATCGCCTTCGCCGGCGATTAAACAGTCGCGATGGCGCCGGGCGATGGCCTTGAAATCGGTGAACGGCTCAGTGATGATTCCGCGCGCGCCGCAGGCCATGACGTCGTCCACAAATGCGTCCACGCACCCATCCACCATGAACAGCACTTCCTTGCCCGCCTGGCGCATGATGCTCCAGAACTCCTCGTAGCGGGGAAAGATGTGCTTGCGCATCCAGGCCGGGCTGCAGACCGGCCCGTTCGCCAGGACAATGTCGTCGTGGCTGACGAGAAAATTAACGGGCAGGCGCGCAAAGGCCCGGAAAACACGACGGTTGATCTCGGCGAATTCTTCCAGGATGCGCTCGAAGCGCGGATCCATACAAATGGAAAGAAAATTCTCATATCCGAAGACCAGCATCGGCCATTGAAAGATGGTGTTGTAGAATCCGACTGAGGCGGAGGAGCCGGCTGGGGCGTGATCGCCCCATTCGGCCGGGTAGTGTTTGCGGTAACGTTCGTAGATGATGTCTTCGGAGCTGAAGTCGCCGTCCACGACCACGTTCCAGTTGCTGAAGTCGGCATGCTCCAGCGGGCTGAAGTTGAGCATGTCTTCCTCGGACTTGAAGCGCAGGCCGGCTTCCTGTTGCTGCCAATGGTCGCGGTAGGCATCGCCCCAGCGGCCCTTGCCCCGATCAATCTGTTTCTCGGGCCTGGGCCGCGGGGCGTCGCTGTCCGGGATGCCGAGTCCCAACTGGGGATAAAGTTCCTTTAGTTTGAGGCGGCAGAGCTGCGGATGGGCGTAGTAGTCGATGCCGGTCAGGTAAGTCTCGGCGTCCGGGTTGCTCCAGTGTTCCCAGTGCGCCATTTGCTTGGGTCCCAGGCCCATGTAACTATCGTAATGCGGATCGCCCATGGTCAAAGCTCCTCTATTATTATGTAAAGTTGGCAGCCCGTTGGTTATTGGCGGATTTATGCCGCTAAATGCTTGCGACTGTGCCGGCAACATAGCATAGCTCAGAAGGTGTGCCAGCTTTTTTTTGAACACAGCCCTGCTGCACGCGATAATTCTATTGCCCTGCAGCAATTCTATGGCACTCTTTTGGCAAATGGCGTGCGGATAGCAGGAGTGCTGCTCATAGGACGGCACATCAGGCGGACGTGCCACAGCGTAGTTTCTTAACGAAGTCGGGAAAATATGAGCCGCGCTACGAGCAAGGAAAATGCTTTACCGCTCGTAGCGCGGCGGATACTGTCGGAATAAGCGGCGCATGTTTGGGGCCTTGAAAAAGTAGGGGGCGCTTACGGAAGCGTCTTAAAGACGAACGCGTTCCCGATTTAAAGAAGAGGGACGTACCTCCAGCAGTCAGAATGTTGGAAATGGACGGCGCTCCCGTTCACACAAGGGTCTCGGGATCGTGGCCGGATTTAAATAATTTCAGACTGCCTGATCTCAACCGGGATTGTAGTGGTTATTTATGCTTACAGTTTATAATTGGTGTCTTGCTTTGATTTTAGGGTCGGCGGGCGCGGTGTTTTTATTGCTTTTTTTCATTCCCGCGCCGTACGGCAAGTTCGCTAGAAAAGGATGGGGGTGGACGCTCCGCGCCAAGTGGGCCTGGCTGATCATGGAGTTTCCTGCCCCGGCTCTGATGGCCGCGCTGTTTATCCTGGCACCGCAAAAAAACATGCCCCGGCTCATTTTCCTAACGCTCTGGCTGGCGCACTATGTGCCGCGCACATTTAGCGATCCCTTCAGACAATCCGGACGGGATAAACCTTTTCCACTGCTGCTGTTGGCGCTGGCCCTGCTCTTCAATAGCCTTAATGGATTCGCGAACGGCTGGGCCGTATTTCATCTCCGGGGCTACCCGCTGGACTGGCTGCTGTCCTGGCATTGCATGGCGGGCGTGCTTCTGTTCGCCGCGGGGTGGGGCATTAATAGGACAGCCGACAGTAAATTGCGCGCTCTACGGCAAGCAAACCCAGCCGGATATCGTATTCCGCACGGATGGCTGTTCGAATACATTTCCTGTCCCAACTACTTTGGCGAGATCGTGGAGTGGCTCGGTTGGGCCGTCATGACTTTGTCGCCGGCCGGGCTTGCTTTCTTTGTATTCACATTTGCCAACCTGTTTCCTAGAGCCATCCGTGCGCATCGATGGTACAAATCCCAATTCCCGGAATACCCTCTTCAACGCAAGGCTATTATTCCGTTTATCGTCTAGCTGCTCCGCAGGCTGCAGGAGTCTTGGCGAGTCACTGCTCTTAAGCTAACGCCGGGTATCGGCCGCCGCTGCGATTTGCAGGCCCGGCAGATGCGCAAGCGCCAGTCCATACAGGCGCGTGCCAAGTCCGCGCCGATCAGTCCGAATTACAGGGGAACTGCGTTCATGGAAGCAGCAGAGATCTCAATCCTGTGGTTTTCCTGTTGATCGCTTAAGGCCCCGGGCAATCGCCCTGCTCATGCGCTGGTGCCGCACCAACCCGATGATGCCCGTAATGATGCCGGCAGGCAGGCAAGCGATGCCGACCGCCAAAAACCAGCCTGCTTGAGCGAAATGCATAATCGTTACGCCGGTGATCAACAGGGCCATTCCCGCGCGCAGGTATGCCAGGAGAGTGCGCTCGTTTGCCAGTAGTGTCCGGTCAATGGCGAGCTCGTCCCGTAGAATCAGATCCGTGTTTTTGAATTTTGAATAGCGGGTATCGTTCATGTATTCTTTCTTGTCGGCAATCGTATTGGCTTTGTATAGATGTTCAGGTAATTTTACCATGGAGCCGGATCTTCCACCCCCAGCTCGTCGGCGGCTTCCTTGACAATTTCGGCAATTGCTTTTTCCTGATCACGGGTTAGCACGCGACTGGGATCCGCGTGCATGTGTCCGGCCGCAATCTGGCGTGCGCGCTCCGCGACGCTTTGTCGGTTAGCGGCATGCGCGGTCTCCCAGGCGCAGCATTCAAAGAGCTGCGATGTCCGTATTTCCCCGCTGAAATGATCCAGCGTATGATCGTCATTCAAAAAGTTTCCGCCCGCTCCCACGCGCGTAATGGCGTCCAGTGCTAGTGTATCATCATTGACTGCGATCTGCCCGAGCATGTGACGTACGGCCTGGGCAATCTCGGCATCGATGACCAGTTGTTCGGGGCAGAAGGTCAGGGCGTTCTCGAGGTGGCCGGCCGTCCCGATACCGATGGCACCGGCCAGGATGGGCATGAGCGTGCTGGCGGTCTTGTCGATGCCGCTCTGAATGTCGACGAAGCAACTGTTGGTCTTGGCGCCATGCACTCCGCTCGGACAGCCGTAGAATTCGCTGATCATCTGGACTCGGGTCGCCAGCCAACGCCCGCGTATAAGGCTGCCGTAATCCCACAGCAGTGTGCGGGGGTCGGCAAAGCTTGGGATGATGTCCACGGTCATGACGGCGTCGGGGTCGACCGCGTAGCCCAGGCAAAGGCCGGCGAGTGTTTCGGCAATTCCGGAGGCCAGCGTGCCGGCCAGTGTGCCCGGCGCCGTCGTGCCGGTGCAGGGCATGGTGTCCAGGCTCTGCGGCAGTCCCAACTTGATGTATGCGATCAGGATATCCGCCATGTTTTCGTCAATGCAGAGCGGGCTGCGGGCTTCGCCGTAGCCGATCAGTACCGGATTCCTACGCAATTCCTCCCTGCCGCCGGCGACAATTTCGGCGATGCGGGTGATGTAACGAACGTCCGTGACCGTGAATGTCTCGATGCCGCCCAATTTACGTGTGGCCCGAGCCAGCTCAGCGGCCATTTTTATCGGACGCAGCTGCGCGGGTATTTCCTGAGCGGAGCAGGGTAGGCCCATGTAGGTCACGCCGTCCAGCCGGTCGGCGAGTTGAATAGCCTGGCGCACATCATTGATGGTCGCGAGGCGTTTTTTGCCTTCGAGCCCGGTCGTGAACACGCAAAAACCGCCGGCGCTGAGCGAAAAGTCGGCATGCACGCGGGGCTTTTGGCTGGAGAACAAGATTTGGGAATAGCGTACGCTCATACGCCGGGGGAGGCGGCTTGGATCGGCAAACTGACTGCGCATACGTCGGACAGCATTCTCAAGCACCTCTTCCGGAAAGACGACCATCTGTGTGCTATGATTCACATGACAACCCGCGTCAGCGAGGTAATCGCGGGCCTGCCGGCTGCCGATCTTCATTCCAACTCGTTCGAGGATCGTTTTGGCGGCATTATGGATTTTGAGCATTTCGTCGGATCCGAGAAATCGGATCGGTTCGATAATGCGCGGGTCGTGGTTCGAGGTCTTTGACGAATTTGCCTCTTGATCTTGCATGATTTTAAGTTCACTACCCGATGGATCGCAGCTTTTTACCCATGCCCTGCGTCTTTCGCGCGGTCTATTTGTCGCGCCCGGCATAGGCAGGCGCTATGGCTGCACTCAGAACTAATGCTGTTAGTAGCACACAAGCTCGATTTTGGCTATGCTCTTTCTTTTGCTGTTTTCTGTTTAAGCATTTTTTTTTAAAATAAATCCAGCAACTCGCGATTGATTTTCCTGACTTGTTTTGCTATAAATATATTTTTCTGAATTCGCCTTTGTCCCAAGATTCGGCTGCTTGCCGCGGGGCATACAGTGCCTGGCGGATGCGATATTTTGGTGGAGGATATTTTGTTTATGAGCGGAGCAGCTTCCAAACGAGCGCTTGTACTGGGGGGTGGCATTGCCGGCGCCGCCGTGGCGGACCGCCTGGCCCGCGCCGGCGTGGAAGTTGCTCTTGTTGAGCGTCAGCCGCTGATCGGCGGCCAGGTGGGCGGGATGGGATGCAAGGCCGCCGAGGTTTGCCTCCGTTGCAACGTTTGCGTGGCCATCGACACCTTCAAGTCCGTCCTGCAATCGTCCCGGATACGGGTATTGACGCGGGCCCGCTTGACGGAGTTTGATCCGGATGACGGTCGGGCCGTTATAGAGATGGAACCGGGATTCATCCGCCGGGAGCAATGTATCGGTTGCGGTGCCTGTATACAGGTTTGCCCACAGGGCTGCCTGGCCCTGGCCTGGCCGGCTGTCTATGGCGGCCAGCCCAGCGTGCGGATGGAAAACTGCCTGCGCAGCCTGGGCAAAACCTGCGAGCTTTGCGCAAAGGTTTGTCCGACCCAGGCTATTGATCTGAAAGAAAAACCGACGCAACAAACCGTGATTGCCGATGCCCTGGTGGTTGCCGTCGGCTATCAGCCGTTTAATGCCGCTACCGATGCCTCCTGGGGCTATGGCGCCGTGGCCAATGTCATTACGGGGGTGGAAGCCGAGCACCAGTGGGCCTTGCAGCAACGGATCACGCGCCCTTCGGATGGACAGCTTCCCAAGCGAATCGCCTTTATCCAGTGCGTAGGCTCGCGCAGCGAGCATGCGCACCGGCGTCCGGAAGACACTGATTACTGCTCTGCGGTCTGTTGTGCCTATGCCCTGCGCATGGCGCGGCGCGTTCTGCATGCGGCGGCAGAGACGGCGGTGACTGTTTTTTATATGGACCTCCAAAATTTTGGCAAGGATTTCAACACGTTTCTCGATGTCATCAAGCCCCGAACGACGCTCATTCATGGACGACCTTACGAGGTGGCGGCTGGTCCGGGGGATACCGTGCGCGTGCAGTACGAGGATCAGGCCAAAGGCGCGCTGGCCGAAGCCGAGTTCGATTTGCTGGTATTATCGGTTGGAATGCGCCCGGCACCGGACAGCGCCGCGTTGGCGGAGCTACTCCGGATTCCGACGGATGCTCAGGGGTTCCTGGGAACGAAAGGCGCGTCCGGCTTGGCCGATACCCGGCAACCGCGGGTTTTTCTGGTCGGCGCCTGCGAGGCGCCGAAGGATATCGCGGCCTCCATCGGCCAGGCCGAGGCCGTCTGCGCCGAAGTGCTGGCAGGAATTTAGGATATTTGATGCGGCAGTGGGAAGACGCGGGCGGTAGCGCAAGGTTTACCCTTGCGTCCGTGGTAAGAAGGACGCAGGCGTAAAGCCTGCGCTACCGGAGGGGAAAAGACGCAGGCGTAAAGCCTGCGCTACCGGAGGGGAAAAGACGCATTCAGTAGCGCAAGGTTTACCCTTGCGTCCGGAAAACGGAAAGACG
>CAZALU010000064.1:0-18669 GCA_964486075.1 uncultured Verrucomicrobiota bacterium
GATTCTATAAGGCTGATCTTGAAGTCGGCAAGATATTAACCGGACAGTAGTGATATTCACAGGCAGCTCTTTTCTGTTACTTTTTGGCGTCATTCGGCGGCCTGATCTAGGTTGAAGTCAGGTTAATATTCCTAAAAATGGCTGGGTATATTTTTAGACTTATGGAAGCGCTTCAGAAGCGGCGTCCTCACCACTTTTCGCTGCCGGATGAGAACGCGGCGATAGCGTCGCGTCGTACGGCTGTGCCAGCCTGTGTTCCGCCCGGATCAGGAAGTCTGAAATTGCGGCTCATCACGCTTGCGGAATATAATATTTCCATGTATGAGGCAATGAACGTGATCTGCAAGGAGTGCGGCTTGCAGTGGTCCATCAAAGACTCGTTGGTTATGATTGAGTCCAAGGAGAACGTCCGCCAATTACCGCAATCCAATAACAAATAGCTGTACATATTCTTGCTGGTTAGTCCAATCGATATGATTCCCCGAACTTTAATTTTCATGGCGTGCCTGGCCGGAATGCAACTGACGGCGGCCGGCGGCTCGATCCACGAGGCCGCCCTGACCGGCAACGTGGCACTGGTTGCCGCCCGGCTGAGATACGATCCCACGCTGGTCAACTCGAAAAACCGTTACGGGTCCAGCTCCTTGCATGCGTCCGCCTTTGGCGGGCATTGTCCAGTGATCACGTTCCTGCTGGACAGGGGCGCCGCCGTCAACATCCGGGACCGGCTGGACCGGACACCACTGCACTGGGCATCAAAAGAATGCCGTCTGGACGCGATAAGACTCCTGATTCTCAAAGGAGCCGACGTCGATACCCGCGACGCCCAGGGCCTGACCCCGCTGGCCATGGCCATCCTCTTTGACAAACGCCCGGCAGCAGACCTCTTGATCGACAAAGGCGCCAGTGTCACGGCTGTTGATCTGGCAGGTTACACACTCCTACATCTTGCGCAGACCCCTGCCATGGCGTCCCTGCTGATCGACAAGGGCATCGCGGTCAACAGCCGGAATGTCCGCGGCCTGACCCCGCTGGCCATGGCCAGCATATTCGGCAAACGGGATATCGCGACCCTGTTGATTGGTAAAGGCGCGGATGTTCGTTCCGCAGACAATTTTGGCCTGACACCGCTCCACTGGACCTGCCGAGACGGCCGGAAAGACATGGCCGAGGAGCTGGTGCCAGCCGGGGCCGACACCCGCAAACGGACTGATGCCGGCGTCGCGCAATCCACCGGATCAATGTCGCCTTGGGCTAACCTGTCCGAATTACTGATGACCAAGGAGCTGGACTTCAACTCCGTCGATTGTCTCGACTGGACACCCCTGACCGGCACCCACCTGTTTGGTTACCGGGAGGTAGCCACCCTGCTGATCGATAAGGGCGCCAACATCAACGCCCGGGATTTACAGGGCATGACACCCCTTCATTGGGCCGCTCGCGAGAGCCGAAAGGATATTGCCGCGCTGCTCATCCTCAAGGGCGCACAGGTGCATGCCATCGACAACAACAAGCAGCGCCCCATCGACCTGGCTCGCGAAAAAGGCGATGATGATCTAGTGGAAATGTTCCAGCAGGGCGTCGGGAGCCTGAAGAACCCGCCAAACGACGATTGACCAGCGGCCGCCGGTGACAACAGCCATGTCGAACGCCCCTACGCCTGCCACAGCATCGGCCAGAGCAGAGTACGGCCACCGCGGCCCTCGAACCCATACTGGACCGCGGCAAGCAGGATATGCTCGCCGGGCGTCCAATCAACCTCGATAAAAATTTCCGCGCCTTCCTGGCCGGTAAGTTCCAGTTCCCGGCCATCCATCCACACGCGCACCGGGCAGTTGCATGACACGCGCAAGCCGCCGGGGCCACCGCGGGCCACGCTCACGCGCTCCTCGACGATGGTCACCCCGAGGCTGTCGCGGCAAAGATGCCATAAGCTCACCACCCCGCCCAGCACGGTGGCGGGATGCCAGTCGGCCTGGTCGTCAACGTCGGCCGGGTTCACGGCGGCAACGCCCGACAGGTCATAACGTTGCGTGATGCGGCAGGCAAACGGCATCATTTCCACGCTGCGGACTGCGGGCCGGGCCGCAGCGGGCCGGCACTCCAGGGCCAGTTCGCCGCCGTGTAAGCCGGGTGCGGAGGCCTTAACCGTGAGCGTACCCGGCTTGGCCGGTGAGCGCACGATGGCCATGCACAAGCCGTTGAATGCGCGACGCCGGTCGGCAAGATCGCTGGCGTGGCTCGCGGGATCGCCATTGCCAACTCCCAACAGGGCGCCGCCCTCGACTTCGAAAAGGATATCAGGATCGGCGCAGGGCGCCACGCGGCCGCTGGCGTCGAGCACCTCGACCTGCACAACGGCCACGGCCGCGCCATCGGCCGGCAGCTCCGTGCGGTTGGCGCGGAGCCGCAGGGCCACTGGCTCGGATGCCGTCTCGCGCGCGGTTTCAGCCACGACACAGCCCTGCGCATCGCGGGCACGGGCCACGAGAGCGCCGGGCTCATAGGGCACGCTCCACTCGAGGTGGCCCAGGGGCGGCGCGAGCTTGCGGCCAAGGCTGCGGCCGTTGAGCGACAACTCGACCTCGGCACAGTTACTATACACCCACACCTCGATCGCCTGGCCCTCGCGGCCGGCCCAGTTCCAATGCGGCAGGACATGCACGACCGGCTCGCTGCGCCACCAGGCGCGGTAATACCAGGCAATATCTTTCGGAAACCCGCAGGCGTCCAGCGCACCGAACTGCGAAGCCACAGCCGGCCACAGGTACGGCGTGGGCTCTCCCTTGTAATCGAACCCGGTCCACACGAACGTGCCTGCCAGCCATGGCCGGGAGTGGCAATGCTGCCAATTGAACTCAGCCGTATTAGCCCACTCGGTTTTCTCGCGATCATACGCGTCAGTGCGCCCGGTGGCGGGGTCGCTCGCGTAGATCCCGCGGCAGGTCTGCAGGGACGAGGACTCGGTGTACACCGCCGGCTGGTCGGGAAACTTGCGGTGGAACTCGTCGATGTCCCCGCATTTAATATAGTTGCATCCGAGCACATCGAGTATGCGCGAGGCACCCTGTCCAACGGCGCCTTGCGAAGCCAGATTGGCGGGCTGGGTGGGATCAATAGCGCCGCTGACCGATGACGCGCCCTGGCCCCAGGCCCCGTTCATGCCCAGGGTGATCGGTCGCGTAGGGTCAAGCCGCCGCAGACGGTTACACATAACTTGCGCGATCCAGCGGCCCGAATCCTCGCCATGCACCATGGTCTCCTCATTGCCAATACTCCACAGGATCACGCTGGGGTGGTTGCGATCGCGACAGACCATGCTTTCGAGCTGGGCGATAGCCTCGGGATGCGCGGCAAAGGTGCGGGCTTCATCCACGACCAGCATGCCCAGCCGGTCGCAGGCATCCAGAAACTCGGGAGCCGGCGGATTATGCGCGCAGCGCCACGCATTGCATCCGATAGCCTGCAACGCGCGAATGCGATACTCGTGCAGATCATCAGGCAGCGCCACTCCGACCCCCGCATGGTCATGGTGGCAGCACATGCCCTGTAGCGGCACCCGCCGCCCGTTGAGCAAAAAGCCCCGGTCGGGGTCGAAGCGGATCGAGCGGATACCCATGCGCACCTCGGCCCGGTCGGCCACCCGGTCGCCGTCGATAACCTCCGCCGCCACCGTATACAGCGCAGGCGAGTCGATATCCCAAAGCCTGGGTCGGGCCACCTCAATGACCAGTTCGACCTCGACACACTCCCTCTCCGCCACACTGAATAAAGTCTCCCCGCGTCCAGCCGGCTGCCCGTCCGGAGCGCTGATCGTGAGCACGACACGGCCGGAAGCTGGCTCAAACCGGTCGTTGCGAACGGTGACCCGCGCGGTCACAGCCGCCCGCGCCGGGGTCGGACCGGGCTCGACGGAGGCGGACGCAAACAGCCCACCGGCATCCACTCGCAGCGGATCGGAGATTTCAAGCCACGTGTGACGGTAAATGCCGCCGCCCTCGTAAAACCAGCCCTCGTACTCGCTGGCGTCTGCGCGCACCACCAGCGTATTGAGATTGCCCGGAAGCAGCAACCCGCTCACGTCAAAGCGCGCCGGTAAATATCCGCTCGCATGGTCGCCAAGATGACAGCGGTTGAGCCAGAAGGTGCCGGCGCGATACACGCCGTCAAACACAAGCTGCGCGGCCATCCCCGCAGCCTCGGCCGGCACAAAGAACTGTTTGCGATACCACCCCACCCCGCGCGGACGATAACCGTGAGCCGCATACCCCGCATGCTCGGCCGGCGCTGGACCCTCGCCGTGCCCCTTGAGTGTCGCCGGATCGCGCACAATCTGGCCGCCCAGGACAAAGTCATGCGGCAGATCCACGGACGTCCAGGCGGAAGCGTCGAACATCGGCAGCATCGGCCCATCAAACGCACCCGTCTTGCTCCATTCCATGCTGCCCGCCACACAATGCAAATCCCCTGCGTGAAAGCGCCACCCCCGGTCCATGGATAGCCGTTGGCCCATGAGTAAATCCTCCCCTTTGAAGCGAGCGTTTTGAAGCTACTGGTCAGGCCCCCCGTCCGCAGCGGACGAGCGCCTGCTGAAATTGGCATCAACTAATTACATCAACTATAGAGCATAGCTTCCTCCTCTTGAAACGCAATCTGAAAAAAATTATGATTGACCAACGATGGCGGAATGTTGTATGAATATTTTTGCGTGCCTTGCCGGAGATGGGTTCCGGGTGCAACTCCCCGCGCCGAAGCGCGGGGCATCCTTATGCCCCTCCGACACCGCGACCGCCTTTGCTTGCCGTGGCAAATCACGGGGCTTCCAGGTGAAAGCGCCGCAAGGCTTCGCTCAATAACAGAGAGTACACCATGGTTCAAATCGTCATCATGCCGAAGTTGGGACAGACTGTGGAAGAATCCACTATCCTCAAATGGCACAAACAAGCGGGCGATAAAGTTGCCAAGGGCGATATCCTGTTCGAGATTGAAACAGATAAGGCTGTCCTTGAAATCGAAAGCTTTTTTGAAGGATCACTCCTGAAAATCATAGTGCCGGAAGGCGCCACCGTGCCGGTGACCGCGCCGGTAGCGTTCATCGGGACGCCAGGCGAGCCGCTCCCGGATTTGCCGCCACCCGCCAAGCCCATGCCGGAAGCAGTTCCGGAACCGGTCATATCAACGCCGACGCCGGCCGCGCCACTGGCGGCACCGGCGCCAGCGCCAATGTCAAACCCTCCGCCGGCATCTCAAACAAAGGCTTTCTCCCCCAGGGCCCGGCGCCTGCTCAAGGAACATCCGATCAATCCGGACCCTATTCCCGGAACCGGTCCCGGCGGACGAGTCATTGAAAAAGATGTCCTGACCTACCTTGAGGCCAGCGGGTATTCCCGCCTGCGCATGACCCCGGCGTCCAAGGCACTGGCCTTGAAAGAAGGGATTGATGTGCTCAATCTGGACCAGCCCGATAATCAGATCACGATTGAGATCATCCAACAGGCCGTGGCGGAAAAGCCCAGGGAAATGAGCAAAATTCGCCAGGTGATAGCCCGGCGCTTGACCCAGAGCTTCAACAGTATCCCGCACTTTTATGTAACCGTATCCGTCGATATGACAAACCTGCTTGGTTTGCGCAAGGAACTGAAAAAAGTCGGCAAACCCTATTCGATCACAGATTTTCTTATCAAAGCCTCCGCCTTGGCCCTGCTTGAATTTCCGGATGTCAACAGCGCCACCGATGGCCGCATGGTGCGTCAGCGCCGGGGAGCGCATATCGGCCTGGCCGTATCACTTCCCGAAGGACTAGTGGTTCCGGTCCTGCGCAATATCGACACTGCCAGCTTCAAGGAATTGCACTCGCGCTGCCTGGCCCTGGTGCAGAAGGCGCGGGACGGCAAGCTCCTGCCTGACGAAATGACAGGCAGCTCTTTCACTATCTCCAATATGGGCATGCTCGATGTGGATCATTTCACCGCCATCATCAATCCCGGAGAAAGCGCTATCCTGGCGATAGCCAGCATTCGGGACACGCCGGTCGCGCGCAAAGGAGAAGTAGTAATACGTTCCATGATGAACATGACCCTCTCGTCAGACCACCGTTTAGTGGACGGCGCCATGGCAGCACGATTCGTGGGTCGGATCAAATCCAAGCTAGAGAACATTGCCCTATGGAAAAACATGATATCGTAGTGATCGGCGCCGGCCCCGGCGGCTACCCGGCCGCTATCCGGGCAGCGCAATTAGGGGCTTCCGTGGCCTTGGTTGAAAAAGAGTTCTTGGGCGGCGCCTGCCTGAACTGGGGCTGTATTCCCACCAAGACCCTGATCGCAGCCTCTTCGCTCTACCATGCGATGAGCCATCCCAATCCGTTCGGAATAAGCGCGGAAAAAGTCGCATTCGACTATGCCGCGATGCTCAAGAACAAGGACCAGGTGGTGGGAAAACTTCGTTCAGGAATTGACCTCCTGCTCAAGGCCAACGGCGTCACGCTGCTCGCAGGAACAGCTTCGTTTGCCGGCCGTAACCGTATCATTGTGCGTGGCGGGCAGGACGGCGACCTGACTCTTGAAAGCGGCCACACCATCATCGCCACGGGATCCGTTGCCGACATGCCGGAGTTCCTGCCAAAAAGTCCGCAGATCGTTGAAAGCCGCGCGTTTCTCAATCTGGCCCAACTGCCGAAAAGCATGCTGGTCCTGGGCGGGGGCATCATCGGTTGCGAACTGGCCTGCATGGCCGCCCAGTTGGACGTGAAGGTCACAATTGTGGAACTTTTTGAAAATATTCTAGCCGCGCTGGATCAGGATGTGCGCACAGTCGTCCGCCGGCGGATGGAAACGGAGCTAGGCATCAGGATCCTGACCGGCAAGCCCGTGGATTCGGTGGTCGTCGGCAAGGCTGGTGTGACGCTGACGGTCGCCGACCAGACCATTGAAGCCGATCTGCTCCTGGCCGCCACCGGACGCCGGCCGCTGACCCAAGCACTGGCGCTCGATAAGGCTGGTATCAAAGCCAACCCCAAGGGCTACATCTCCGTGGACACCTGGGGCCAGACCAACGCCGCCACGATTTACGCGGTGGGCGATATCACCGGCGGACAGCAACTGGCACATGCCGCCACCGCACAGGGCATTGCGGCGGCGGAGCACGCGTTGGGCCATCGCCGGCCGGCTGGGCCACGCGTGATTCCCATATCTGTTTTTACGGACCCGGAAATAGGCTTTGCGGGGTTGTCAGAACAGGCGGCCAAACAGCAGCAGCGCTCAGTAGTCATTGGTAAATTCCAGTTCCTGGCCCTGGGCCGGGCCCTGGCCTCAGGCGAGTCGGAGGGGTTCGTGAAATGGATCGCGGATGCCAATACGGACCAACTCCTTGGAGCCCAGGCCGTCGGCGCACACGCCACCGAGTTGATCGCGGAGGCCGCGCTGGCAATCCAAGCGGAATTGACGACGCGGGACATCATCCGCACAGTCCACGCCCACCCAACCATGGCGGAAGCCTGGATGGAGGCGGCGCACAACCTGCACGGCGAATGCATCAACGCGCCACCGCAGCGGAAAAAAATCCTCAGCGAGGTGAAAGCTTACAGCCTAAATAATCTGATGAGTTGCAAGCAGACTAACAATGAGAGACAGGGCACCCAAAACCAGCAGCTATAACCGGAGCACGCATCCATCGGTCAATCCTGTGTATCACTGTTAAATTCCCAATGAATTCCGTGCTCACAGCAGACTGGCAAAAACAACATCATTCGTTATGAAATCAACCCACCCCGCTCATCCGATTCCCGAAACTATGGTAGCGGTCCGCCTGCACGGCAAGGGATTTGAATCAATCCGCGTGGAATCCGTGCCGGTTCCCCGGCCCAACGCCCAGCAGGTGCTGGTCCGGGTGGATGCCGCCGGGGTTTGTTCATCAATTCTCAAACTCCTGGCCCAGGGCAGCGAGCACACTTTCATCAACGGCTGGGATTTGGCTCAATACCCGATCATCCTGGGCGATGAAGGCTGTGTAACCGTGGTCAAGGCGGGAGCGGACGTCGCCGCTCAATACCCGGTCGGTCGGCGTTATGCCACCCAGCCTGCCGTTGATCACCCGCCGATCAACCATCGCAGCCGCTACCGCAACGGCGGGGATGGCATGGAAAAAGTAGCTATCGGTTATTCACTGCCGGGACATTTGTCCGAGTACATGTTGATCACGGAGGAAACCCTGGCAGCACAATGCCTCGTGCCGCTGCCCTCCGACAGCATTCCTTTTTTCGCCGGAGCGCTGTGCGAACCTTTGTCCTGCGTGGTCTCCGCCCAGGACCGGCATATCCATATCCAACAGGATTCGCCTTTCGCGCAGCGCAGGCCCAGCCTGGGCTTGCTCAAAGGCGGGGTCGCCGTCATCATCGGCGCCGGACCCATGGGACGCCTGCACGCCGAGGCGGCCTTGCGTTATTCACCGCGCCACCTGGTCGTAATGGATATTCTCGAAGTCCGGCTCAAATGGCTGAAGCATGCCCTGGCGGACAAAGCGCGCCACGCCAACGTGGAATTGCATACCGTACTTTCCAAGGATGGACCGTCCCTGATCTGGCAGCTCAGCGGCGGTAAGGGTGCAGACGACATCATCGCGGCCGTCGGCATCCGCAGCGTCCAGATCGAAGCCCAGCAATGGCTGGCCAAGAGCGGCGTCTTGAACCTTTTCGGAGGGTTGAAACGCAACGAACACATCATTGATGTCGATTCCTTGCGCATTCATTATGACGAAATACGGTTGTGCGGCTCCAGCGGCGGCAGCCCGGCCGATGTAGCCGAAGCCCTGCGCATGGTGGCAGCGGACGAAATCGATCCGGGCCGACACCTGGACATGGTCGGAAGCTTGGACCAATTCCCAAAAGCCTTGAATATGGTCAAGGACGCAACAGTCGAAGGCAAGATCGTCCTTTACCCGCAAGTCCGCCAGACCGATCTGCGCCGGGTCCCGAACTGGACCAGAAACGATGAAATACGATTTCTTGAGGAGCGGCGGAAACCTTAACCGGGCTCGGACGCATTACCGGTACGCCGTAGAGTTGTATTTCTTATCTGACGCCGAACCCGGCTATAGTGTTTCAGATAAATAACGTAACAATGCGAGACGAAGTTCTAAGGGAACCCACCCCTATCCCCTCCAGGGAGGGGAACTTATTGGTTTGTAATATCTGATCCCCTCACTGGAGGGGCGAGGGGTGGGTTCCTTGATCCTCGGAAGTGAATTACCTGAAACACAATAGAGAGGTCCACATCATGCTCAACATACCAAGTGTTAAAATGGGAATCGTGGCCGTCAGCCGGGATTGTTTTCCCATCGAACTGAGCCGGACGCGCCTGCAGAAGGTGCTCGTTGAATGCCAGAAACAAAGCGTGAGCGTCGTGCCCTGCAAGACGATCATCCAGACCGAGAACGATGCGCTGAAGGCGGTCCGGGAAATGAGCGCCGCCGGCGTCAATGCCGTTACGGTTTATCTCGGGAACTTCGGTCCGGAAGGACCGCTGACCATATTCGCCCAGCGACTGGACGTGCCCTTCATGCTTTGTGGAGCCGCCGAGGAAAGCAAGACCAACCTGGTCGAGGGACGCGGAGACGCTTTTTGCGGCATGTTGAATGCCTCGCTGAACTGCGGTCTGCGTCAGCTGCGCCCGTATATTCCCCGCAATCCCGTAGGACTGCCCGAACAGATCGTGGAAATGGTGGCCGATTTCAAGGCCGTGGCCAGAGTCCTGATCGGCGTACGCGGCCTGAAGGTTTTCGCGTTTGGTCCGCGTCCACAGGAATTCTATGCCTGCAACGCGCCGATCGCGCCCCTGTACCGACTGGGGATCGAGGTAATGGAAAACTCTGAGTTGGACCTATTGGACCTGTTCCACGCGGCGGAAAGCAAAAAGAAAGAGATTGCAGCGGTCGCCAAGGACATGGCCCGGGAACTGGGCAAAGGCAATTGCTTCCCGCAAAAGCTCAAGGCTCTGGCCCAGCTGGAGGTAGCCCTGGTTTCGTTCTTTGAAGCCAACCTGGGTTCGCGCCAGTTCGGGGTGTTCGCCAACAAGTGCTGGCCGGCGTTTGAAAAATCATTCGGATTCGTGCCCTGCTATATCAACAGCCGACTCACCGGGCGGGGCATTCCCGTGGCCTGCGAGGTTGATATTTACGGGGCGATTTCGGAATACATGGCCCAGCTGGCTTCGCTCAGGCCGGTGACCCTGCTCGACATCAACAACACGGTACCGCACGATATCGAGATCGCGGACTCCAAGGGCGCGGGCCCGTCCGATCTGTTCATGGGCTTCCATTGCGGCAACACGCCCAGCTGCAACTTATGTTCCGGCTACACCATGAGCTACCAGCTCATCATGCGGCGTCTGCTGGAACCTAACGTGCGGCCTAATATAACCTGCGGCACGCTCGAAGGCCGGCTGGCGCCGGGTCAGGCCACACTATTTCGCATACAAGCGGATCCCAGTGGCAGCAGCCACGCCTACCTCGCCGAGGGTCATGTGCTGGATGCCGACCCCTCGTCGTTCGGCGGAATCGGCATCATCGGAGTGCCATATTTCGGGCGATTTTACCGTCACGTTTTGCTGGAAAAACAGTTTCCGCATCACGTCGCACTGGCCTTTAACCATGCCGGTCGGGTTTTGTTCGACGCGGCAGCCCTGCTGGGAGTGGCGCCGGTCTATACCCCGCGGAAACCGGGTAACCTGTATCCCTTAGAAAATCCGTTTGCGGGCTAGTTGATACAGAATGGGTGATGGTTGCAGGGGATGATGAAGAATGGCATACCCTCAAGCCTGTCCACCATCGCGGCTTCGTGTAGGAGGGTGCACCCGAGAGGAGTCGAACCTCCACAGCCTTGCGGCCACTAGGACCTGAACCTAGCGTGTATGCCAATTTCACCACGGGTGCGTTGTAAATAAAAACGATTAATTTATAACAAATTAACCGCCATTGGTCAAGCAACGAATGCGCAAAATAATTGGAATTATTGCGCACTGAAAATGCGCATGTTTTAACCTCAATATACCCACCCCTGCCCCTCCAAGGAAGGGAGCTGGTTAGCTTGAAAAATCATCCTTGGGGTTAGGTGTGGGTTTTGACTTTCGCTGAACGCTATGCTGGTAGCCCCGCTCTACGAGCGGATCAGGAAAAAACTACGCGTTCATAGAACGCTGCTACACCCCGGATTATTACGAACTCGTCCTGACTTGTTATTCCCCGCACGACCGCCCTCAATCCAGCCTGGGAATATCGGTTTCCCGGCCGGCGTTCTGGGCTGAAAGATAGGCGGCGTAGAGGGTGGCAACCGTATCCGCAGCCAGCGCGGCATCGCTCTGCGGCTCGCGCCCGTCGCGCAGGCATTCCATGAAATCCTGCAGTTCCTGCGGGTAGCCAGTCATCCAGTTTTCATCCGGCGCCGGAAAACTCCAGCCCTGCTTGGTGCCCAGTTTTTCAGAAATATAGACATCCTTCAGCTGGTCTTCGACAGGATTATAGAGCACATTGGCATCCACCGGGTTAATATTGCAGCGCATGCGGTGGTTGTTGGCGTATACCTCAAGCCAGTTATGCACGCCGCCCATCACCAGCTCGCAGGAAAATATATCGGCCAGCATGCCGTCCTCGAAAGTCAGATGCACCTGCACAAAGTCTTCAACATCCTTGTAATCCGTGCGCAGATGTTGGCGGTCGTCGAAGGCCGGATTGCGGGTGATGGCATGGGTGCGGCAACTAACGGTTTGCGGACGGATGGCCCGGCCCTGCCGCGCCAGCCCTTCCACCCGTTTCAGATACAGACCGGCGGTCAGAGGATGACAGCCCTTGCCCACCAACGAACCGCCGCCGGAGAGTTTCCAGTCCCCGTAGGCCGTGCTGGTGCTGCCGCTGTGACTTTCCTCGCCGTGGATCCAGAGCAGTTGTCCCTTAGTGGCCCGCAGGATTTGGGCTTCCTTCTGGATCGCAGGCGCATACACCCAGTTTTCGGCGTACATCAGCTTCACACCGTGCCGGGCAACAGCGTCTAACATGCGCCGTACGGATTGCACGGCCTCTTCCAACAGCACCTGCTTATCAGCTTGGTCGCCGCGCCAGCCGGATGTGCCCGGCCCGTAGGCGCCGGTAAAGGGTTTTTCGACAATGATATGCTTGCCCAGCTCGGCAGCGCGCAAGCACATCGGCTCATGCTGGTAACCGGGCACGCACAGGTCAATCACATCCACGGCCCGGGCCAACTCCTCGAACGATTCAAAAGCCTTCAAACCGTGGGCGCTGGCAAACGCTTCGCGGCTCTCCTTCGTTTGCGAGTACACCCCGACCACCTCGACCGCCACGCCGCTCACCTGGCGGTACGATTCCAGGTGAAAGGTCGCGGCAAACCGCGAGCCGGCAATTCCGATTTTGATTGGAGCCATGTTGTTCATTTAAGAATGGTGCTTAAAACCTTTTCTTTAGTGAGCTTCTTGGTGCAGAAGAACCAATCGTAACAGGTTATATCCTGCTTTGCTTCCATGCGTTCCTTGGCGACGCCGCATGAACCGGCAGTAGGAACAATAACATCATCCCCCGGGCGCCAATCGGCTGGTGTCGCCACCGAAAAGGCATCCGCTGTCTGGAGGGCAATGATTACCCGATACAGTTCATCAAAGTTCCTGCCCAGGCTAAGCGGGTAGTAGATAATGGCCCGGATGACTCCTTTCGGATCAATGAAAAACACGGCTCGCACCGCCTTGGTTGAGCTTTCGCCGGGCTGAATCATCCCGTATTTGCCGGCTATTTCCATCGTAATATCTTCAATCAAGGGGAACGTAACCTCCACATTTTTCATCCCCTTGTATTGGATTTTTTTCCTTGATGGTACGCAACCAGGCAATATGACTGTAGAGCCCATCTATCGACAGCCCTACTAATTTGCAGTTGGCTTTCGTAAATTGCTCTTCCATTGAAGCGAAGGTCATAAACTCCGAAGTGCAAACCGGCGTAAAGTCCGCCGGGTGGCTGAAGAGAATGACCCAGCTTCCGGAATACTGTTCAGGAAAATTGATCTCGCCTTGGGTCGTGACTGCCTTGAACGCCGGAGCCTTGTCACCAATGCGAGGAATAGAGCTGACCTGGTTTTGATTTTGAGTTTCCATTTTCTTCCTTTATTTGTTTTTTCCACAATGAGCGTTTAGAAACATCTATACTTTTGTTATAGTACTTTGCATTGTTACGGCGGTAAAGGGTAATCTCGATAAATCACAATTTGACAGAGAGGAAATATTTTGTATTATTCAGTTCTTTCTTCTTGCGGGCGATTAGCTCAGTTGGTTAGAGCACTACCTTGACATGGTAGGGGTCGGAGGTTCGAGTCCTCTATCGCCCACCCCAACACCTGTCCCACCCCCCTGATCGATTAAACGTCTGCGGAATATCCTTGGCCGGATTTCAACGAGGCTTGCTAAAACGATGCACAGCGAGGATGACGACACCGATGATAACCGGGATTACCAGTAAAATCAGGTTGTTGTTAAATTCCATGTTTCGTTTCCTTGTTTTGAAGCCGACCCCATTGGTTATGATCTGAATTTTTAGGGATAGCATAAGATATCAAGCAGGGATGTGTCAATATTTCCAAGCAGAACATTTCCAGTTTTTAGCGTTTATGCAAAAAGAAAAATCGGAAAGATGTCAGGGGATCACGCGCCATGCTCAATCACAACCGCCGATGCTGAAGCACGGGGATCCGGCTGCGGGTGCGGGCCAGGTCGGCGGGATCCAGCGTGATTCGCAAGACGCGCTCCTCGTCGCCGGCCCGGGCCAGCACTGCGCCCCAGGGGCCGATGACCATGCTGTGCCCGTGGCTGACAATGTTGGTGCAGGGATTTACCCCGCATTGGTTCGGCGCCACTACAAATGCCTGATTCTCGATCGCCCGGGCGCGCAACAGGATTTCCCAGTGGGCCTTGCCAGTTTTCTGGGTGAAATTAGATGGCACTAAAAAGAGATGGGCGCCCTGCTGCGCGTAGCGACGAAACAGCTCGGGGAAACGCAGGTCATAGCAGATGGCCAGGCCGCAACACCAGCCTTCAATCTCCACTAGGGTCGGAGTGTTACCCGCGCGATAGACGTCGTTTTCACGGATAACCCGTCCGTCGTCAAGATAGGCCTCGAATAAATGGATTTTACGATAGACAGCCGCGATCGCGCCGGCGCGATCGATAAGCACGCTGGTATTGAAAACGTCACGGCCCGCTTTTTCCAGCACGCTACCCGCCAGCACCCATTCACGACGCTTGACCGCCAGAGCTGATATCCGGCGCACAAAAGGGCCGCTAATTTTTTCGGCCTGGGCGCGGTAATCCTCTTCCCGGCCCCGGATGGCAAACACCTCCGGCAGCGTTAGCAGATCGCCGGCGGGAACGCCGCAAAGCAGATGCTCGAGGCGGGACAGGTTTTCGGCCGGATCGCGCCCGGCACTGTTCTGGATCACGGTCACGGTCAGCGCCTGCCCGGGGAGGGCAACGCCAGCGCCTGATTCTGTTGAATGTTTTTTACGCATATTCGGAAACAAATTCCTATCAGATTGAATTAGGACCGGCAGCTGCTGATCAACTTTATCCCCAAGTAGGGCGGGACAGCCTGTCCCGCTGGTTTGTGATCGATCGGACGGCCCGACTGATAGTCGGGCCGTACCTTTTTAAAATTACCACGCATTGAATTAGGCGGTTTTGACGCAACTATAGTGTTTCAGATAAATAACGTAACAATGCGAGACGAAATTCTAAGGAAGTTAATTACCTGAACATCTATACATCGGGCACTGCAAGAACAAACATTGATCCCCTCATGCAACTGGATTGAACCGCTCCGGGCCAAAAAACAAGACAGGCCGCCCCACTCCTCCCGGATCCGACTTTCAGTTCAGTCGGAATTTTCGGAAGCGGAACGGCCTGCCTCTAATCACAAACAATCCTTATTTCAGGATGGCATCCTTGGCATCCTTGGCCACACGGAATTTAAGGACGCGCTTGGCGGCGATCTGGATAGTCGCGCCAGTCGCCGGATTGCGGCCCATGCGGGCCTTGCGATCCCGAACCACCAGTTTGCCCAGACCGGGGATTTTGAATCCGTTGACGGCTTCCTTATAGGCTATGGCGACCAGGGCTTCGAGACAAGCCTTGGCCTGTTTATTGCTAATTTCCGCCTGTTCCGCGATCCCGGCAATGATCTGACTCTTCGTTTTGCTCTTTTCAGCCATTTGACCGCTCTCCTTTTAAGGGTTTAACCGACCTTTGAAGACAAACCAATGTCTTCAATTCAGGCATTACTAGCACGATTCTTAAAAAAAACACAACATTTTTATTTAAAAAAGGAAAAATTTATTTGACATGATTTAATTGTTCGTTCATTTATGCGGCGGCTTAACGCCACTTTCGTCCTGAAGTATCATTCCCGCAGTAAATAAAAGTTGGGCAATTATCGCGCTGCATGGCAATCATGGGCTTGTTTTACGCCTCGGTATAACAAAGCGGCGCCCCCGCCCGTAGCGGGTCCGCTGTGGCGGAAAGCCGCCGCACTCCAAAAAGTCGTTCGAAGAAACCCCCTACGAAACTGCCATGCGCCCGCCCGCCAGCGTCCACTTTTTTGGCTTGACCGTCCCCGGCCGAGTTTGCGACGGTCCGGGCAACCAGCCAACCGCAACAATTACTATATGGAAACAATACTAGGCGCCCTGTTTATATTCGGCTTTCTGGAAGCGCTCTTTGCCGGAGTTTGGCTCCTGGTCGTGGCTTTCCGGATAGGATGGGTGCATGGCTTACTGATGTTATTTTGTAGTGGAATTTACTCGATCATTTTCTCCATCCAGCATTGGAGCGAAGCCAAAACCCCGTTTTTGACGGCCCTGTTCGGCGGCGCCTTGATGCTCGCTTCAGTCCTGCTCAAGCCGGTGTGGGCGCCCGCCGTTTCTTTTCGGACGAGTCTGAAATCATCGTCAACCAGCAGACAGACTCCACCTTAAAACAAAAGCTGACGAAATTCATAGCCGATCAGATTATTAAGCCCCGTGCGCCCATGCCAACTTCCGTAATGCCTGTGCAACCGGCTGCCGGTTTACCGCCAACCTCACAATCTGCCCCGGTTCAGACTGCCAATTACCAGTCTGGGTCCAACGTGACCAATGTTAAACAGCGCATCATGGGCTTGATACCCCACGATGATATCCAGCTCGCGCATCAGCCTGTCAGCAAAGAATGGGACCAGGCTCGCGCCCTGCTGCAGGTGAAAGGCGTGATGCAGACCGGCAGCCAGATCTTCGCCACCGTCAACCAGCAGGTGCTCGGTGTCAACGATGCCATCGCGGTTGAACTCAACGGGCGTTCGTATCGCTTCATCGTCCACCAAATCAATCTTCGGGAAAAGACCGTCCGGTTCGATCCGGTCGATCCCTGAAATGTGATAGCGCTTCCCGCGCGCCACCCGCTCGATTCCAGGAGACTCAACTAGGCGTTCCAAAACACATCATCCGGACACTCGCCAATATTGACCATCTCGACCTCAATAAATTTATGGACAAGCATCGGCGCTCGATCTTATATTATCGACGTGAACGGACATTGTGAGTTCAAGGCGTCGGAAAACAATCCAGGAGCATTACCATGCAAAACAGCCTTGATTTGAACGGCTTGTGGCGTTTCCAGCTCGACCTGCTCCGCCACGGCGAACAGCTCGGATACGCGGCACCTGACTTCGACGACACCGCCTGGCTCAACGGCCCAGTGCCGGGCACTTTTGCAGACGCCCTGCCCCAACTAGAGTTGGCAAGCACCAACGGCTGGTACCGGCGCTCGGTTAACATCCCCGAATCATGGGCGGGCCGTCGCATCCTGCTCCAATTCGGCGCCGTGAACTACCATTGCCGGGTTTTCGTGAACGGCAGCCTGGTCACGGAACACCGGCATGGTTTTATTCCTTTCGAGATCGACATCACCGCCCAGGTGAAGGCCGGCAGCCCCAACTGCCTGGCCATCCTGGTAGATAACTGCGTCCGCTTCGACGGGGATCTCCCGGCCCATGAACTCGGATGGCGCTCGTACGCGGGCATCCTGCGCGATGTCACCCTTGCCGCAACCGGCCAGGTCTGGTTGGACGAAGTCCAGATCAATGGCGCGGCAGCAAAGGAAGGCGGCAGCCTGCAAGTATGCGGAAAGATTCATAACAACGAGCAACACGCGTGGACCGGATGCCTGACCGCCACAGTCGAAGATGATGCCCATGGCACGCCATGGGCCGTATTGAAAACAGAGAGGTTGGAGGTCCAGCCCGGGGCAAGCAGCTCATTCGTCCTCGAAGGCGTCATCAAAGGAGTGACTCGGTGGTCGCTGGAAACCCCTGCCCTCTACCCGGTCCATGTCCGGCTCGAAGGGGCTAAGGGCGCGACAGACTCCTGCGAGCGGCGCACGGGGTTTCGCACGCTGGACATCCGCGATGCGCACATCCGCCTGAACGGCAAACCGATTTTTCTCAAGGGCTTTAACCTGCACGAAGATTCGTCGGTCACGAGGATGGCCAAGGATCCAGCCACCGTGCGGCGCGACCTGACCGACATGCAGGCCATGGGCGCCAACTTCGTCCGCTTCGCTCATTATCCGCACGATCCCTGCGCGCTGGATATTTGCGATGAGCTCGGTCTGCTCGCCATGGGCGAAGTGCCATTGTATTCGCTCTGGGGTGAAAAAAGCCGTTCTCCCGAAGTCCTGCCCCAAAAGCTGGCCACCGCGGAACATATGCTGGCAGTCATGATTCGCCGCGACATGCACCACCCCTCGGTCGCCTTCTGGTCGGTCAGCAATGAGACATGGGACGAGGAAGAAGCCATGGCCCGGGGCAATGCCACCCTGATCCGCAAGGTCAAAGAATTGGATCCGACGCGGTTAGCGACGCACGTCTCGCACCACTGGCCGACCGCGCCACGCTTCGAAGAGGACGATGTGATTTGCATCAACGATTACCCGACAGTCGTCCAAGGAGAGAAGGAAGGCCCGCACTACGACCTGAGCAAGTCGGGCAAGTACTGGACCGACGGCATCAACGCGCTCCACGCCCGCTTCCCGGCCAAGCCCATCCTGGTGACCGAATTTGGCTACTTTGTGTTCGACGGAACGCAGGGCGCGATCGGCGGAGAAGACGTGCAGTCCCAGGTGATCGAAACTGAGTGTCGCGGCATGCTGGCCTCACCCCATTGCCGCGGTTTCACCCAATGGATTTATGCCGACCATCCCTGGCCGGGCGGCATGCTGGGGTTGGGCGCAATCGCCCCCTACGGCGTCGTCTCTCGTGACCGGCGGCGGCGCCGCCAATCATACGCGACCATGAAACGCCTGTTTGCGGCAGCCCCAGACCAATAGGCACCGCGTGACCCGCCACCGATCCGAATCTGCGCTTAAGCGTATGACTCGGCCATGCTGTTCGCCAACCTCTCTTGGCGGAGCGACCCCGCTTTGAGCGGTGTAAACTTGCTTGCCACGCGCAACGCGTACTCCTCAAGACACTTTTCTTGTAATCTGAATGTCAACGCCGGTCGAAAACGGGTTTTTGGCTGATTTAGAAATGGGTTGAAAATAAATTTCAACGTTCCAACCATTAAACAGGGGCTTAAACGGATGGTGCTATGCA
>CAZALU010000065.1:0-18307 GCA_964486075.1 uncultured Verrucomicrobiota bacterium
ACCGGCCGGCAGCGCGGATGGTTGCGTTTGGACGTTGGGTATGAGTATGATTTTATCAGAATTGGCGGCGTGGGTAATCTGACCGCGCCCGCTGACAAACACATTTGAAGCCGTCAGCAGCGTAGCCCCGTTCGAGAACAAGAGAGTGCTCCAGGCGCTAGCGTTGCTGTTCGTCAGGGTCAGGGATCCGATGGTCGCGCTCTGGTCCAGGATTACCGTAACGCTGGCATTGCTGGAAATGACCGTTTCGTCGTCATTGGTGGGCACCGTCCCGAAGCTCCAGTTTGCCGCGTTGGTCCAGTACCCGCTCGCGCCACCAAGCCAGTTGTTGGGAACACCCAACGTGGCTTCGGGCAGGAAGCCCGCGAGAAAAAAAACAAAAATCGCTAGACAAACATTTTTCACAAGCGCCCATTTTCGCGTCTGACGCAAACAACAACATGTTGTCTATTGCCAGCAATTCTAATATAGCACAACACCTACTTCAGGTGTGTATCGCGTTACAAGCGGCACACGTTCTTGCTCTTTTTCCGCAAGGCCGACGACTCATCCCAGGTTCAAAGTCATCGCGGCGAAAGACAACGGGGGCAGCTTGCAGCGCACCTGGCCTTCCGCCACCGTGATACCTTCGAAGGGGCCAGCGGTGACAAGATTTTCGTGCTCAAACGAATTGGACGCCTTGGCACCGGGACCCGTCAGCAGCTCCGCGCTCTCGCGCGCTACAATAGCGCCATCAGCAAGGGCCACGCACACCTCCGCCGTCTCCTCACCATGTCGATTCGTCAGGAACACCTTGAGCCGCTTGCCATCCAGGATGGCGCTGGCGTCAATATAGGGAACTACCCCATGTTCTTTCGACTCGTAGGATGGGCCGTCCAGGAAAATTCTCAAGGCATCACCTTGGCGCCGCTTGGAGAACATCTCAAAGGGATGAAATATTGTCTGGATAAACAATTGATCCCCCTGGGTCATGACCGGCGCGATCACGTTCACGATCTGGGCAATGTTAGCTATTTTCACCGCATCGGCGTGGCGGATGAAGCTGTGCAGGAAGCCGGCCACGACGAGCGCGTCTTCAAGGTTGTACGTCACTTCCGCCAGGTGGCGGGGGAACATGCCATCGTCCTGCGTCCCGGATTTGTTCGTTGCGTTCCATTCGTCAAAGCACAGGTACGCACGTTTCTTGCTCCGATGCCTAGCCTGGACGAACCGGCACACCGCGTCTGCATCCTCAATCTGACGATCAATGGAGTTCGTGACGGCCAGGTAGTTCGGCGTGTTATTGTCGGGGTTGTTGACGTAGCGGTGCAGGCTGATGTATTCGGGCATATGCAGGGTGCCGCAGTATTCGAGCACCTGGCGGTCCCATTCCATGTAGGTCGGCAGACCCGTACCGCATGAACCGCAGATGACCAACTCGATGGATTTATCCGCGTCTCTCATTAGCTTGGCGGACTGCTGGGCGCGAATGGCGTATTCCAAGGCCGGGACATGCCCCAGCTGCCAGTCGCCGTCCATCTCGTTGCCAAGACACCAGAGCTTGACGGCGTGCGGCTCCTTTTCCCCGTTTGCGACTCGCAGATCGGCATAGCGTGTGCCGGGCTGGCAGTTACAGTATTCCACCCAGTTACAGGCCTCTTCCGGGGTGCCCGTGCCCAGGTTAACCGTCAGCATCGGGGTCCAGTCCATTTTCCGGCAAAGGCCAATGTATTCGTCTGTTCCAAACAGGTTCGGTTCCACGCTCTGCCAGGCCAGTTCGCGCACCGTTGGACGTATATCGCGCGGCCCAACGCCATCCTGCCAGTGGTAGCCAGATACAAAATTGCCGCCCGGGTAGCGCATGGCGGTCATGTTCAAGCGTCGCAGCGCAGCCATGACATCCTTGCGGCACCCATCGGCATCAGCCTGCGAGCTTTCGGGATCATAAACGCCCTCGTACACAGCCCGGCCCAGGTGTTCCAAAAATCCGCCAAATATTCGCGGATCAACCGGTGCGATTTTAGCCTCGCTGAATAATTTAATCGTGGTTGGTTGCATAATTGACTATTCCTTTCAAAACTGAAAACTGTAACATATCAATTCCGGCATAACAAGCCCTTCGTGTTTTGCGCATTTCGTAGTTAAAATGCTCTTTTTAGGTTTGTTCCTTCTGCCGAGGATTAGCCTAACCCAAGTCCCGCCAGCAAGGCTATTCCTCAGGGCTTATTCATGAAGGGAAGTTATCTCCGGGTGAGTTGTCAACATTCCGAAGGTAGCGCCGGGTTTATCCTGGCGTGGGTTGCCCGTAAGCATAGCAGGCTTAAAGCCTGCTCTACCTATTCCTTACATGCGCCGAAGAATTAGCCCTGGCTATTCCCTGTATTCCGTAATAAATTGTTTCCATTCTCGGCTCAGCGGCTATAATATGCTCCAGTTGAACAAGGGAGAATCAATGAAACTAACATCGTTTTACGTGACCACACCGATTTATTACGTCAATGACACGCCTCACATCGGCCACGCCTACACGACTGTTCTGGCGGATGTGCTGGCTCGCTATCACCGTCTGGGAGGCGTCCCCACCTTTTTCCTGACTGGCAGCGACGAACATGGACAGAAGGTACAGCGCGCGGCCGAAAAAACTGGTATCAGTCCTAAGGAACAAGCCGATCGGACCGTTATCCATTTCCAGGCACTCTGGAAAAAACTGGGCATCACCCATGACGATTTTATCCGCACCACCGAGCCGCGTCACACCCGCGTTGTACAGAAAATCCTCCAGGCCTTGTACGACAAGGGCGAAATCTACCGGGCCGAATACGACGGCTGGTATTGCGTGCCCTGCGAACGTTTTTACACCGACCGTGATCTGCCGGACGGAAAGTGCCTTGAGTGCAGACGCCCCCTGGAGCGGATCTCTGAATCAAATTATTTTTTCAAGATGAGCGCGTACCAGGACTGGTTGACCCAGTACATTCATGAGCATCCGGAATTTATTCAGCCGGAATTCCGCCGGAACGAGACCTTGGGCTTTCTCCAGAAACCGCTTAACGATCTCTGTATTTCGCGTCCTAAAAGCCGTCTGAACTGGGGCATCGACCTACCCTTCGATAACGGGTTCGTCACTTACGTCTGGTTCGACGCCCTGGTCAATTACATCAGCGCCGCTGGCTACTTGGAGGATGACGAGCGTTTCCGGCGCTGGTGGCCGGTCAACTACCACCTGATCGGCAAGGATATCCTGACCACGCACACGGTCTACTGGCCAACCATGCTCAAGGCCATGGGCCTGCCCATGCCCAAAACAATTTTTGCCCACGGCTGGTGGCTGCTCGGCGAAAGCAAGATGAGTAAAACCGCTGGTAACGTGGTCAACCCCATGGATATGGCCGAACGCTACGGCCCGGACGCTTTCCGCTACTTCCTGATGGCGGAGATGACCCTGGGCCAAGACTGCCATTTCTCGGAGGAGTCCTTCATCCGGCGCTGTAACGCCGACCTGGCCAACGACGTCGGCAACCTGCTCAGCCGCGTCACGAAACTGGTTGCCAGTTACTGCGACGGCAAGATTCCGACGCCCGGCCAAACCGGTTCCGAGGAGGCAGCTCTGCAGGAGGCGGCCCTGGGCGCGGTGAAAACAATGCAGGAAAGCATTGAGCGTATGCGCCTGGATCTCGGCCTGGCTTCCGTCATCGCCGCCGTGCGCGAGGCCAATCGCTACCTGGAAAAGCGCCAGCCCTGGACCCTGGCCAAGCAGGCGGACAAACAACCCCTGTATACGGTTTTGTACCATGCCGCGGAATGCCTACGGATTATCAGTGGCCTGCTCTACCCTGTTATGCCGAACAAAATGATCATCCTGCGGCAAACCTTGGGCCTCGCCGCAGAAACGCCGAAGCTGGACCAGCTCAGCGTATGGGGCAAACTGATACCGAACACTGCTTTGGGCAACCCGGTCATCCTTTTCCCACGCATTACGCCAGCGGTTTCGGGCACCAAAACTCCGCCATCCGCCACGGTGCCGCAGGCGGAACAGATCGAATATGCCGATTTCGCCAAAAGCCAGTTCAGGACCGCTCGGATCCTGAGCGCCGAAAAAATCGAAGGTGCCGACAAACTTCTGAAACTGCAGGTAGAAATGGGCAACGAGAAACGCCAAATAGTGGCCGGGATTGCCCAGCATTACGCCCCGACGGACCTGCCTGGAAAAACGGTGCTTATCGTCGCCAACCTCAAACCTACTAAAATACGCGGCGTGGAATCCAACGGCATGCTGCTGGCGGCCGCGCACGGCACGACTATGCGCCTGGTCACAATTGACGGCGACCTGCCCAGCGGCGCCGGGGTAAAGTGAGACGAATATGAAACAATAGATAAAACAGCGCTGATTCTGATTGTTCTTGCCCTGAACAGAAAAAAAAATACGGGGAAAAAGCTAAACGTCGAACACAACATAATGAAAGGAAGCAAACATGGAACAGAAAATACGCGCAAAACTTGAAGAAATGCGAAAAATGCTGCAGGCCGACGGCGGCGATATGGAAGTTGTCAGCATCGCCGGAACCGATGTCCAGCTCAGATTAAAGGGCGCCTGCGGCTCCTGCCCGCACGCCACCATGACCATCAAACAGGGACTCGAACGCATCCTGCGCGAGGAAGTGGACAAAGCTATAGTTGTAACACAAGTTAAGTAAGCGGATAGGTTCCGACTCTCTTTTTTCGTGTGTTTCGTGCATTTCGTAGTTACAATTCATTTCATAAAATGAACTATTTCGCCGACAACTCGCTCTCGATCGGGCGCACACCGCTGGTGCAGGTGCGTCGAATTGTGGCTGCATCCCGCGCCTTGGTCCTCGCCAAAACCGAGGGACGCAACCCCGCCTACTCGGTCAAGTGCCGGATTGGCGCAGCCATGGTCTGGGACGCCGAAAAGCGCGGCGCGCTCAAGCCGGGTATGGAAATCATCGAGCCCACCAGCGGCAACACAGGTATTGCCCTGGCCTTTGTCGGCGCCGCGCGCGGCTACAAGGTCAGCTTGGTCATGCCGAACACCATGAGCGTCGAACGCCGCAAACTCATGCAGGCCCTGGGCGCCAAGGTTATCCTAACCGACGGCGCTCTGGGCATGTCCGGCTCGGTGCGCAAGGCCGAGGAGGTGGCCGCCGCTGCGCCCGACCGTTACTTCATGCCCCAGCAATTCAAGAACCCGGCCAACCCGGCCATTCACGAGCAGACCACGGGGCCGGAAATATGGAACGATACCGACGGCAAAATAGATGTGCTGGTGGCGGGTGTCGGCACCGGCGGTACCTTGACGGGTATCTCGCGTTACCTTAAGAAAACGCGGGGCCGGCAAGTCTTATGCGTGGCAGTTGAGCCGGCTGCCAGCCCTCTGATCGCTCAACAGCTTACCGGCCGGCCTCTGCAGCCGGCCCCCCACCCGCTCCAGGGTATCGGAGCGAATTTTATCCCCGAAGTCCTGGATCTATCGCTCGTGGACCGGGTCGAGCCGTCAGGCGGCGACGAAGCCATGGAGATGGCTCGTCGGCTGGCAGCGGAGGAAGGCATCCTAGCCGGTATCTCCGGCGGCGCCGCCATGGCCGTCGCCGCCCGCCTGGCACGGCAGGAGGAATTCCGCGGCAAAACGTTTGTAGTTATCCTGCCTGATTCCGGAGAGCGTTACCTCTCCACCGCCCTGTTTGGCGGACTGGCCTGATTGTGGCATCAGGCGATGCCTACAGCAGTTACTTATTGCCTTATTTACCCAAAACACTCAGGCAGGCTAGAGCCAGCAACCCAAGGTAGCGCAGGGTTTTCCGCCGAAGGCGGATCCGCCACAGGCGGAATCCCTGCGATCTTGGTTTGCCCGCCAGAGGCGGGTCTGCCTATGGCATGCTATAGCGGTTGTGTGGATGAGGTGTTATAGTGCTGGCAGAGGTTCGCGTGGAAAAGGCGCCAACGCATTGGACGATGACAAGCTATACAGGCAAGGATTGGAAAGCTGGCGGTCAATGGTGCCCCAAAAGTGCGGAGCACTCCATGGCCAAGCAGGCAATTACTGGGCAAAGAGGAGAAACACGCGGGTGACATCTTGTTCGACAAGGCAATCGCTTCCGACGATGCCTTCGGTTACAAGCGAAGGAGTGCTACGCATGATTATTGACTCTCATAACCATCCCGACTGGCACGGCCATGACTTGGGCGCGGTTTTGGCCAATATGGCCAAGTTCAAGATAGACGTCACTTGGCTTCTAAGCTGGGAATGTCCGCCGGACGAATACGAGCAGGGCAGCTTTGCAATTCCACAGAGCGCGGCGGCATCGGGTCCGATCCCCTTTGCGCGTTGCCTTTCTTACGCCGAGCGGGCGCCGGGCAAGTTTGTGCTGGGTTACGCGCCCGACCCGCGTCGTCCGGAAGCTCTCGATCAACTCAACGCAGCCGTCGCGATTTACGGCGTGCGCGTTTACGGAGAATTGAAACTGCGCATGATGTATGACAACCGGGACGCCCTGCGAATGTTCCGCGAATGCGCCAAACTTCAACTGCCGGTCACGGTCCATCTCGATTATGAATTCGATACCGGCGCAAAATACCCGCGCCCCAACTGGTGGTATGGCGGCGGGATCGAGGCTTTTGAACGCGCCATCCAAGCCTGCCCAGAAACGATTTTCTGCGGGCATGCGCCTGGTTTCTGGGCGCACCTGTCCGGCGACGGCCAACACGACCAAGCGGCCTACCCAGCCGGCAAAGTCACGCCAGGTGGAAAAATCATAGCAATGCTCCGGCAGTACCCGAACTTATATTGCGATCTTTCAGCCGGGTCAGGTCACAACGCACTGAACCGCGACCCGGCCTTCGCCCGGGACTTTTTGCTGGAATTCCAGGACCGGATTCTCTACGCGCGGGACGATTTCGACAACAGGCACCAGAACTTGTTGAACAGCCTCGATCTGCCACGGGAAGCCTTGTCCAAAATATATTCCGGCAACGCCTTGAGATTGGTTGCCCTGTGCGAACCGGTCCAATAGTGCGGTTTGAGATGGCAACTATGAATGCAAAAATAAGAATTTAAAACGCCTGGGCCTTTAAGGCACCCGGCCGGGTGCCGCTTGAAATGTCGATCTCCGATTACGCCAAGGGCCTGCCCGGCACCGATAAGATCATCGATCTTGTGTTTCGCTACGACAAACAGGTCAATAACGCCATTCATAAGATTGGAGGGTGCCACCGGACCCGTAGCCATGGGAATCCTGGGATACATATTGCTTGTCAAACAAAACGCAATCCCTTATTGTTCAATCAAACAGAATGTTAGGAAAGCTTCAGTACCATCAGCTAACTCCGGAGAGATAAGTGATGCAGAAAAACGAACAGTCCGCCAAATGCGAATTTCGTGCTCACGAGGCAATCACAGCCGATCAAATATGTCGCAGTGTGCACCATCATCTAAAATTCGACCGCTGCAAGAACTGGGAATCAGCAACTGATTTCGATAAATATCTGAGTCTGGCCATGACCATCCGGGATATGGCCGTGGAACGTATGATCACAACCCAGGGCGCCTATTTAGACCACGATGTTAAGCGACTCTATTACATGTCCCTCGAATTCCTGATGGGCCGACTCCTGACTAACAATATGATTAGCATGCAGGCTTGGGAAGCAACGCGCCTGGCTTTGAAAAAACTAGACCTGAACTTGGAGACCCTCTGCCGATGCGAAGCCGACGCCGGCTTGGGCAACGGCGGCTTGGGCCGGCTGGCGGCCTGTTTCCTGGACTCGATGGCCACCATGGAATTGCCGGCCTACGGCTATGGGTTGCGCTACGAACACGGTATGTTCCGACAGGAACTCGAAAACGGCTGGCAACGCGAGCGGCCGGATGACTGGCTGAAATACGGTTACCCATGGGAAATGATACGTCCGGAATACACCGTCCCGGTCCTGGTCTACGGCCACATCGAAAACCTGCGCGGACCACGAGGCGAGAGCTCGCCCGTCTGGGTCGACTGGCAGATGTTCGAAGGCCTGCCGTATGACATCCCCATCATTGGCTACGCCAATAACTCGGTCAATTTCCTACGCCTGTGGAGTTCACGATCCCACGAGGGATTCCGGCTGGACGTCTTCAACCAGGGTGATTATATCAAGGCCGTCCAGCAGGAGAACTGGGCAGAAGTTATCACCAAAGTGCTATATCCGTCGGACAACACCAGCGCAGGCCGGGAATTGCGCCTGATTCAGGAATATTTCCTGGTGACCTGTTCCGTCCGGGACATCATGCGACGCTTCCAGAAAAAGCACAAGAACTGGCATGAATTCCCGAAGAAAAACGCGATTCAGATGAACGATACCCACCCTTCACTGACCGTGGTCGAACTCATGCGCTATTTCCGCGACGAAATTCACCTACCCTGGGATAAGGCCTGGAGTTTCACGGTGCGCACACTGGGCTACACGAATCATACGATCATGTCCGAAGCCCTGGAAAAATGGCCAGTGCCCCTGATGGAAAAAGTTTTACCGCGCCATCTGCAGCTCATTTACGAAATCAACCAGCGTTTTCTTCAGAAGGTGGCAATCCATTTTCCAGACGACGAAAACCGACTCAAGCGCATGTCCGTGATCGAAGAGTCAAACCCCAAACAAGTACGTATGGCCCAGTTGGCCATCGTCGGCAGTCACTCGGTCAACGGGGTCTCTGCCTTGCACTCGCGCCTTCTGACACGGGACGTATTTCCTGATTTCGCCGAATTCTGGCCCGGGAAATTCAACAACAAGACCAACGGCATCACCCAGCGACGCTGGCTATTGGTCTGCAACCCGAATCTGGCCGCCCTTATCACCCGCACTATCGGTGATGCCTGGATCAAGGATCTGGACCAGCTCAAGCGCCTGGAAGCCTTCGCGGACAACCCCGAATTTCAAGGGCTCTTCATGGAAGTTAAGCACCAGAACAAGGTGCAACTGGCCAAGCTCATCCGCGAGATCACGGGCGAAACGGTTGATCCGTATTCGCTGTTCGACGTACAGATCAAACGCCTGCACGAGTACAAACGCCAACTGCTGAACGCAATGCACATCATCACTCTATATTTCCGGATCAAGGCCAACCCGGGAATTTCCATGACGCCGCGCACTTTCATTTTCGGAGCCAAGGCGGCGCCCAGTTACACGGCGGCCAAGCACATCATCAAGCTGATTACCAGCCTCGGCAACCGAATTAATTTGGATTCTGACGTGGATGGCCGCTTAAAGGTGATCTTTTTGCCGGATTACGATGTGTCGATGGCGGAGGTCATCGTGCCGGGGGCTGACCTATCCGAACAAATTTCAACGGCCGGCACCGAGGCTTCTGGCACGGGCAATATGAAGCTGGCCCTGAACGGCGCGCTGACCATCGGCACGTGGGACGGCGCCAACATAGAAATCGCCGAAGCTGTGGGTTTGGACAATATCTTTATATTCGGCCACCGGGTTGAAGAACTTCGCAAACTAAGCCCGACTTACAAGCCCCGCGCTTATCTGGATGCCGACCCGGAACTGCGCCGGGTGGTTGAAGCCATTCGCAACAACCAGATTTCGCCGGATGATGCAGACCTGTTTGCCGGGCTCGCTCGAGGATTGGTGGAATTCGGCGACCACTATTATCATTTCGCCGATTTCCGCCCCTATCTTGAATGCCAGCAGAAGGTGGCCACGACCTTCACCGACAAGGCTGCCTGGGCACGCATGGCCATTCTGAATGTGGCGCGTATGGGCAAGTTTTCCAGCGATCGCACCATAAAAGAGTATGCCCAGGACATCTGGCATATCAAGCCTCTGCCGATCAGCTTGGAAACTCCTGCGGATTAATCGCCACAAAACGATTTATAGGCCGCACTTTGTGAATCTCAAAGGCAAGCCGGGGCGGGATTTTCACCCATCAACTACGTGTGTGCGCCACGGCGCACTATAGTGTTTCAGATAAATAACGTAACAATGCGAGACGAAGTTCTAAGGGAACCCACCCCTATCCCCTCCAAGGAGGGGAACTGACTGGTTTGCCATATCTTATCCCCTCCTTGGAGGAGCGAGGGGTGGGTTCCTTGATCCTCGGAAGTTAATTACCTGAACATCTATGATTAGTTAGCCGGATCAATTGCGTGAATCCATAGCAAGCAGCCAAGAACGAATGCGGAAAAGTCACGTTAAGCCCTATTTCTGGGGCTCGATCAGGATCTTTGGAGGAAGACTCTGGTTCAGACTGGCCCGCGGAGCCAACAGGTGGGCCGTAGGCTTCGCCCGACCTGGCGGTTATGGGTCTTCCGCATTAGCCATCGCCGAGATAGCGCCCCGCTTCCAAGGCGGCCATGCAACCGGATCCAGCGGCGGTGATAGCCTGACGATATATCGGGTCCTGGACATCGCCAGCGGCAAAAACGCCCGGGACGTTCGTTCGGGTATGATCGGTGATAATATATCCCTGCTCGTTCATGGCCAACTTTTCACTAAAGGGTTCGGTATTGGGGGTATGCCCGATGGCCACGAAAAGTCCGTCCACCGCCAATTCCGAGATGGCGCCGGTCTTGACATCCCTGATTCGCAAGCCGGTGACTTCCCGTCGTGCCACATCCAGCACCTCATCCACTACGCTATCCCAGCGCACCTTAATTTTAGGATGACTCAACACGCGATCACTCATTATTTTCGAGGCTCGGAATTGGTCCCGACGGTGAATAATCGTCACTTGCGACGCAAAGCGCGTGAGAAACAGGGCATCCTCCATGGCCGTATCCCCGCCGCCAACCACCGCCACCGTCTTGCCCCGGTATAAGGCGGCATCGCAAGTGGCACAGCCCGACACCCCGCGACCGATCAAGGCTTCTTCGGATTCCAATCCCAGGTAAATCGCGCAGGCACCCGTGGCGATGATGACTGATTTCGCATCTAAGGTCTCGCCACCGTCAACTACAATTCGGAATGGCTGACGGGAGAAGTCCACGGATGTCACTTCCCCGCTCTTCAGCCGGGCGCCAAAATGATCCGCCTGGCTGCGCATGTCGAGCATCAAGGTTGGCCCATCAATGCCGTTGGGAAAGCCGGGAAAATTTTCCACCATGGTGGTCGAGACTAGTTGCCCGCCGGGCTGGACGCCTTCCAATACCAGAGGATTCAGGCTGGCACGCGCTGTGTAGATGGCAGCCGTCAAGCCCGCCGGCCCGGTTCCGATGATCACAAGATTTTCCATAGTTTTGTTCCCGCGCGTACCTAATCCCCATCCAATGTTACCCGCCCCTGTCGAACAGGCGGTCTCGCCCGTAAAGCTTGACCTGGTGGAGCAGCTTGTCTCAAGACTTTGCCAACGCTTGCCCCTCCCTGAGCACTCAGCGCGCGTTAAAGATAACGCGCTCCACCGGAAACAAACCAAAACTAACAGATCCTAACCTAAATCGGCGGCTGATGCCAATCCTGATTTTCTCAAAAATCTATCTGCCCGCTAAATGACGCGAAATAACGCTAAGGCATCGCAAATAAAATATACAATTGAAATTGATCGAACACGGCAACAGAATGCCGTGGCTATAGGGTTTCAGATAAATAACGTAAACATCTACAGCTACAGTGGGCACCGCTTTTACTGTAGTCGCCCTACCATGGCTGCCATAGCTTTAGCTTTGTAGTGAAGGGGACTCTGGTGGGGCGTCCGTAAACGACCGGGCGCGTGGCAGTTCCGTAGGGGATTTCTGCGAGCGAAGATCATAGCGTAATCCGTACGGCACTAACTTGTGTCCGCAAACGACGACGCGCGCTTGACAAAGCGCCGCGAATGCTATTGTCTATATTTGTGCAATGCAAAACAAACGCAGATGCACTAATTTCGCTGATACAGACAAAAAACATTTTCACGATTCGTGCAATCCGCGGAATCCGCGACCCGTTTTATTTTTATATCGCAAGGCTTGAAGGTTGAAAGTCAAACATTTAACGAAAGGATCGTGCCATGTCGGATATGCTTGAAGATATTTTTCGGCTCCAGGGCGAATTGAACCAGCGCATCGGAGTCGATACGCTTGCCATGCCGGCAGAGCGCCAGCCAGAGTGGGTCCTGAACTACTGCCGGGCCATGTCCCAGGAACTGGCCGAGCTGACCGATAGCGTGCCTTGGAAGTGGTGGGCCAAATACCAAAAATTCGACAAACAGAACGCACGGGTCGAAGTCGTGGACATGTTCCATTTCCTTATCTCGCTGGCCCAAGTGTTGGGGATGTCGGCCAAGGACGTACATGCAGCCTACCTGGCGAAAAACAAGGTCAATTTCAAGCGCCAGGAAACCGGCTACGCCTTGAAGGACGAAAACGACAGCCGACACATCTGATGTTGTTAATTCCTGAATTTTGCACCGTACGCCGTGCAAAATTCAAACGCAGTTCTATGACTGAATTAGGACCGTGGCGAGGACAACTTACTCTAGCCGACATCGATGATGTCGGTCTGCGTTCCCCAAGACCGCGACCAGTCCCAACCTCAGGGAGAGTCGGGACGGCTACAAAATTGTCCACCGACTTGTCCGCCATAGCGAGCGGCAACGTAAGACGAATCCGCCTTATGGCGAAAAATTCCTATACAAAGTGAGCGCTGAACTGCTGCGCTGCTGACCACGAGCCAGTCATTTGGTTAAACTAACTGTATGAGCGACAATTGGAAATGGCTTAGTCGAACCGCGCTGGATGAAACGCGCTCCGTATTACGATCTTTGCCGCAGGCTTTGCGATCCAAAGCCGATTCCTTGGCCGTTTTTATTGAGAAACGCCCCCGCAAAGCGCTCGTCGCAGAGGGTATTGAACCGGATACCCTGGGACTTTTCGAAGGGGCCTCGATGCAGGACGACCCTGGGAACGAGCCTACGCCCACCCGTATCGTTCTCTACTTGGAAAATATTTGGGATTTCACAAAACCGGATAAAACGCTTTACCGTCAGGAAATACGCACGACCTACCTGCACGAATTAGGACACTACTTGGGATTGGAAGAGGACGACATGGAAACCCGGGAATTAGATTAGAGCCATCAGGAACCGCTAAAAGCAAATCGAACCAAGCCGTATGCCTAGCAATCAACTATCGGAATGATTCATTAAGTCGGAGGCTGCTGCTCCGTTGCGAACGGAAAGCGGCTTCAGGACAAGCCGCTCCACCTTAAAGTTAATTGCGGTACCGCTCATTCACCCAGCATGTCGTCCACGATGCGGCCGCCGGGCGGATCGTGAATGACCGTATCCTTCGGCGCGGGCAATTTGCCGGGATAATCCAGGGTATAATGCAGACCGCGGCTCTCCCGGCGCAAATGCGCGGAACGTATGATCAGCTCGGCCACCGCCGCGATATTACGGAGTTCGAGGAGATCGGTGGTGACGAGGTAATCGTAAAAATACTGCTTAATTTCCCGACGCAGGTTACGGATGCGTCGCAAGGCGCGTTCCAGCCGCTTGTTCGTGCGCACAATTCCAACGTAATCCCACATGCAGGTACGCACCTCGTTCCAGTTATGCTCAATGAGCACGGCTTCGTCGCTAGGAACGGCAGCGCCTTTTTCCCATGGCGGAATGACCGCCTTGAGCCTGGCGTGCGGTAACGCGCCCACGGCCTCGGCCATGGCATGGGCACAGACCAGCGCTTCCAACAGCGAATTACTGGCCAGCCGGTTGGCGCCATGCAGACCGGTGCAAGCCACCTCACCGCAGGCCAGGAGCCCCGGCAACTCCGTGATGCCGTCTATGCCAGCAGCCACTCCCCCGCAATAAAAGTGGGCGGCCGGAACCACCGGAATCAAATCTTTGGCCATATCGAACCCGAATTGCTGGCAGGTTCTATAGATGTTGGGAAAGCGGCGCTGGAGAAAGTCCGCCGGCTTGGACCGGATGTCCAGGTAAACGCAAGGCGCGCCGCTCATTTTCATTTCATGGTCAATAGCCCGCGCCACGATGTCCCGCGGCGCAAGTGATCCGCGCGGATCTATTGTTTCCATGAAATGCCGGCCGCTGGCGTCGACCAACACAGCGCCTTCGCCACGGACAGCTTCACTGATCAGAAACGACTTGGCCGTAGGGTGATAGAGGCAAGTGGGATGAAATTGTATGAATTCCAGGTTCTTGATTGGCGCGCCCGCGCGCCAGGCCAAGGCAATCCCATCACCCGTGGCGATATCCGGATTGCTTGTGTAGAGATAAACCTTGCCGCCCCCGCCGGTGGCCAGCACGGTCCACGGGGCACGCACTGCGCCTATTTTCCCGGTATTCTGGTCCAGAAAATAACACCCGATACAGCGGTTCGGCTCTTTCAAGCCCAGCCAACCGGTAGTCACCAGGTCGATAACCATACAGTGCTCTCGGATAGATAATCCCTGGCAGGCGCGTGCCCTATCGAGCAGAATCCGTTCAACTTCCCGACCTGTGATATCGCCGCAATGCAGGACCCGCCGCTGGGAATGGCCGCCTTCCCGGCCAAGGTCATAGCCCGATCCGCGCGGATCTTCCAACTCAGCGAATTTCAAGCCAAGCCGTTCCAGTTCGGAGATGCGCGCCGGTCCGGAAGCGATAATAGAGCGCACAACGGCTTCATCGCATAAGCCGTCGCCGGCAACGAGAGTATCCTTGACATGCGCCTCAAAAGTATCATCGGAAGCCACCACGCAGGCAATGCCGCCCTGGGCGTAATTGGTGTTGCTTTCAGCGCTGTCTTTCTTGGTAAGCACGCATACCCGGCCATGAGCACTGAGATGAATAGCGGACATCAATCCGGCGATGCCGCTGCCAATGACGAGATAATCGGCTTCAATAATATTCACAATTGCACCTGCAGTCTGACTCTCAAGGCTCTGTCGGCATAGGCACTGCCCGCAAGCGGGAATGCTGCATGGCCCATTCGCGGCACTGGCGGGTATAGGCCATCCATGTATCCAGCAGGCCGCCCAGGTAGACAGCCAAACCCAGCCCAAGCCAGGCTAGGATATGAATCACACGGTAGTCCTGAAAAGGCTGATCCGACACGCGCGCCGCATAATCGATGCTGATCAGGATATTGGCGAGCATCGGGCGAATAATTTCAATCATTAAAAAAATCATGCAGAGCAGAAATGCGGCCAGGTAAACCGAGCCGGCCAGCCAGCGACGCTGTAAAAACTGGCCCGCGCCCGGTGACACGATCGCCGAAAGCATAATTGCTGTTTTAGTCGGTTTATTCATAATCAATCCTGCGGCTTATTGCTTGCCTACAATCACCTCGAAAATCTTAGAACGCCGCAACTTGCGAATAGAGAACACAATCCCCTGGTAAGGGATTTTTTGTTCGATTGTGGGGGCGGCCGGAATAAGGCGGCATAACCAATTGTGCAGGCTAGTCGCCTCATCCGGCAGGGCAAACATGGTTTTAGCTTTCAAGGATTTCAGGGTGACACCGCCCCCGGCCAGAAAACGGTTTTCCGCGATTTGATACACATAGTCGGGCAAGACGTCGTATTCGTCATCAATATTGCCGACGATCGCCTCGACGACGTCCTCCAGAGTCACCATGCCCACGGTTTTCCCGACGCCATTCTTGACGACGGCAATATGCTGGTAGCCCTTGCTCAGTCCTGTGAGCAGGGCCGTGACCGGCTGTTCCTCTTTTACTTCCGTCACCGGGCGCATGATTCCCCGCAACGACGGATCCCCGGGGTTGATCTGCAGGGCGCTCACAATATCCTTAACGTTAACGAAGCCTAATACACGATCCAGGTTATTGTCCTCGACCAGCAGGTATCGAGTGTGGTTATGGATATGGGATTCGATCAGGGCCTCTGCCATGGACATGCGCGACGACAAATACTTGATCTCCCCGCGTTCCACCATGATATCGCCCACCTTGGCTTGGGAGAGCTTGATACTGCGGGCGACAATGGCCTCCTGTTCGTGCGAAATCAGTTTGTTGATCGAAGCCGAGCGGGTCAAGAGCATGATATCGCCCAGCGTATCCGCGGGTGGCTCTTTCCGTCGACGGGAATAAAAAGGATAGTTTATCAGTTCAAGGATAAAGATCAACGGACCGAGCAAACGGGTGGTGGATGCCAAGGGCAGCACGATCAGGCTCGCCAGCCCTCGTTTATACATGACCCCAAGGGTTTTGGGGAGATATTCCGACCACTGGATAACGGCTAGCGCCAGCAAAAAAGAAAACAAACCAATCCACTTATGTCCGAATAGCCTGCTGAAAAACATGCCCGCCAGGGCAGCCCCGGTAATGTTCACCAGGTTATTGACGATCAGTATGGCCGCGATCGGCTTTTCGGGCGCCGCCTTGAGTTGCCGAAACAAGTCGGCCAGACGCGGAGATTTCTCCCCCAGGGCGGCGAGATCAGCCTCGGAAATACTCAGAAAACAGGCCTCCGTCAGTGAGCATATAAACGAAACACCCAATATCAGACCAATACATAAAAACAGCAGCATCATGCAATATTCCTCGACAAAGCTTCTTTGCGCCTTGATTTAGATAACACAGGGGCGCCCGACGCCGCAAGTAAATACAGCAATTCGCATTATGGCCGGAGCCTCCTGCCGCCTTGTGCAACAGGGGCGACAAAACCATAATTAGAATTGCTGAGTTGCCAGGCGACAGGTCTTTGAGTATTGTACACTTCAAGCACAGAAAGGGGCAGCATGAGCGACAAAGAACCTAAAGATCCGATGGAAGAATTTCACAAACAGATGCAGGAGATGATGCGCAAGGCGCGTATGATGCCCGGCTTCAATCCGCCCAATCCGGTCGCGCCGGACGGTCGCCCGCCCGACCAGCCCCCTGCCCCGGATAATCCCGAAACCGCCAAAATACTCCAACGCATCCGGACCTTCAACTTGAAGCCCCGTGAAATCCGCGATTATCTCGACCGCTTTGTGATCCAGCAGGGCGAGGCCAAAAAGGTGCTGGCGGTCGCCATTGGTGATCACTACAACCACGTGCGCCAATGCATAGACACCCCTACCCTGCGCGAGAAAGAATATGCCAAGCAGAACATCATGCTGCTGGGCCCCACCGGCGTCGGCAAAACATTCCTGATGCGTTGTATCGCGCGTCTGATAGGCGTTCCATTCGTCAAAGCCGATGCCACCAAGTTTTCCGAAACCGGTTACGTCGGCCACGATGTCGAGGATCTGGTCCGCGACCTGGTCAAGGCGGCCAACGGCGATATCGAATTAGCGCAGTATGGCATTATTTACATCGATGAAATCGACAAGATCGCCTCCGCCGCCAACCTGGCCGGGCGGGATGTCTCCGGCCGCGGGGTCCAGGTCAACCTACTCAAACTGATGGAGGAAACCGACGTCAACCTGCAAAGCCAGACCGATATCCTGGGCCAGATGGAAGCGATGATGCAGCTCCAACGCACCGGCAAACCAGCTCAACGTACGATCAATACCCGGCATATCCTATTTATAGTTAGCGGCGTATTCAACAAGCTGGCCGACCAGGTCAAGCACCGCCTCCAATCATCGATGATCGGCTTCGCAGCGGCAGGCGCAGAGGAGCTGAAAGATGCCGACCTGCTGCGGCGCGCCCAGACCAGGGATTTCATCGAGGGCGGGTTTGAGCCGGAATTCATCGGTCGCCTCCCGGTGCGGGTAACGTGCGACGCCCTGACCGCGGCGGACCTGGAACAGATTCTCACGACTTCGGAAGACAACATCCTGACCCAGTACCGCCGCGATTTTTCAGGCTACGGGATCGAGTTTGCCATTACCACCGAAGCGCTGGCCGGAATCGCCCGGCGCGCCCAGGCGGAACAGACCGGGGCACGCGGCCTGATGACGATCCTGGAACGAGTTTTTCGGAACTATAAATTCGAACTACCATCGACCTCTATTAAATCCTTCGAAGTCAGCACCGATACCATTGACGAGCCCGAGGCCGGGCTCAAAGCCCTGCTGCGCAAAAACCGTCTGCAGCACCGGGCCACCCTCAAAGCGGACATCGCGGACTTCGCGCACCGCTTCCGGGAAGAGCATGGGCTGGAATTAGTTTTCGAGGAAGATGCGGTCAAGGCATTGCTTGAGCAAAGCATCGCCCAGGACAAAACCATTCGCGGACTGTGTGAGATCAAGTTCCGGGATTTCCAGCACGGCCTGAAACTGATATCCAACAACACCGGCCGGGTGGCTTTCACCATCACTCGCGCAACAGTAGAGGCCCCGGACCGCGAACTTTCGTGCTGGATCGTGGAAAGCTTCAAGCCGAGGGAGGCGCCGGGCCAGGCCTGATTTCGGGTTCCATAGCACAATTTATGGGTGGTTAATTGTCAGGCAATTTCACAACCTATT